>SKJY01000345.1 GCA_007121775.1 Gemmatimonadota bacterium
GTGCACGAAATGACCGACGGGCGCATCTACTACGCCCACATCCGCAGCATGAACCAGACGTTCCTCCAGCAGTTCCAGCAGGAGTTGGATGAGAACTTCCACCGCCAGGGCATCATCATCGATGTGCGCTTCAACGGGGGCGGCAACATCGATCAGCAGCTCATGGACATCCTGCAGCGGCGCCCCTACCAGTTCACCTGGACCCGCACCGAGTCGCCCCTGGTGGGACGGCGCCCCCAGCAGATCATCTACGGACCCCAGGTCATGATGCACAACTGGCGGTCCGGGTCCAACGCCGAGATGGTGCCCCACGCCTTCGACCACCTGGGGCTGGGAACGCTGGTGGGAACCCCCACCGCCGGAGCGGTGGTCTCGGCCAACTGGCTTCCGCTGAAGGATGGAGGAAGGGTGCGCGTGCCCCGGGTGCGCGTGGTGAGCTTCGACCCCGAGCAGCCCTACAACTTCGGCTTCAACCTGGAGAACTACGGGGTCCCGCCCCACATCTGGGTCCGAAACAGCCCCGTCGACGAACTGGCCGGCTACGACCGGGAGCTTACCGAAGCGGTGGAAGAAGCGCTCCGACTCCTGGGCACGGGCCGGTGGCAGTACGTGGAGGATGCGGATGGGGATGACGGGTAGGAACAGGTAGCCTCCGCCATTCACCGCCTCTAGTTGCCTTGTCGGGTCGGGATCCGCCCCGTAGGTTCTTTAAGCTTTCTTACGACTTTTAAAGAGCCGTGACCGTTTTCGGAAATTGCGACGAGGGCGGACCCAGCGGCCTCAGCGCGCCGCCTGCCGTGCGCCAGTCCCGTTTGGGGGTGACAACCCCGTAGGTAGCCGAACCGGACGCCCGTTCCGGCTCACGCCTCGTCACTCCGGCCCTTCATGAGAAGGTCGCCTCCCCCTCCATCCATGAGGCCCCTTGGACTACCATGACTTCGAACTGAAACTCCGGTCCCTCGGCGGGAAGGAGTACGAGATCGATGTCCGGTCCCCTGGCGGGGAGAAGACGACGAACGTTCTCTTCCCCTTCGACGAGCTGGCGCTCGAGTCCCGCCTGCAGGCCCTGGAGATCGCCCTGCTCAAGTCCAGCGGCACCCGACGGGATATACGCTTCAAGGAAGAGGAGTCGGTAGAGGACTTCGGGAAGGCCCTCTTCAACATGATGCTGGGGGGCGAGCTTCGCGATCTATACCGGCGGAGCCGCGAGAGGGCCAGGGATGAAGGCCGAGGACTTCGTTTACGGCTCCGGTTGGAGGCACCCGAGCTGGCTTCCCTCCCCTGGGAATATATGTATGACGAGGGGGAAGGCGACTTCGTCTGCCTCTCGGCCGAGACCCCGGTGATCCGCTACATGGCGCTGGATCAACCTACTCCCCCTCTCACCATTGAGCCGCCGATCCGGGTCCTGGGCATGGTGTCGAGCCCCAAGGACCGGGCGCAGCTAGATGTGAAGCGGGAGATGGAGAGGATCGACCGTGCCACGGCAGGGCTCCGGCAAGAGGGGAGGCTCTACTGGGAATGGCTCCCCGGAGGCGGCTGGCGGGACCTGCAGCGGGCCATGCGGAAGGGGCCCTGGCACATCTTCCACTTCGTGGGCCATGGCGGATTCGATCCCGTCTCCCAGGAGGGGATTCTGGCCATGGAGGACGAGAGCGGAGGGTCCTTCCGGATCTCGGCCACCCAACTCGGCCGGCTCCTGGCCGATCACCACACCCTCCGCCTTGCAGTCCTGAACTCGTGCGAAGGGGCGAAGGGAAGCGACACCAACATCTTCTCAAGCACCGCGTCCGTGCTCATGCGCCGAGGGGTCCCGGCGGTGGTGGCCATGCAGTACGAGATCACCGACCGGGCCGCCATCGAGTTCTCCCAGGTCTTCTACGAGGACATTGCCCGGGGGCTCGCGGTGGACACCGCCGTGACCGAGGCGCGAAAGGCCATCAGCATGTCGCTGGGGAAGAGTCTTGAGTGGGGAACACCCGTTCTGTACATGCGGGCACCGGACGGGGTGCTCTTCAATATTGAGGGAGAACCGGCACCCCCGATGGGGGCCGGACCCGGGCCGCAGCCCGTCTCTCCTGTGGGGCCACCCCCCTTCGCGGCGCCGTCGGAGGCGGCGGGGACTTCGGCTGGCTCCGCGAGCCCCCCCGTCCTGGCCGCCTCCGGCTCCGGAGGAGGGAGCGCGACTCCTCCGCCCCAGCCCTCCACACGATCGGTTCCGACCGGAGAGGCCACGAGTTCCTCCACGAAACGCCCCCTACTCCTTGGGATGGGCGGCGGCCTGGTGGTATTCATCGGGCTCGTCTGGCTCGTCATGATCCTCGGCGACGACTGGGACGACGATGTCGACACAATGTCACCGGCCGCGGAAACTCAGAATCCGGCCCCCTCCACCATAGAGCTGTCGGCGGGATTCTGGCCAGATCCCCACAGGGTGCTGATTTCGGCCGGCGGGTCCCAGGCCAATGCCTCCTACTTCACGGACGGGCCCTGGCCCGAATGCGCCTTCGGCTACACCGAGGAGGCGCACAGCGCCATGCTGTCCTATCGGGGTCCTGCCGACGCGTACCTCAACATTGCCGCCGTGGGCGATGGAGATCTCACACTTCACATCCTTCTCCCCAATGGGAGTTGGGTGTGTGACGACGATTCCTTCGGGAATCTGGATCCCTTGGTAGCGATCCCCTGGGCCCAGAGCGGGGAGTACCTCATCTGGCTGGGAACCATCAGCGGTGAGCAGGTTCCAGCTGAGCTCCTGGTGAGTGAGATGAATCTCGTGGAGTATCGGGATCGGACGCCGGAACTGTGACCGACCCCCCCGAGTCACCGCCGAAGCAGCCAGGACTCCTGGCTCAGCTGATGGAGAGGCAGGTGGGGCGTGCAGCGGTCATGTACGTGGTGGTAGCCTTCGCCCTCCTTCAGGCTGCGGACCTCCTGCTCCCCGCCCTGGGTGCTCCCTACTGGGTCTTCCGGGTCTTGGTGGGGATGGGCTTCGTGGGCTTCCCCGTCACCCTGGTTCTCTCCTGGTACTTCGACCTCACGCCTCAGGGGCTCCGGAAGTCCACCTCCGAGGAAGGGCTCCCCGCCAACCCCCGCGCGCTCTGGGTGAGGCGGGGCATCCTGGTGGCCGTAGGGCTCTCCGCACTCTTCCTGGGAGGGTTCGCCATCTTCAGGACCTTGCCGTCGAACGTGGAGCTGGACCCTAACCGGATCGTCGTCTTTCCCCTGGTGGTCCCCGACGGGGATGTTCCCGCGTCGGTGGGAGAAGACATCGCCACCATGATCGGACACGCGCTGGACCGGGCCGCGTCGCTCCGCTGGACCGA
>SKJY01000083.1 GCA_007121775.1 Gemmatimonadota bacterium
CACCGCCACCACGAAGAGCCCGGTGGGTTGGCCCTGACCGGACCGACGGAGGAAGGCCAGGGTCTCCCCGTCCGGGGAGGGGACCGGATCCGAGTACGTCGCCTCTCCCCTTGTGGTCAACGCCGTAACGACTCCGCCGTCTCGGCTCACTGAATAGAGGTCGCCCCCGGCTCGGTGCTGGTCGTATTCGGCGGGTTCGGCATCGCTCCCCACGAAGACGAGATACCGCCCGTCGGGGGACCACGCCGGGTCCATGACCTCCAGGGCAAGGTCGGTGACCTGGCGCGCCTCTCCACCGGCGGCGGGCACGACCCAGAGCTGGGGTGTCGGCACGGCGTCGGGGTGGGGAAGGGGGGCGGTTACGCCGTTCTGCCGGAAATTGGCGTGAGTGACGACGTGGCCATCGAACCGGTCCGGCCTCTCCACGGAGGTGACGGCGTTCGGTGCCACACGACGGGCATCGGATGGACCATCGGACTCGGGCCGACGGACCATGGCGATCCACTGGCCATCCGGGGACCAGATGGGCGGGGCATCCACCCCCTCGATCCGGAAGGCCTCTCCGGCAGCCTGATCCATGCGGAGAAACCATGTGGCGTTCCCCGAGCCGTCCCGGTTCGACTGGAAGCTCAGGAGCGCGCCGTCGGGAGACCAGCGGGGCGAGTGGGCGTCGTGGGGCGGACTGGTGAGTTGGAAGGGTTCATCCGCAGCCCGTCCCTCCGAAAGACGCTGAACCCAGATGGCCCGGATCCGGTCATTCTCCTCTTCCCGGACCCGGGTGACGGTGAAGGCCAACAGGGTGCCGTCAGGGGAGAGGGCCGTCTGCCCCACCGAGATCTCCCGGTAGTGATCTCGCGGCTCGAGGGGGCGATCCTGCGCCGTAAGGGGCGTAGCCGGGAGGAGGACGAATGCGGCGAGGCACAGTGAGAGGCTCGTACGACATGGGCCCACCCTTCCGCCCCCCACCGTCACTGCACCCCCGCCAGGGCGGCCGTCAGGAGGATGAGCATCTGCATCCCCGTGCGCTGCGCCGGGACGTACGCCCATTCGGCCAGGGAATGAGCGCCTCCACCCCGGCCCGTGCCGGTGGCGATGGCCGGAATGCCGCGACCCACGGCGACGTTGGCGTCGGTGGCGCCCGAGGCGACGGCCCGGACATCGAGACCCAGGTGGCGGTGAATGTCCATGGTGGTCTCCACCACCGGGTGCGTCCGCCGGTCCGCCAGATCGGCCTCCGTGCCGCCGGCGGGGGTGCGGTTCACCGCTTCGAGCCGCCACTCGACCCCCTCCGACTCGGCGGCGGCGGCGATCCGGGCTTCCACCTCGGCATTCAGCCGTTCCAGGAGCTCCGGGTCCACCGAGCGTAGATCCAGGGTGAACGAGACCTCCTCCGGGATCCCGTTGAAGATCTCGCCGCCGTCCAGGATTCCCACATTCATGACGGCGCCATCGGAGCCGCTGGGAAGATCCAACTCGTAGACTGAGAGGATCGCGCGAGAGAGGGCCCGGGCCGGGTGGGGGCGACCGGTGGAGGCCATGGTGTGCGCCGCCTCGCCCCGGAAGAAGTAGCGGGTCCAGTAGATCCCCAGCGCACCGTACATGACGGAGCCGAGCCCCGAATCCAGGGCGATGAGCATGTCGGGCTCCGGGTTGTTGTCGAGCCAGTAGGTCATGCCTTTCAGCCCCACCTCCTCCTCGACGGTGGCCACGAAGACGATGTCGCCCCGAGTCTCGAGGCCCGCCTCATCCATGGCCCGGGCGAGCGCCAGGATGGCGGCGAGTTCATTGGTGTTGTCGCTGATCCCCGGGGCCCGGAGGGTATCGCCGTCGATCCGCACCGTCACATCGGTGTCCAGGGGAAATACCGTATCCATGTGGACGGCGTAGACGATGGTGGGACCTCCACCGGTACCCGGACGAGTGGCGGTCACATTTCCCATGGCGTCGGTGGTCACCTGGAGCCCGATGGCCTCGAAGGCCTCCCCCATATAGGCGCCGCGCTCGTCTTCCTGCCCGGAGGGTGCCGGGATCTGGGTCAGGTGGATCCACTCCTCCACCTGCCGCTCGAAGTCCCGCTCCAGGATCTCACCGGCCCGGATGACTGCGGGGTGCTCGGCGACGGCTGCGGAGAAGATGCTTCCTGCCGCCTGGTCCTGGGCCAGCGCCGGGGTGGTCGGCAGGGCCAGCGAGGCGGGCAGGGCTGTGGCGGCCGCCAGGAGCGTCAGGGCCGCGGTGCGAGCCCGGGTAGCCGAGGGGCGGTGGGCCCGGACGAGCTGCGCGGGGAGGCAACGGAGGGTACGAGCGGGGTGACGGGTCACAGGTGGATCTCCTGGGGGGGGGAAGGGCAGCGGCTCGTTAGAGGGGGGCGTGCCCGGAGGCCGTGCGATAGGACAGGAAACGAAGGGGTCGGACCGGTTGTGCGGGACTCGTTCGGCCGGGCAATGATTTGTCCGGGAAGGTGCGGGGCGGTGCCGCCCCTGGCAAGCTCGAAGATGCCCGGGTCAGCGTACCGGTGGACCGGCCAAGGGAACGTAGAGCCTCCTGCGAGCATAGATGGTCGCCGGAACTCAGTCATTGGCGGTCACCAGCGGTGACCGGAATCCATCGAATCCACGCACCGTGGGCGGAGGCTCCCGCGGGCCGCCCCTCTTCAATCCACCACCATCCAAGCATCCCAATGAGCCCGTCGAAGAGTACCGGCGCCGGATCCACTCTGGCGACCGAGATCGTGAAGTCCCTGACCCGCGTCACCCTCGGCTGGTTCCTCCTGCACCAGGGGTGGGGGAAGGTCTCAGCAGAGCTGACCGACGGCTTCGGCACCTTCTTCCGGGGAAATCAGTTCCAGAACAATATCCCGGGTTGGCTTCCCGAGCTTGTGGCGGCCCCCTATGCGTATGCTCTGCCGTGGGTTCAGTTGGCGGCCGGAGCCCTCTTCATGCTGGGCGCCTGGAACCGGATCAGCGCCGGGGTCTCATTCCTGATCTTCCTCAGCATCGCGGTGGCGTGGCTCCAGGCCGGGAACCTCCTCCCTCGCCACATGCTCATGATCTACACGCCCCTGGCGGCCTGGTTCTTCTTCGCCGGACCGGGTCGGTTCAGCGTGGATGGTCTTCTCCGGAGGGGCGAGTCCGGGCGGAGATAGGTCAGGGTTCCACCACCGATGCCCGGAGGATCCGGGTGAGCTCGGGGTACTCCTCGTCCAGGTACTCGTTGCCTCGGGCGTGGGCCATGGCGGCGTAGGGGCCTGAGCCCCGGGGCGGTCCATCTCCATACCCGCTGTGGAAGGCGTCCACCGTCTCCATCCCCTCCACCACCTCGCCGAAGGG
>SKJY01000343.1 GCA_007121775.1 Gemmatimonadota bacterium
CGGCCATCGCCGACATCCCCATCGAGAACATCGAGCGCATCGAGTACGTCCCGGGAGGCGCCGCCACGACCCTCTTCGGGTCCGATGCCGCCAACGGGGTGATCCAGATCTTCACCTCCCGTGGGACGCCTGGCCCGGCCCGCTTCTCTCTGGAGACGGAGCTGGGGATGGAGCGGGTCAACCCGGCCTACTTCTTCTTCCCCGAGACGGTGGACCTCCTCTACCGGAGCGGGCTCCGCCAGCAGTACCGGCTCTCGGCCAGCGGGGGGAGCGAGGATGTCACCTGGTCATTCGGGGGGAGTATCTCGGACCGGGAGGGTTTCCGTATCGACAACAACGGCTCCCGGAACTACCAGCTCCGGAGCGGGCTGAACGCAAACCTCTCGCCCAACGTCCGGTATACGGGAAGCTTCAGCTTTGGCTACAACGAGTTCGAACGGACCCGGGACGGGAACGCCGGTGGGTACGCACCCCTCTGGCTCCTGGAGGCGGGGCGGATCTTCGCCCTGGGTTGGAACAACAACCTGGGCGAACTCAGCTCCTCGGAGTTCAACGAGCTACGGGACTTCATCCGGGACGCCGAGCGGCTCCAGAACAACCGCATCCAGGTGTCCCGCTTCCAGACCTCCCAGTCCATGCGCTGGGATGCCCGACCTGATCTCTCCTTCAATGCCACCCTGGGCCTCGATCATCGGACCAGTAACGAGCGGGGGATCCTGACCAACGAATTCCTGGTCCACACCCGGGTCTGGCCCGAGGGGACCGACGACCGGGGGAGCATCAGCAGCTACGACCGCCGCTTCCTGGGCCTCACCATGGAGGGGGGAGCGCAGCACCGGCTGGATCGGGGCTCCCTCTCCCTCATCACCAACGTGGGTGGGCAGGTCTTCCGGAACCACGACGAGCAGGACGCCCGGGTGGCGCTGAACGTCCGGGACGGAAGCGAGACGGTGCGGGGAGCCGGGAGCACCACCGCCGACGACTTCCTCCTTCAGGTGGTGAACTACGGGGTCTACGTCCAGCAGAACTGGGGCTTCTTCGACCGGTACTTCCTGGATGTGGGGCTCCGGGCCGACGGGAACACCGCCTTCGGTGAGGATGTGGGGCTCCAGCTCTACCCCAAGGTGGGCTTCGCCTACGATCTGGGCCGGGAAGACTTCTTCCGTCGCACCTTCTCGGAAGATCTGGTCTCCGGGATCCGGCTTCGCGGGAACTACGGCGTGGCCGGGAACTTCCCGCCCCCCTTCGCCCGCGACCGGACGGTGAGCTTCGCCTCGTACCGGGGGCAGCAGGCGGCGGGCTTCGGTCAGCCCGGCAACCCGGATCTGGGGCCTGAGAAGACCACCACGGTGGAGCTGGGCGTCGACCTGGAGCTTCTGGAGGGCCGCCTGGCCTTCCAGTTCAACTGGTACGACGCCCGGACCCGGGACGCCCTCTTCGAGGTGCCGTCGAGCCCCTCCACCGGCGAACTCACCCAGTTCCGGAATGTGGGCGAGATCGCCAATCACGGCGTGGAGCTGCGGGTGACGGGCGAGGTGCTCCGCACCGACCGGGTCTCGGCCAGGATCTCGGGCTCGTTCAACACCCTGAACAACGAGGTGGTGGACGCCGGGGGATCGCCGGTCTTCGGGATCAGCGGGTTCAGCGCCGGCACCGTGCAGGCGGTGGTGGAAGAAGGTCGGCCTGTCGGTGCTCTCCGGGGGTCCCGTTCGATCCTCAACCCCGACGGCACCATCGCAGAGACCCAATTGCTCCAATACCTGGGGAAGCCCCTCCCGGACCAGTTTGGCTCCATCGGCCTTGAATTGAACCTGGGCCAGAACCTCCGCTTCAACGCCGATGCCGATTGGCAGCGGGGAGCCCAGCTTCACTCCTTTGACCGTCAGTTCCGCTACCTCTATGCACTGCCAGATCCCGACCTGCCCCCTGCGCTGCTTGAGCAGAACCCCGGGCCGTTTCGCACGAATTGGCTCCAGCTTACCAACTTCTTCGTGGAAGACACGGATTACCTGATCTTCCGGAACCTGTCGGCCCGCTACACCCTCCCGCGAAGCTGGGTCGAGCGGTGGGCCGACGGGGCCGAGTTGGGACTCGCCATCCAGAACCCCTTCGGCTGGTGGACCTCGTCGTTCAATCCGGAAACGGACCATTCCGGCGCCGACAGTCAGGGTGGAGCCACAGTGGGCGGCTTCAACTACGGGAGCGACCCGTCGCCCCGGACCTTCCTTGCCAACATCCGCGTCCGCTTCTGAGGGGAGACACGACCATGCCGATGAATCGCACGCGCCCGTCCCGACTTCCCTACATCGCCCTCCTGGCCGCCATTGTCACGGCGCCTGGCTGTGACCTCCTGGATCCCACCGAGGTGGTGAATCCCACGGTGACCGAGGGTGACTTCATCCAGACCCGGAACGCCGCAGCCTCCTGGGCCCGGGGCGTCGAGCGCCAGCTCGCCTCCACCGTGAATCAGGTGGTCATGGGGGCTGAGGTTGCCTCCGACAACCTCTTCAACAACCGCACCCTCTTCAATCGGGTCTTCGATATCCCGGAGATCGAACCCACCGATGTGACAGTCATCGCCATCCAGCGGGATATCCACCGCCTCAGGGAGATGGCCACCCGGGGCTTGGAGCAGGTGGTCCCTGCCGATCCAAATGCCTCCCAGGAGACGGTGGCGGCCCTCCACTTCGCCCGGGGGTACTCCCACCTCCTGGCCGGTGAGCTCTTCGTGGCTCTCCCCACCGAAGCCGGGGGAGCGGCCCAGGCACCGGCCATCCATCTGGAGCGGGCGGTAGCAGACTTCACCCAGGCCCGGAGCCTCTCGTCCGACGGCGAATTCCGGTCGGCCGCTACCCTGGCCATTGCCCGGGCCCACCACCGGGCCGGGAACCGGGCCGAAGCGGTGGCGGCGGCGGCTGAGGTCCGGTCCGCGGCGCCGACCCTCATCCGTTTTGCCGAATTCGACGTGACCGACGGGCCCACCAACCAGATGCAGTTTGCCATCTTCGACTCGGGGCAGGATGAGTTCCAGCCCCTTCCCCGTCTGGACTTCCTCTTCCCCAAGTACTTCAGCCGGACCGCCGGAGCCCAGAGCCCGGTGGCCATCCTGAAGGGCGAGGAGGCGTACCTGATCCTGGCCGAGGCGGCGATCTCACAGGGGAACCTGGCGGAGGCCCGGAACCTCCTGGTGGAGCTCCTGGGCGTGGTGGCCCAGCGGCCCACCGCCTCCATCAACGATACGGGCCAGGTGCGAGGCCGACGGGGCGGGACGTGGATCTTCCCCAACGCATCGAACATCCTGGTGGCAGCCAGCCCCCAGGATGA
>SKJY01000144.1 GCA_007121775.1 Gemmatimonadota bacterium
CCGGTGCAGACGGGATGGATGCGGAGTTGCCGCAAACCCTCGCAAACCGTTAGTTTTAGGGCTGTATCGCAGGTTCGGAAACCCATCTGCGGAGGGGCTCCGGACTCCCCTCGGGCGGGCCCGGCGCACTGCGGGCGCCGGCAGCTGCGGCGACTCCTCTCCCGCCCGCCCTCCCGTGGTTGCAGGTCCGGCTTTCCGGCCTGGTCTGCAAGGCCACCTTCCCCGAAATAGACCCGGGCTGATCCATGGAATCGGACAACGGCATGGAATCGGACAACGGCATGGAAGCCGAGAACGGCATGGATATGGAGAACGACCAGGAGAACGGTGGAGGGACGGGCCAGCGCGTCCTTTCCCGCCTCCTGGAAGACGAGATGCGGGAGTCGTTCATCGACTACTCCATGAGCGTCATCGTGCAGCGGGCCCTCCCCGATGTACGGGACGGTCTCAAGCCGGTGCACCGCCGGATCCTCTACGCCATGAACGGACTCGGCCTCTCGCCGGGCCGGGCCTACAAGAAGAGCGCGTCGGTGGTGGGGGAGGTGCTGGGGAAGTATCACCCCCACGGGGACTCGGCGGTCTACGACTCCATGGTGCGGATGGTCCAGGACTTCTCCCTCCGCTATCCGCTGGTGGATGGGCAGGGAAACTTCGGATCCATCGACGGCGATTCGGCGGCGGCCTACCGGTACACGGAGGCCCGCCTCACCCCCATCGCCATGGAGATGCTTGCCGACATCGACAAGGAGACGGTGGCCTTCGCTCCCAACTTCGATGGCCGCATCGATGAACCCACCGTCCTCCCCTCCCGGTTCCCGAACCTCCTGGTGAATGGTTCGTCGGGGATCGCCGTGGGGATGGCCACCAACATCCCGCCCCACAACCTCCGGGAGGTGGTGGCGGCATTGGACGCCCTCATCGACAACCCGGAGCTTCCCCAGGAAGAGCTGGAGGCGCTGATTACAGGCCCGGACTTCCCCACGGGCGGGTACATTTGCGGGCGGGATGGCATCCGGGATGCCTATCGTACCGGGCGGGGTCGGATCGTCATGCGGGCCACCGCCGAGTTCGAGGAGATGGAGACGGGGCGTGAGCGGATCGTCATCCGCGAGATCCCCTTCATGGTCAACAAGACCCGCCTCATTGAGCAGATCGCCCAGTTGGTGAGGGACAAGCGGGTCACCGAAATCTCCGCTCTCCGGGACGAATCGGACCGGGAGGGGATGCGGATCGTGGTGGAGCTGAAGCGGGATGCCATCCCGTACATCGTCCTGAACCAGCTCTACAAGCACACCCAGATGCAGTCGACCTTCGGCACCATCCTCCTGGCGCTGGTGGACGGTGTGCCCCGGGTCATGAGTCTTCGGCAGATGCTGCAGAACTTCCTGGACCACCGCCACGAGGTGGTGGTGCGCCGCAGCGAGTTCGACCTGCGCAAGGCCAAGGCGCGGGAGCACATCCTGGAGGGACTCAAGATCGCCGTCGACAACATCGACGAGGTGATCAAGATCATCCGGGGGTCCCAGGACACCCCCACGGCCTCCAGTCGCCTGCAGGAGCGCTTTGGCCTGTCGGAAGCCCAGGCCGAGGCCATCCTGAACATGCGCCTGGCTCGGCTCACCGGGCTGGAGATGGAGAAGCTCGAGGCGGAGCTGGCCGAGGTCCGCGCCCGCATCGCCGAGTTGGAAGAGCTCCTGGCGGATCGAGGCGCCCGGATGGAGGTGATCCGGGGGGAACTGACCGAGATGGCGGAGAAGTACGGCGACGAGCGCCGTACGGCCATCGTGGGAGAGCGGTCCGACCTGGAGATGGAAGATCTCATCGCCGATGAGGAGATGGTCATCACCATGAGCCGGCAGGGATACGTGAAGCGGATTCCCGCGGACACGTACCGGGCCCAGCGACGGGGTGGCCGAGGGCTCCGGGGGATGGGGACGAAGGATGAGGACTGGGTGGAGCACCTCTTCCTGGCCTCTACCCACGATGTTCTCATGATCTTCACCCGGGATGGCCAGTGTCACTGGCTGAAGGTCTGGCAAATCCCCCAGGGTGGGCGGACATCCCGGGGCAAGCCGCTGGTGAACCTCCTGGAGATCGAATCCGACGCTCGCATCGCCTCGGTGGTCCCGGTCAGGGAGTTTTCCGAGGACCGGTTCCTCCTCTTCGCCACCCGGCAGGGGAAGGTGAAGAAGTCCGCCCTCTCCGACTACCGCAACATGCGTTCGGTGGGGCTGAACGCCATCAACATCCGTGAGGGAGACGAGCTCATCGATGTGAAGATCACCGAGGGGGATCGGGAGGTGATCCTGGCGACCCGGGAGGGTATGGCCATCCGCTTCAACGAGGATGACGTCCGGGTCATGGGGCGGGTCTCCGAAGGAGTGCGGGGGCTTAACCTGGACGGCGGTGACGAGGTGGTGGGGATGGTGGTGGTCCGAGATGACTCGGACCTCCTGGTGGTTACCCAGGGCGGCATGGGCAAGCGCACCGCCATTGCCGACTACCGGCTCCAAGGGCGCGGCGGCAAGGGCGTCATCAACATCCGCCTCTCCCAGAAGACCGGAGGGGTTGTGACCATCAAATCGGTCCTCCCCACCGATGAGGTCATGCTCATCACCCGTTCCGGCGTGGTGAACCGTCAGGCGGTCCAGGAGGTCCGGGTCATTGGGCGGGCCACGCAAGGGGTCCGTCTGGTGAACCTGGACGAGGGAGACGAGATCGTGGACGTGGCCCGGGTCATCGCCGACGACGCCGACGAGGGGCTGGAGGCGGAGGTGGCGGCCGGGGATCCCCGGGAGCGGATCGGCGGGGGCGCGGAGACGGAAGAGTGACGGCGGGGCAGGGCCTGGTGCCCTTCTCCCAGGTGCAGGCGGCAGCGGGTCGACTGGAAGGGGTGGCGGTGCGGACCCCGTTCCTCCGCGCCGAAGAGCTGTCCCGTCAGGTGGATGGTGAGGTTCGCCTCAAGCTCGAGTGCCTGCAGCGCTCCGGTTCCTTCAAATTCCGGGGGGCGTGGAATTACATCTCGAAGCTCCCCCGGGAGCAGCTGGAGCGGGGCGTCATCACCTACTCCTCCGGGAACCATGGCCAGGCCATGGCCATGGCGGCGGGCCTGCTTGGGGTGCCCGCTGTGGTGGTGATGCCGGTCACGGCACCGGCAGTGAAGCGAAAGGGGGCCGAGGCGCTGGGAGCCCGGGTGATCCTGGAGGGGACCACCTCCCTGGAGCGGCGGCGAAAGGCGCTGGAGATCCAGGCCGAGGGGGGCCAGCATATGGTTCCTCCCTTTGATCACCCGGACATCATCGCCGGGCAGGGAAC
>SKJY01000292.1 GCA_007121775.1 Gemmatimonadota bacterium
TGATATGCATGCGGGGGCCTGGGATCCGGCCGTCCTCGATCCCACGCTTCATGTTGATTTCGCTGTAGGGCGAGGCGGCACCGGTGGTGCGGATGGTGGTGACCCCGCTCCCCAGGTAGAGGCGCGGTGCCGAGAAGTCCAGTTGGACGCTCCGCCCCGAGGTCGTGTAGAAGGTGTGGTTGTGCATCCCGATGAGCCCGGGGATCACGGTGTGACCGGGAAGGTGGTAGACCTCCGCATCCGTCGGCACCTCCACCTCCGAGGTTGCACCCACCGCGGCGATGCGCCCATCCCGGATCAGGATGGTACGGTCCGTCACCGGATCGGCTCCGGTCCCGTCTACCACCGTCACTCCGGTGAGGGCCATGACCGGAGCATCCGTCACCACGTACTGCCGGACCTCCTGGGACATCTCCTGGGCTCGCTGGCCCCACAAGTCTCCAGGAGTCAGGCCAACGAGCATCACGGCCAGGAATAGGGCCGAAAGGGCCTGGCCCAGATAGAAACGGTAGCCGGACAGAGTGGCTCTGGAGGTCGACGGGGTCATGGGTGCTTCCCGGAAGAAGGTCGAAGGTGAAGGGAGAGGGCCCAAGGGGATCGGTTCAGCCGTGCGCCGGGAGCGGGGCGGTCAGTCCCGGTCCGTTGATTCCCCCACATGGAAGACGGCCATCATCCCCGATTCCAGATGCTCCGATATGTGGCAGTGGATCATCCACGGGCCGGGGTTCGTCATTTCAACCACAAGATCCACCGTGGAGCCCACCGGCACCAGTACCGTGTCCTTCCACGCCAGGTGCTCCACCGGCTCCCCGTCCACCGCCGTCACCAGGAATCTCTGCCCGTGGAGGTGGATGGGGTGATGCATGGGGTGGAGCCCATTCCGGTCGTTCACCAGCCGGATCCTCACCTCCTCCCCCAGTTGAAAACGCCAGTCGATGGCCATATCCCGGAGGCCGGTCTCCGGATCCCGGAGGCTCCAGCGGGCCATATCCCCACTCACCAGCCAGTCCATATCGGGCATGACTCCCTCCCACTCCACCGGAGGGCGGTAGGTGGCCTCCCATCCCAGGAGGGGGTCCAGGGGGAAGGGGAGCTCCGTCACCTCGAGCTCAAGGATCAGGCTGTGGTCCGGCTCTCGCTCCCGGTGTCGCTCCGCCAGCGACTCCACCTCGGCAACCAGCCCGGCGTGGCTCCGGGTGGCGGTGAAGTCCTGAGCGCGCTCCGCCGCCCCGGCCACCGGGGTTCCTTCCACCCGGATCACCCCCAGGGTATCGACCCGGGGGAAGAAGCGGGCTCCCAGGTGATCCAGCCCCTGCACCCGGTTCTCCAGCACCACTGTTCCCGCCTCCGGGAGGTGGAGTTCCACGGACCACCGTTCGGCCGGCACCACCACAGCGCTCTCCACGTGGACGCTCCGGGGTAGGGCTCCTACATCGGATCCCACCACTCGGAGGGGGAGGGCGCCGGCAAGGCCGTGGGCCGAGAGGTTGTAGCTCCGGGTCGAGCTCACATTGTGGAGGTGGAGGCGGAGCGTCTCGCCGGGGTGTGCCGTGGCCTCCCACCGAGGAGCGCCGTTCACGGTGAGGACATTCCCGAAGCGCCCCATGATGGCGTGGATGGGGGCCTCCCGGCCGTAGGGGACCGGTCCCTCCGGACCCACCAACTGGTCGTCCAGGATCAGCGCCACTTCCCGGTCCACTGGGGAGTAGCGGTCCCCCGGGTCCCGAGGGCGCACGTGGATGGTCCCGGCCATCCCCATGTCCTGCATCACATCTTCCCGCAGGTGGGGGTGATACCAGAATATCCCCTCGTCCGGGAAGTAAAGCTCATAGTGGAAGCTCTCTCCCGGGGGGATGGGATCCTGGGTCACACCTGGCACGCCGTCGAAGCGCCAGTCCAGCCGGAGCCCGTGCCAGTGTACCGCAGCCGGGAGGGGGGTATGGTTCCGGAAGACCACATGGAGGGTGCTCCCTTCTTCCGCCACGATACGCGGCCCCGGGATCTGACCGTTGAAGGCCCAGCCGGGCTCGGGCCTTCCGTCGACGATCCGGGTCACCGGCCCCGCCTCCAGAACCAGGGTATCCCCGTCGGCAACCTGTACGATTTCCGAGACCCGTGCAGCCGGAGCTCCCACCTCGCCGGGAAGGAAGGGGGAGACACCGGGCTGCAGCCTCATGATCTCATGGGGCATGGAGATCTGCGGATGCATATGCGGCGGTCGCCACCGGGAGACGAGACCGGGCGGGAGGGCCTCCGGTGGGACGTGATGGGGATGGGCCGGATCCACTGCGGCGTGGCGGTGAGGTGTTTCGGCGGAGGGGTGTTCCCGGGCGCCATGGGGATCCGGCTCCGGGTCGGGCTCCCCGTGGTGCCCGTGGTGCCCGTGGCCCCCATGGTGCGTCCCATCCTGCCCCGGAGTCATCTCTGCCAGGATGACGGGGATGTCGTGGGGCCTGAGGATCATGGCGGGCGACGTGCCCCGGAGCACCAGGGGCCCGGTGCGCTGGTCCACCGGATCCGGCCCCTCCGCCGAGATGAGGAAGAGGAAGGTATTGAAGCCGCCCACCTCCAACCGGGTACGTCTCCCTTCCAGTTCACCCAGCGCCACCATGGGTGAGAGGATGGGCGGGGCGATCCAGGTTACGTACCGGGTGTAGGGACCCAGCTCCGCCGGGTCCGGGAGTCCTTCCACCTCCACCTCGAACCGAAAGAGGTGGACCCCGTTCCGGTCCACGGCAGTGCCGAAGGGGGTGGGGGCCGGGAGGAGGCGGACCCACCCGGAGGCCTCAGGGGCCGCCGTCCCGGGATAGAGCCGGATGCAGCGGTCTTCGGGGGAGGGGAGCCCCCTGACGGCGTGCTCCCGCCGGTCCAGATCGCAGGGAAAGGGCTCCTGACCGGGGCCGGCGGTGATCCCGCCTCCCAGGATCGCCGCCAGGAGCACCCCCGTCTGGAGCCCGAGGCCGATCATGGCGGACCGCCCGTCAGTTCTCCACCGCTGCGATGACCGCCGCGATGAAGTCGTTCAGGGGTCTCCCCTGGATCCAGCGCACCACCACCACCAGATCGTTCTCCGGATCCACGTAGACGATGTTGTTTCCGGCCCCCACATGGCGGTGGGCCGACGGGGGAGCGCTAGGGATATCACCCCCATCCAGGTTCAGGAAGTAGTTCATGAACCCGTAGCGGGGGTTCGCGTCCCCGGGGGTCTTGGCCTGGTCCAGCCAGGCCTCCGAGAGGATCCGCTCCCCGTCCCACTCCCCGTTCCGGAGGTGGAGGAGTCCGAAGCGGGCCATGTCCCGGGCGCTGATGAACATTCCGCCCCCCCAGTGGGCGCCTCCGCTCACGGACTGCACCCGGACGCCGTCCAGGTGCACCCACGAGTTCTCATACCCCGTCCAGCGCCAGGTGGGCGATGCTCCGATGGGGTCCATGAGGTGCTCCCTGAGCACCCGGGGGAGAGGCTCTCGCCACACATTCAGTGCCGCCAGCGCCAACAGGTTCACTCGCACATCGTTGTACTCATAGACCTCGCCGGGCTCGTGCCGCTCCCGGGTGAGCCAGCTGTCCGGATCCTGGGAGGGACGGTCGGCCCAGTCGGGCTTGCACCAGAGCATTCCCTCCCAGTCCGAGGTCTGACGCAGAAGGTGATCCCAGGTGATCCGGGACGCCCGCTCCCCGGCGAAGGGCTCGAAGGGCGCCGCCACGGCGGGGAAGTCGCCCTGGGGCTGCCTGGGCGCCACGCACTCGGGGCGGTCCACCTCGATGGGCCCCATGAGTTCCCCAACCGGTGCGTGGATGTCAGGGATGAGCCCCCGGTCCCACGCCAGCCCCACGGTGGCGGTCAGGAAGCTCTTGGTGACGCTGAAGGTGTTGTCGGCCCGGTGGGGCTCTCCCCACTCCGCCACGATGTAGCCGTTTCGCACCACCACGGCGGTGGGGTCACCCCGGGTGCGGAACGGACCCACCTGCTCGCCGAAGGGCTCCCTGGCGAAGCTGCGCTGGTGGGCCAGGGAGAGGTCCCGGGGTGCAGTGCTCTGCCCCTCCATATGGATGCGGCGAGCCTCTTCCAGTGCCTCGGCGTTCATCCCAACCGTCGCCGGATCCACCACCTCCCACGCACCGGCGGGGGGGAAGTAGGGGGTTGATCCCGGTGTTTGGGCTTCCAGGGATGGCACCGCCGCCAGCCCCAGGGCCACCATGGCCAGCGCCACGACCTTAATCGACCCGGGGGAGTTTGCCGGCACCCAGGGCCTCACGATCCCTCTCCCTGCAGGAGGCTGGCCAGCGCCTCGCCCAGGTGTTCCTCCAGAAGATCCCGGTACCACTGGGAGCCGGTGAGGCCCCCGTCCCGCTGGAAGAAGGCTTCCATGGGCTCGCTCCAGTCGGAGGAGTGGGGCATGATGATGCCGAACTGCTCCGAGGCGTCGTCGCCAACGGCATGACGGCGGAGGGGCTCACCCTGCTCCACCGCCCGCCAGTAGTTGTAGACGTCGATGTAGCCGAAGTAGCCGTCTCCGGAGGCCACGGCTCCCACGAGTTGATCGTTGGTGGAGATGGTCATGGTGGGCATGTCGGGGAAGTAGCGGTCCCGGAGGTCCTCCATCCGGGTCTCGTGCAATGTGCCGGTGTACATGAGGCCCGTGAGGTCGCCGAAGGTCTCGGGGATCTCCTCCATGGAGGCCAACTCAGGCACGTCTTCATGGGTCATGAGGATGGCGATGTTGTCCAGATACGGCGGGGAGAAGTTGAGCTCACTTCGCCTAGGCTCGGTGATTGTGACGTTTCCGATTCCGAACACCCCGCCTTCCGAGTAGCGAACTCGCTGGTAGAAGGTGGGCCAGTGTTCTTCCTCCTGGAAACGCACCGAAACGTCGACTCCGTACTCAGACTCTACAAAGCGCCCGAACTCCCGGAGAAGCTCCACCGTGACACCGGTGAGCCGTCCCGTGTCGTCGGTCCCGGCAAACCCCGATGAGGCCACATAGAGGACGTGGATCTCCGCCGCCCCCGCCTCCTGGGCCTGGGCGAAGCTGGGGCCCGAAAGGGGTTCGATCCCATCCGGCGCCATGACTTCGGCTCCGGCGGCCACATCGTGGGTGGCGGCGAGCCGGTCCATGTCGTCCGGGTCCTCGCATCCGATGAGGGCAAGCGCCGCCAGGGGAAGAAGACCCAGGAGGGGGGTTGAGCGGAGCGTCGGCAGGGGAGCCCGGGAGCGGCTGCCCTCCCCGCCGAACTCTGCGCCTGCCACCTCCGACCTCAGGGCTCCACGCTCTCCCATGGAAAGGGGGCTCAGGATGGGGTGGGTCGATTCGGTCTGCCTCATGCTGCTTCTCCCAGATTCCGGCGAATGAGGGCCTCCGGGTCCGGCTCCCGCCCCATGAAGGCACGGAAGAGGGCGTCGGGTTCGTCCCGGTCTCCGGCGGACAGGATGGTTTCCAGGTAGCGAAGGCCCGTCTCTCGATCGAAGAGGCCTCGCTCCAGGAAGCGGGTGAACAGGTCCGCCTCCATGACCTCGGACCACAGGTACGAATAGTAGGAGGCGGCGTACCCTCCCGAAAACAGGTGGAGGAAGGAGGGCAGGGGGTGGGCGGCGGCAAACTCCCGGTCCGCCGAATAGGGAACCAGGAGCTCCGTCACCCAATCTACCGGGTCCCCGTCCCGTTCCGGGTCGAAGCTCGTGTGGAGCGAGAGGTCCAGAAGCCCGAAGGTGAGTTGACGCATCTGGGCCCATCCGCCCAGGAACCGTCGGGCCCGCACCATGCGGGAGTGGAGTTCGTCCGGCAGGGGCTCCCCCGATTCCCAGTGGCCGGAGATGACGTTCAGCGCCTCCCGCTCCCACGTCCAGTTCTCCATGAGCTGGGAGGGCACCTCCACCCAGTCCCACGCCACGTGGATGCCGCCCCGGGAGGGGATGGGGACCCGGGAGGTGCAGTGGTGCAGGAGGTGGCCGAACTCGTGGAAGAGGGTCTCCACATCCCGGTGGGTGAGCAGGGCCGGGCGCCCTCCGGTGGGGGGCGGGAAGTTGGCGCAGATCACCCCCAGATGGGGCGAGAGGCGGCCTTCCCGGTCGGGGAGCCCGTGGATGAAGTCGTTCATCCACGCCCCCTGCCGCTTCTCCGGCCGGGGGAAGAAGTCGGCGTAGAAGGCACCCACCAGCCGGCCGTCCTCGTCCCGGATCTCGTAGTAGCGAACATCCGGATGCCATACCTCCTCCCGCTCGACCTGGGTCACCTCGAGGCCGAAGAGGTGCGAGGTGAGGGTGAACATCCCCTCCACCACCCGCTCAAGCGGAAAGTAGGGTCGGAGCTCCTCCTCATCCAGTTCGTAGCGTTCCTTCCGGAGCTGCTCCGCCAGGAACGAGACGTCCCAAGGGCGGAGGCTATCGAGTCCCTTCTCCCGGGCCGCTTCCCGGAGGATCTCCAGGTCCCTCTCCCAGTAGGGCCGGGTCCGCTCCGTCATTCCAGCCACGAAGTCCCGGGCCCGCTCGCCGCTCCCCGCCATCTGCTCTTCCAGACGGAAGTCCGGGAAGTCCGGGTAGCCCAGCAGGCGGGCCTTCTCCTGCCGGAGCTCGAGGATCCGGGGGATGAGGGGACGGTTGTCCCAGGGTTCTTCCCGGCCCCGGGCCAGATAGGCCTCATGGATTCGGTTCCGGAGCTTTCGGGAACGGGCGTGCTTGAGCACCGCCTGCACCGAGGGGGCGTCCAGGGTCAGGACCCACCCCTCAAGCTCCCGGTCCTGAGCCGTCCGCCGGAAGCGTTCCATGGCGTCGTCAGGGATTCCGGCCACCTCCGAGTCGTCGGTGACGTGGTGCGACCAGTCGGCGGTGGCGTCCAGGATGTTCTCGCTGAAGCGCTGCTGGAGCTGGGCCAGCTCTACCTGTATCTCCTCGAGCCGCTTCCGTCCCTCGGCGGGGAGGTCCGCCCCGGCCCGCTGGAAGTCCCGAATGGTCTTCTCCAGATGCCGTCTGGCCAGGGGGTCGAGTTCGTCTTCCCCCGCCTCCAGGGCCGCGGCCGCGGCCTCACCATAGGCCCGCAGCCGTACCCAGAGTCCTTCGTGGAGGAAGAGCCGGGTCCAGAAGCTGGACACCTCGGGAAGCACCTCGCTCCACGCCTCCCGGAGTTCGGGGCTCTCCTTCACCGCCAGGAGGTGGTGGACGGGGGTCGTCCCTTCCGCCACCCGCCGGGTCAACTCATCGAGCCGGCCCAGGGTGTTCTCCCATGTGGGTGGGGCATCGTCCGCCGCCAGGGCATCGATCTCACCCTCCGCCTCCTCCATGAGCTTCCGGATTCCCGGGACCACATGGCCGGAACGGATCCGGTGGAAGGGGATGTGGAAGGATCCCTCAAGAAGAGGGTTGGGCTCGGCACCGGATCCTTCGGCGGGGCCGGCTGCTGCTCCCGTGCGGGGCTCGTTCTCTGGCTCGGTGGGGGTCATGGGCTCAGGGTGCGAGGAAAGAGAAGGACCGCAGAATCCACGGAAGATGGTGAGCCGCTCCCGGGAAGGCGAGTCAGCCCTCCGCCAGGAGGTGCCCGAAGTGTCGGCGAGCGGTCTGGACCTTGGGATCCACCACAAGGCGGCAGTAAGCCTGACGAGGATTTCGGTCGTAGTATCGGTGGTGCTCCCGCTCGGCCCGGTGGAAGCCCTCGAAGGGGGCGAGCTCGGTGACGATGGGGTCGTCCCACCCCTCAGCCTCTTCCGCCATCACCTCCCGAGCCACGGCGGCCTGGTCCGGGTCGTGGTGCAGGATGATGGAGCGGTACTGGGGACCCACATCGGCCCCCTGTCGGTTCAGGGTGGTTGGGTCGTGGATGGCGAAGAAAACCTCCAGAAGCTGGCGGAAGCTCACCTCCTGGGGATCAAAGGTGATCTGCACCACCTCAGCGTGCCCGGTGGTCCCCCGGCACACTTCCCGGTAGGTGGGACGAGGGTGATGGCCCCCGGCGTACCCCGAGACCACGTCGTGGACCCCCCGGAGCCGCTGGAAGACCGCCTCCAGGCACCAGAAACATCCGCCACCGAGGGTGGCGAGCGCGGGGGAAGGTGGGGCTGCTTCGCTCATGGGCATCTCCCGTGGGGTTGGGGGCCGGCTCTGGTCATGGGGATTTCCCATGGGATTGAGGGTGCTGGGTCACCCGGCCCGGGTCATGCGGATCCGACCGGGACCCAGTACCTCCTTCAGTTCACCCAGGAGGCGCGGGGAAGGATCCACCGTGAGGGAGCGGGACCGGAGCCGGGCTTCGAGCCCTCCCCCGTTGGCCAGATGAACCTCCAGCGGCGCCCGTCCCAGGTTGTTCTCCATGGCCTTCCGGGCCCTCTGCACCTCCTCGTCCGAGAACCCTTCCCCCGGATCCACGGTAATGGCCAGCGCCACCCGCCCGCTCCGGCTCACCGCCTCCAGGGATTCGGCGTCGTCCAGGAAGATGGGAGGATCCTCCTCATCCCGCTCGCGCCCGGAGACCTTCCCCCGCACCAGCACGACTGCGTCCTGCTCCAGGACCTCCTTGCACCGCTGCCAGGTGTCCCGGAAGGCCAGAATGGTGGCGGTGCCGTGGAAGTCTTCCACGGTGATCTTTCCCCACTCCGAGTTGTCCCGGCGGGAGAGCTGACGGGCCACTTTGGTGACGACACAGGCGAACTCCACCTCCTCCCCGGCGAACTCAGCCAGATTCGAGGAGTTGGCCGGGCCGAAGGCGCGGACCAGCTCCTGGTGGCGATCCAGGGGGTGGCCGGAGATGAAGAACCCCAGCGCCTCCTTCTCCCGGGCCAGGCGGTCCTGCTCCGGCCACTCCGGAACCTCCGGTAGGGTCGGGTCGGGGCGCTCCACCCCACCCAGGGCGGCGTCGAAGAGGGACGCCTGCCCGGCGGCGGCCTCGGCGGCCCTGGCCTGGACCTCCCCGTAGGCGGCGTCGAGCCCGGCCAGGAGCTGGGCCCGGTGTCCGAACCCGTCCAGGGCCCCGGCGGTGATGAGTGCCTCGCACGCCCGCTTGTTCAGCGCCCGGAGGTCGATGCGTTCCAGGAAGTCGAAGAGGCTAGTGAATGGCCCTCCTTCCTCCCGA
The DNA here is from genome assembly GCA_007121775.1 of Gemmatimonadota bacterium. Classification (GTDB taxonomy): domain Bacteria; phylum Gemmatimonadota; class Gemmatimonadetes; order Longimicrobiales; family Gaopeijiaceae; genus PWLA01. The sequence goes on from SKJY01000292.1 coordinate 9,057, forward strand.
GCCTCCAGGATGGAATTGACTGCGCCGGCCCCGACTCCCCGCACCGCACCGAGCCCGAAGCGGATACGGCGACCGTCGGTGACGGTGAACTTCCACCCCGACTCGTTCACGTGGGGGGGGAGAACCACCACCTCCTCCTCCAGATGGGGGAGGTGGCGGGGCAGGTCCCGGCACTCGCCGATGTACTTTACCACATCGTCGGTCTTGTCCAGCACCGACGAAAGGAGGGCGGCCATGAACTCGGCCGGGTAGTGGGTCTTGAGCCAGGCCGTGTGGTATGAAAGGAGGGAGTAGGCGGCGGAGTGGGAGCGGTTGAAGCCGTAGCGACCGAAGGTCTCGATCTGCTCCGCCAGGTCCTCCGCCAAGCGGCGGTCCACGCCGCGCTCCACCGAGCGCTCAACGAAGCGGCCCAGCTCCTTCTTGATGAGTTCGGCGATCTTCTTCCCCACCGCCTTCCGGAGCACGTCGGCTTCTGCCAGCGAGAAGCCCGCCAGGATGTTGGCGATCCGCATCACCTGCTCCTGGTAGACGATGACCCCGTAGGTGGGCTCGAGGGTCTGTTCCAGGTCGGTGTGGGGGTAGGTGACGGCTTCCTTACCCAGCTTCCGGCGGATGAAGACGTCGGTCATTCCCGAGTCCAGGGGACCGGGGCGGATGAGGGCGTTGGTGGCCACCAGGTCTTCGAAGCGGTCGCAGCGCATGGCCCGGAGCTTCTCGGTGGCCAGGTTGGACTCGAACTGGAAGACGCCGGAGGTGCCGCCCCGGGCCAGCATCCGATAGACCTCCGGATCGTCCATGGGGACGTCGTCCATGGACCCGTAGACCTTCCCGGTGCGGGGGTGACGGAGCTCGCCCACCCGGGCCCGGACCATCTCCACCGCATCGGAGATGACGGTGAGGGTCTTTAGGCCCAGGAAGTCCATCTTGAGCATCCCGGCGTCTTCCAGGCAGTTCATGTCGTACTGCGTGACCGTCACCGCCTCGCCGTTCTTGCCGCTCCCCTTGGTGTTCTGCACCGCCACCGGGACGTACTCGTCCAGAGGGCCCGGGGCGATGACCACCCCGGCAGCGTGCACCGACGCGTGGCGCGAGAGCCCCTCCAGCGTCATGGAGTAGTCGAAGAGCTTCCGGTGGCGCTCGTCCTGGCCGTAGAGAGACTTCACCTCGGGGAGGGCGTCGATGGCCTCCTTCACCGTCATGGCCTGCCCCGGGGCGTTGGGGATGAGTTTGGCGATCCGGTCCGTCTCGGAGGGCTCGAAGCCCAGGGTGCGCCCCACGTCCCGGATCACCGCCCGGGACTTCATGGTCCCGAAGGTGATGATCATCCCCACCGCGTCCCGGCCGTACTTCTCCCGGACGTACTCGATGACCTCCCCCCTGCGCTCGTAGCAGAAGTCGATGTCGATATCCGGCATCGACACCCGCTCTGGATTCAGGAAGCGCTCGAAGAGGAGGTCGTACGCCAGGGGGTCCAGGTTGGTGATCCCCAGGGCATAGCTCACCAGTGACCCCGCCGCCGAGCCTCGCCCCGGCCCCACTGGGATCCCCTGCTCCTGAGCCCAGCGGATGAAGTCCCAGGTGATGAGGAAGTACCCGGAGTACCCCGTCTCCAAGATCACTCCGAGCTCGAAGTCCATCCGCTCCTTCACCGGCTCCGGGAGCGGGTCTCCGTAGCGCTCTTTGGCTCCCTCGGTGGTGAGGTGGACCAGGTACTCCTCCTCCGTCTCCACCTCTTCCGGGAGGGGGAAGGCCGGGACGTGGTAGGTCTTGTCGAAGGTGAGATTGACCTCGTCACCGATCCGTAGCGTGTTCTCAATGACGTCGGGGCGGTCGGGGAAGGCTTCCCGCATCTCGTCGGGGCCCTTGAAGTAGAGCCCCTCGTCGTAGCGCATCCGGTCCGGGTCGGCCTTGTCCTTCCCAAGCCCGATGCAGAGAAGGGTGTCGTGGGCCTCGTGGTCTCCGCACTCCAGGAAGTGGGCGTCGTTGGTGGCCACCACCGGGAGGTCCAGATCACCTGCAAGGTCGAAGATCTTCCGGTTCAGTTCGGCCTGCCCCGGGGTCCCGTGGGCCTGCACTTCCAGGTAGTACCGGTCCGGGAAGGCGTTGGCGTACCACTGAGCCGCCTCCCGGGCCACCTCATCCCGCCCTTCCATGAGGTTCCGGGCCACCTCGCCAGCGAGGCATGCGGAGCTCACGATGAGCCCGCCGGAGTGCCTGGCCAGGACCTCCCGGTCGATGCGGGGCTTGTGGTAGAAGCCTTCCGTGTACCCGATGGACGAGAGCTTCACCAGGTTCCGGTACCCCTCCCGATCCCGGGCCAGGAGAACCAGGTGATAGTAGTTCCGCTCCGAGCTCCCCCGGCTCCGGTCGCGCCGGTCGCCGGGGGCCACGTACGCCTCCATCCCGATGATGGGCTTGAGCCCTTCCTTCCACGCCGCCTTCTGGAAGGCCCAGGCGCCGTACATGCATCCGTGGTCGGTTAGGGCCAGCGCCGGCATCTCGTAGTGGAGTGCTCGGCGGACCAGATCCCCCAGGCGGTTGGCGCCGTCCAGGAGGGAGTATTCGGAGTGGGTGTGGAGATGAACGAAGGACACGTTATGGATGGCACCGGAAGGTGTTCAGGATGTTCTGCAGCTGCAGCACGAATTCGTACTTCTCACGCTGGGGGGCGTAGACCCAGCCGTCCATGAGGTACATGCGGTCCTGCTCTGGGCACCGAAGAGCCCGGACGATGAAGGGTCCCCCGGCGGGCCAGGCGTCGGGCAGGCTCTGCCAGGCCGACTGGAACTCCACTCCTCGGGCGCCGTTCACCTCGATGGGTTCGAAGGTGACCACGGTGAGGTCCAGCTCCTGTGGGTCCACGTAGTATTCGGCCGAGATGGCCCGACGCCAGGCTTCCAACTCCTCCTGGGTGAGATCTTCGTCCGGCGCAGGTTCGATCCAGGTCACGGCGATCTCGCGGATGAGCTCCCGCGGGCTCGGGTTGTCGTTCCGGAAGCGGAAGACCGAGTCCTGAACGTAGTAGCGGTATACATTGGGGAACTCCATGGAGAA
>SKJY01000137.1 GCA_007121775.1 Gemmatimonadota bacterium
CGGGGAAGGGTAGCAGTTCGGCGCTCCCGGTCGTACTCCACCTCCTGCTCCAGGTAGGAGCGGGTGGCCAGGTCGAGTTCCCGGTCGATTCCCGAGGCCGTGTATGCTGCGATGGGAGGGCAACTTGCCGCCCCGCAGTTCAGGGCAAAGTGAATGCGGGGATCCAGGGGAAGGCGCAAGCCGGGGAAGGGTGGCCGGGAGAAGATCCCGGGGATGAAGCCCAGCCCCAGCTTGGGGCGACCGCCTCTCAGGATCCGGTGCTCCACGTCATCCAGGGAGAGCGGTTTCCCCGCCACCCTCAGAGCCGGCTTTCCGAAGAACCGGGCCCTGTCGCCGAAGCTGTCCGGGTCACGGCGGAGGCGAAGCTGGGTGGCGGCGTTGTAGACGTTGATCCAGAAGGCCAGCCCGGGGGCTCGCTCCTGGAGAACGGGGGTCAGGTCTTCCCGGGAAAGCCCCTCCAGGGTCTCTTCCCATGGCTCCACCTCCTCCTCCAGCCGAACGGCCCTTAGGAAATGATGTGAGACGGCGGCGGCCCGAGGCCCCAGTCGCGGGTCGGGAGCGTCAGGTGAAGCGGTGGGATCAGTCACCATGCAAACGGTCGAGGGGGGGAGGGGAGTAGCAGCGGTCTGAAGACGAAAAATAGAATCTAGATTCGGTTTTTTGGAGTGCTGTGGTTCAGGGGGGAGGGGGTGGATCCAGATACCCCGGGTGCCACACCTGGCGGCCGATCGAACCATGGAGTCGCCCCGGACGTGCCGGCACAATGGGGTATGGAAGATCAACCAGGAGCCAGTTCATCCAGTTCCGCACCGACCGCGGGCACGGGTTCGCCCCGTTCACCCTCCTCCAGGGACGTCAGGGTGACGGCTTCGTCCTCCGGGACGCTGCATGTGCGGTTGCGCGTGTTCCGGTGGAGCCACGTGCGGGCGCTCAAATCCATCCCGGGGCGCCGGTGGAATGCAGAAGTCGGCGTATGGGAGGTTCCCGATACCCGGGAAGCCCGCGAAAGGCTCCGTGACCTCTTCCCTGCGCTCCATCTGCCGGAGCCGAACATCAGCCGCTCTCCCCTGGAGGGCGCCGCCCCGGTTTCGGGAAAGGACCAGGTGGCTTCGGGGGAAGGACATCCGGTTCCGGGGAAAGGACATCCCCGGTCGGGGCAAGGACATCGAGTTCCCGGCAAAGGACACCCCGTCCCGGAGCCATGGTCGACCGCCCTTGACGATATGTCCCGGAACATGATCCTCCGGGGGCTCTCGCCGCGAACCCGAAAGGTCTATCGCGGACAGGTCCGCCGGTTCGCCCGGGCAACAGGGTTGGAACCGGGGGAGATCTCGGCTGACCAGGTCGCCGAATATCTCCGAGTGATTTCCGAGGAGCGGGGCGTTTCCCGCTCCTACCACAGCCAGGCCCTCAGTGCAATCCGCTACCTCTTTGTCCACGTCCTCGGGCGGCCCATGGTGATGGAGAAGATTCCGCGTCCGAAGCGGAGTCGCCGGCTTCCCTTCGTGCTGAGCCGTGGAGAGTTGGCACGGATGCTCGATGTCTGCCGGTCTCCCCAGGAGAAGGCGCTGGTCATGATGCTCTATTCCACCGGGGTGCGGGTCGGTGAATTGGTGCGGATGCGTCGAGCCGATGTGGACCGCGATCGCCGCATGGTCCGCGTTCGCCAGGGGAAGGGAGCGAAGGATCGTTACACTCTGCTGTCGGACCGAGCCGCCGATGCCCTGGATCACCACCTGGAATACCGCCGCCAAGCCCATGGAGACTGGCTATTCCCCGGCGGCAAGGTGGGCCGGCCACTTACCACAAGATCTATACAGAAGACTCTATCGCGGATCGGACGGCGTGCCGGGATCGAGAAGAAGGTGACCCCCCATGTGCTCCGCCACAGCTTCGCCACTCATCTCCTGGAGGCGGGAACGGACATCCGCTACATCCAGGAGCTCCTGGGGCACGCCTCGACCCGTACCACCGAGATCTACACCCACGTCAGCGGCAAGGACCTGGCCCGGATCCGGAATCCCCTGGATAGCCTTCCCGGAGATGACGGTGACTGAGGGTGACATCCGTGTTAAGGATGAACCGGGTCGTCAACGGGGAGCGGGCCGTGACGTCGGACACGGTGCTCGGAACTGCCGAGTCAATGCCCCTTGGGTCGAGTCAATGCCCTTTGAGGGGAGCGATATGGTAATTATGCTTAGCGTTAAGCGTTATAGACGAAGCCGACTTGGAGGGGCGTGATCTTGATCGTCTCCTTCAGTGACAAGGGCACCGAAGACATCTTCGATGGCGAGGATTCCAAGCTAGCACGGAAGACCTTGCCCATTCGGCTTCACGGGAAGGGTGCCAAGACGCTGGACCGCCTGAATTCCGCCGTTTCGCTGCGATCCCTCTCTCTTCCGGGCCTGCGGCTCGAGAAGTTGAAGGGCGATCGAGCTGGGCAGCACTCGATCCGAATCAACGATCAGTACCGAATCTGCTTTCGTTGGAGTGATGCCGGTGCCGAAGACGTTGAGATCGTCGACTATCACTGACCCCGTTGGTTCAAGTTGAGCCAGAGGAATGGACCATGCGCCGCTTGCCGAAGAATCGCCGGCCCACCCCCCCGGGCGAAGTCTTCTTGGAGGATTTCCTACTTCCCCTCCGAATCACCCAGAAGGAGGCTGCAGCTTGTCTCCGGATCTCTTATCCGCGGATGAATGAAATCATCAACGGCAAGAGAGCCGTGACCCCAGACACAGCGCTCCGGATTGCAAAGTTCACCAGCACTGAGCCGGAGTTCTGGCTCAACCTCCAACAGGCCGTTGACCTGTGGGATGCCCTAGACTCAGATCAGGCGACAGACCTCGACAAGATTCAGCCGGCTCAAATCGACTGACCCATCGAACGACGGCGAGGCGCGAATCCGCTCCCAACGCAGGAGTGGCACGCTGGACGGGTTGGGTCTTTCCGAATCTAGCTTCGGAAGGGCGACTGGCTCCCCCGGCAATCTAGCGATTCTCTTTCGTGATCGAACCTCAATAGGTACGATGGGAGGGAACGCCCGTGGGACAGGGGCGATGCGGGGTCATTCGAAGATGCGGAAGGGCGGGTCACGAAGCGCCGGTGGTTATCACCTATACCTCCCCTACCCGAACGAATCACCGGGAATCCACCCGCAGCCTTACCCACCCACCGGCGGGAAAACAGGAGTTAAGCGGAACGGAGCCCCGTTGATTCGTAAGTAAGCAGGGGAGGCCTGACGGATCAGGTTCGCCCACCGGGCGCCCGTAATGGGGGATGTACCGGTCCGACGGTTCGCGCTATTCAAGA
>SKJY01000059.1 GCA_007121775.1 Gemmatimonadota bacterium
CCTTCTTCATTGGGTTTTGGGGGGAGGGGTCGGCGGGGTTTGGGGGTAGGGTTCTGCGGGGTTTGGGGTTAGGGGTCTGCCGGGATTGGGGGGAGGGCTCGGCCTTGATGTGCGGGTACGGCTCTGCTGTGATGTGAGGGTAGGGCTCCGCCGTAGTTTTGGGTGGGGCTCCGCGGTAGCTCTGGGGTGGGGCTCAGTTCGGCCGCTCCGGCCCACCGGCTCGGTCCACGGACAGTTCGAACACCGACCGGAGTGCCTCCAGGAAGGAGAGGCTTCCGCGCACCCGGTCACGGATCCCCCCACCCGCCGACCCTCCGGAGTGACCGAAGAGCCCCAGGATCCGGGTGTCGAGGCCGGCGGTGCGTCCTTCCAGGAGCTTGGCCGCCGCGAGCGTCTCGGTGAAGGGGATCAGGTGGTCCGACCGGGCGTGAAGGAGGCGGACCGGTGTGGGGACGGAGCGGATCAGGGGCATGGGATCCAGGAGCGGGATCCGCTCCCGAGCCGCCTCCACAAGCCTTTCCGTCATCTCCGCCGCCTGATCCCGGGGCGGCCTCACCCCTGATCGCGGGGCGAAGAGGTCGAAGAGAGAACGCAGGGACCGCGGGAGCCCCACTCGGTGCTGGAGCTTCACGCTGTCGAATTCCGGGGATGAGCCGGGGAGCTGAAGGTCGCTGGACCTCATGGCCAACTGCCGTAGCGCCTCGGCCACCGGGCGGCTTCCCCTAAGTCCGGGAACCAGGGGGAGGATGTTGGCGCCCACCACCCATCTGCCGTAGGGGTCCGGGGTCTCCCGGTAGTGCGCTTCGCCCCATCCGTGCTCCCCGGTGAACTGGAAGTGGACGGTACGCCCGAGATCGGCGTATCCACCCCACCCGGCCACCCCCCTTACCGGGGCTTCCTCCCCTCGGGAGGCCCGGTCCGAGAGGTGGTAGAGGGCCTGGGCCGAGCCGAACGAGAACCCCAGGAGGATGACCCCGCCCGGCTCCGTATCCGGGTCTGCCGCCAGCCGGTCCACCGCCAGGCCGATGATCTGCTGGGCCCGGTCCGGCGCCAGATCCATCCGCCGCCACTCAGGGATCTCGGGGATGAGCACCCGCACTCCGGTGGACGCCAGCGCCGAGGCGAAGTGGAGCAGGGCAGGATGATGGGGACCCGGTCGGGTGATTCCGTGGAGGACCACCCATCCCGGTCGGGGCACCTTCCGGTCGCCGCCGTCCAGCAGAAGACCGGTGGCGGGACCCCGGTCGCCCACGGCGCCGAGCACCATGGTTCGGGGTCGGAGCCCCCCGTCGGGCCGGACCCACCCCCTGGTGAAGCGGAGTGTGCGGCGGAGTGTCGTTGTCATGGCAGGGGGCTGCCGATGATCCGGCGGAAGGTTGTTGTCATGGCAGGGCCGGTGGGGGACAAGGCGGGCAAGGGACAGAGGGCAGCGTCATGGGGAGATCCTACAGCAATGGTCGGAGTAGAACCACGCCGGGCTCCCGATCCCCCGGTCCAGGGCTTCATGCAGGGCTTCGTCCAGGGCTTCGTCCAGGGATTCGGAATGTCCCTGCGAAGCGGCCCCTCCTGTCCGACGGGCCTGGCCGCCGGCCCAGAGGGAAAAGGTCGTGGCCCCGGTGCGGGCCCAACTCCCCGAGAGGCGCCCCGCCGCCGGCCCTTCCCCGCACAGCAGGGCGGCCTTATCCATAGGGGCTTCAAGGGAACGCCCGTTTCCAGGATTCCCGGGGACCGCCCCATCGCCCATCGAACCCGACCGTCATGACCCCCTCCCCGCCGCCCTACGCCCACGCCGCCGGAGCTGCCCTGGCCGCGCTGGCGCTGTACGTGCTTACGCTGGCTCCCGCGCCCTGGTTCTGGGATACCCCCCAGTACATCACGGTGGCGCACATCATGGGGCTCGCCCATCCGCCGGGGAACCCGCTCTTCGTGGGGATCGGTCGGGCCTGGGACATCCTCCTGTCGCCCCTGGGCCTCTCCACAGCCATCCGGATCAACCTCCTGGCGGCGGTGAGCTCGGCGCTGGCCACGGGATTCTTCTTTCTGGTGACGCATCGGGTACTGCAGCGCTGGATCGGAGTCGGCCATGACGACCCGTGGCTCCGGCGGATGCCCCTGGTGGGTGCCTGGCTCGGCGCCCTCATTGCGGCCACCGCCTACACGGTCTGGAACCAGTCCAATGTGAACGAGAAGGTCTACACCCTGAGCCTCCTGGGCATCGCGGTGGTGGCCTGGCTGGTGATGCGCTGGATCGACCGGAAGGACGAGCCGGGGAGCGGCTGGCTCCTGGTGCTGGCGGTCTACATCATGTTCCTGGGCTCCACCAACCACCTCATGGCCCTCCTGGTGGCGCCGGCCTTCGCCGCCACGGTCCTGGTGGTGAAGCCCGCCGTCCTGAAGGATCCGAACCTCTGGACTCGGGGCGTGTTGGCGGTGGTGTTGGGCCTCTCCTTCAACTTCTTCCTCCCGATCCGGGCCGAGCAGCAGCCCATCATCAACCAGGGGGAGCCCGTCTGCGAAGGGGTGGTCGACGCGGCGCTGGCCATCTACAGCAACGGCAACCTGGGGTGCCCGGCGTTGGCCGCGAACCTCACCCGGGAGCAGTACGGGAAGCCCCCTCTGAGCGACCGGCAGGCACCGCTGGGCCACCAGCTCGCCAACTGGTTTCAGTACTTCGACTGGCAGTGGGCCCGTGGGCTCTCCCCCTCGGAGACGCCGGGGAACGCCCGGCTCCCCGTTACCCTCCTCTTCCTGGGGCTGGGCCTCGGCGGGCTTGTGGTGGGCTTTCGGGCCGGACGCGGCGAGGGCGTCTTCCTGGCGGTGTTGGCGGCCACCCTCTCCGTAGCGCTGGTCTACTACCTGAATTTCCGCTACGGCTTCTCGCTGGCGGATGACTCCGTCGATCGCCTCCAGCGCGAGGTCCGGGAACGGGACTACTTCTTCACCGCCGGCTTCCACTTCTGGGGGTTCCTGGCGGCGCTGGGGCTCACCGGCCTCTGGCGGTGGGCCGCTCGGGGAGGGGAGGATCGGCGGAGTCTGGCCCTCTCCGCTCCCGTCCTCCTGGTGGCCTTCGTGCCCCTGGTCTTCAACTGGGGCTGGGCGGACCGGAGCGGCGATTATTCGGCTCGGGACTGGGCCTACAACATGCTCCAGAGCGTGGAGCCCTACGGGATCCTCTTCACCAATGGGGACAATGACACCTTCCCCCTCTGGTACCTCCAGGAGGTGGAGGGCATCCGGCAGGACGTGACCGTCATCGTGGTCCAGTACCTCTTCACCCAGTGGTACCCCCGCCAGCTCGCCTACCACAC
>SKJY01000131.1 GCA_007121775.1 Gemmatimonadota bacterium
GCCGCCACCTTGTGGATCGCCGCTGCGGCCCCCAAGTTCCGGGTTTCCCTCACGGCTCATCCCCGGAAGCGGCGGGGACAGCGCCCAGGCTCGCCTTCACCTACGCCCACCGCCATGACCATTCGAAGCGACCGCTGGATCCGGACCATGAGCGAAGAGCACGGGATGATCGAACCCTTCGAACCGGGCCAGGTCCGGGCGGGGGTGATCTCCTATGGGGTGTCATCCTTCGGATACGATATCCGAGTGGCCCCCGAGTTCAAGGTGTTCACCAACGTCCACAACGTAGTGGTGGATCCGAAGCGGTTCGATGACCGCTCCTTCGTGGACGTACAGGCTGATACCTGCCTCATCCCTCCCAACTCCTTCGCACTGGCGCGCACGGTGGAATACTTCCGGGTTCCCAGGGACACTCTGGTGCTCTGTGTGGGGAAGAGCACCTACGCTCGGTGCGGGATCATCGTGAATGTGACCCCCCTGGAGCCCACCTGGGAGGGGTTCCTGACGTTGGAGATCTCCAACACCACCCCGCTTCCGGCGAAGATCTACGCCAATGAGGGGATCGCCCAGCTCATATTCTTCCAGGGAGACGAGGCACCGGAGGTGGCGTACGCCGACCGGAAGGGCAAGTACCAGAATCAGGTGGGCGTGACACTTCCCCGACTGTAGAGCCGGCGTCCCCGACTGCACCTCACAGCGAGGACTGGACGGGTGGGACTCCTCTGGCCGACACCACGGAGGGCAGCAAGCAAAGTCCTCCCCGTGGCCTCAATCCCGGGGATTCACCGCCACCAGGTTCACTCGAAAGACGAGCCATTGCCGGCTCCCGTACCCTAGGTGGGGCGGAACCAGGAGCAGGCGACGTCCCCCTTCCCTCATTCCCAGCACCCCTTCCGCGAAACCGGCAATTACCTGGCCCCCGGCAGGGACCAATTCCAGACGCCCCCGGTCCGCTTCCTGCCCGTTCGGCAGCCACAGAACGTAGTCCACCACCGAAAGATCGAACTCTCCCGCCTGGGAGCCCTCTTCGGGAACGAGCTCCTCCCGGATCCAGAGGCCTGACGGCCGCTCCTCCATGGCCGAGAGGTCGATCTCGAAGATGGGTGAAAACTCCACCTCATCCACGGTTGGGTCCGGTTCCACCCGAGTCGTGGTGCTGTCGAGGCATCCGGCGGCCACCACTACCAGGGACAGGGCCGCCAGGAGCCCGGACAGCCTCCCGCCCCGGCTCCGTGGCGAGGGGGAATGGATTGCTCTGCTCATGAATCGTTCCACGTGACGGGAATGGGACCGGCCCTGGTCAGGGCGCGCTGGGGCCGAGGATTGCTGCATTGAGGAAGAGGCGCTGTGGACCCCGTAGGTACCCGCGGAAGTTCACATCCTCGGAGAAAGCGATCACCCGTCCGGCGCCGATTCGTTCCTCATAGGCGAACACGGTCCCCGGGGCCCGCTCCAGGGTTTCGGGCCAGGCGTGACCCGAGATGTTGACGTCGCCGTCGGTGAAGGTACCCACCACCCTCCGACCTGCGGAGGGTGCGCCGGTAGGAGGCAGATAGAGGCGGGACGAACGCACCTGAACCGGCAGCTCCCCTTCCGGTAGCCCGGCCGAGAGCCAGTAGGCGCGATTCAGCTCTCCCCGGAAGAAGGCGCCCACAGCATCGTAGGGGACGGCGTTGGCGCCGTCGTCGGTGTCGTACCAACTGCGAAGCGCCATGAGGCCGAGGTGCTCCCGGGCGAAGTCCACGGAGGAACCAAGGGCGATCAAAGTCCCACCGTGTCGGACCCAGTGACGCAGGTGGTCCAGACCTTCCTGACCCAGGAGTCGGGCCAGGGCGCCGGAAGATGCCTCCGGGAGAACCAGCACGTTGAAGTCACTGAGGTTCATGCCTCCCAGGCGTTCGGCTCGAAGGACGGTATTCGGGATTTCATACTGCCAGTCCAGGGTCGACCAAGCGTATCCGAAGGAGTACGCATCCACCGGTCCCTCTGCCACCAGGGCAATCCGGGGCTCCACCATTGGAAAGCCGTCCCCGGTGCCGAGCGACGGGTAGCCCGGATCCCCGGCGCCGGAATCCAGTGCCCGGACGGCTACTCCGAAACGGGTGGCCAACTCCCGGACCGACCCGTGGACCGAGGCCTCACTCGGACCGACCCAGACCACAATGGAGCCGGAAGGGACATGCTCTCCTCCCATCCGGGTGGGCACAGCCAGAAAGGCCAGACGGTATCCGCGCCCTCGCAGGTGGGTGGCCACCGAGAGGGCCCGTGAGTTCATGCCGTCCAGAAGATACGCGTAGGCCGCCTGGGCCTGGGGAGCGGGAGGGGGCGCCGCCGCTTCCTCCACCGGCTGCACCATGAGCGATGCGGCGGAGGTGGACGAGAAGGCGGGCAGGTTGAAGAAGAGCGGCAGGGAGAAGGATGTCACGTCGTAGAATCTGGGGTTCTCGCCCCGGTCGATCCGCTCCCGCGCCAACTCCAGGAAGGGTTGGGGCACCGGGCTCTCGGGCTCCAAGAGAACACGGATCATCCGGTTCCTGGGCTGTGCAGCCTCCACCACGTAGCTCCCCGCCGGGAAGGTGCGCTCCGATACGGAGGCTCCCGTCCGGTCCCGGAGGCCCCCGATCCGCACCTCCTCGGTGAGGCGGCCCACCTCGATCCCGTTTCGGAGCAGCAGCTCCACCAACTCCCTGAGGTGATGGGGATCAGCCTCGCCGGCGGCGAGGATGTAGCGGCGGGCGCCCGACTCGCCGTCGGCCACCGCATCCCGGTGGCCCTGATCATAGCGGGAGAGGATCTCTCGGCGATTGTCCGCCGCGGTCACCAGCGCCGTCCACGTGGCCAGGTACTGCTGGTCCACCGCGTCCCGGAAGGTGCGGACCGAGCCGTCGGCCCGGGTCATGGCGAGGCCCCGGGTCGACCCCTGTTCGAAGAGCATTCCGATCCCCCCCTGGTAGGAACCGAAGGCCGTGAGGAATCCGGGGAAGAAGAAGGTGAAGCGCTCGCCGGTCATGTACTCGAACCCTGCCCCATCGAATGCCTGGCGATAGGCGGCGCCAAAGAGCTCGAAGCCCCACGTCCCGAATTCCGGGAAGAACGGGTTTATGGGATCGGTGGGCGGATCGAAGTAGAACTCCACATCTGCTCCCATCTCGTGGATGTCCACGAGGATCTGGGGCCGCCACTCCCCAATGGTGGCTACACGGGCCCGGGTCTCGGGAAAGACATGGGCGAACCAGTCCCGATTCGGGTCGTGGTAATAGTGGTTCGTGCGGTAGCGCCTGGCCTCCCAAGGAGTGAAGTCGTTGGACCAGTCCCGGCGGTCCGACGCCGGAGTCCTCCCAATGGTGCGGAGATTGTGGAGCACGAAGTGATCCCTGCCGTCGGGATTCAGGATGGGGTCCAGGAGTACCACCGACTCCTGGAGGACCCGCCGGGTCTCGGGATCATCGGCGGTGGTGAGCCGCTCCAGCGCCATCAGAACCGCCTCTGTCCCGGAGAGCTCGAAGCCGTGGAGCGTTCCCCCGATCCAACTGATGATGGGCTGGTCGGCCAGCAGGGCCTCAGCTTCGGAGCGAGTCGTCTCCCTGGGGTCGTTCAGGCGGTGTGCCACCCCCCGAATCTCGTCCAGGCGAGCCAGGTTCGCAGGATCGGACACCACCACCAGCCAGAGATCCCGACCCTCGATGCTTCGCCCCTGGTTCACCAACCGAATCCGGTCCGACGCCTCATCCAGCGCCTCCAGGTACCGGACCATCTCGTGGTGTTGGACCATCCCATGACCCAACTCGTAGCCAACCACATCCCGGAAGGTGGGAGCCTGGGCACTCAGTGAGCTGAGGACCCCGGATCCCAGGAGTATCAGTAGAGGGAGGAGTGCCAAAACGCCGACGTTCAAGCGGCGCGTGGTGACGAACCGTAACCTCTTCATGGCGGACGGAGATAGGACCATCGGTGGAGTCTCTGCCAGGGGCCGGGCCGGTGGGGCTGAGGCGCCGGCGCCGTCCTCGTAACGGTCTGACCGCCCCACTGTCAGGGATGTTACGGGCCACCTGCGGGAGCGGCAAGCGGTGCGGCACCGGCTCACCACGGGCGGTTGCCCGTTACAGAGCGGGCCCCGGCATCCCTTGAGGGACACCGGGGCCCGAATCGACTCCGTTCAGCTCTCTCAGCGGGGAGAAAAGCCTAACGGGTAGTGACCTCCACTCCGGAGAGAGTTGCCTTCAGGACATCCCGATTCAGGCGGCCGATGTAGTCCACGCTGATCCCCTTCGGACAGACCTCCTGACACGCGCCGTGGTTTGTGCAGTTCCCGAAGCCCTCCTCATCGTGAGCCGTCACCATATCGGCTGCCCGCTGCAGGCGCTCCGTCTGCCCCTGCGGGAGGTAGGAGAGATGGGCGGCCTTGGCAGCGGTGAAGAGCATGGCGGAGGCATTGGGGCAGGCCGCCACGCAGGCTCCGCAGCCGATGCAAGCCGCCGCATCGAAGGCGCGATCGGCGTCTGCCTTGGGAATGGGGATAGCATTGGCGTCCTGGGCGCTCCCGGATCGCACCGAAATGTATCCGCCGGCCTGGATGATGCGGTCGAACGAAGCTCGCTCCACCACAAGATCCTTGATGACGGGGAAGGCCGCGGCCCTCCACGGCTCGATCCAGATCTCATCACCGTCCTTGAAGGTGCGCATGTGGAGCTGGCAGGCAGTGATCAGCTTCTCGGGCCCATGGGCGATGCCGTTGATGACCATCCCACAGGATCCGCAGATGCCTTCCCTGCAGTCGTGCTCGAAGGCTACCGGTTCGCCACCCTCCTCCAGGATCTGTTCATTCAGAAGATCCAGCATATCCAGAAAGGACATGTGGGGTGATACTCCGTCCAGGTCGTAGGCCTGGAAGTCGCCCTTGGACCGAGGGCTCGTCTGACGCCAGATGTGCAGCTTCAGCTTCATTACTTGTAGCTCCTCTGCGAGAGGGGCACGTGTTCGAAGGTGAGGGGCTCCTCGTGTCGGACGGGCTCCTCCCCGACTCCCTTGAATTCCCACACCGCTCCGTGCAGGAAGTTCTCGTCGTCCCGCTTCGCCTCCCCCTCTTCCGTCACATGTTCTTCCCGGTAATGGGCCCCACACGATTCGTCCCGGGTCAGGGCGTCCCAGCACATGATCTCGGCGAACTCCATGAAGTCTGCGACCCGCCCTGCCTTCTCCAGGGATTGGTTCAGGTCGGCACCGCTTCCCGGCACCTTCACATCGCGCCAGAACTCTTCCCGGAGCTCGGGGATCCGCTTCAGTGCCTCCTTGAGGCCACTCTCGTTGCGGGCCATGCCGCAATGATCCCAGACGATCCGTCCCAGCTCCATGTGGAACGAGTCCACACTCCGCTTGCCTCCGGTGGAGAGAAGCCGTTCCTGGATGGCCACGCATTCCCGAATTGCGTCCCGGGCTGCGGGATGATCCGGATCCACTCCACCACTGGGCGCGTCCACCAGGTAGTTCCCCAGCGTGAGGGGCATGATGAAGTATCCATCTGCCAGCCCCTGCATGAGGGCAGAAGCCCCCAGTCGATTCGCCCCGTGATCCGAGAAGTTCGCCTCACCGATGGCGAAGAGCCCGGGGATATTGGTCATGAGGTTGTAGTCCACCCAGAGGCCCCCCATGGTGTAGTGGGGCGCCGGGAAGATTCGCATGGGCACGGAATAGGGGTCCTCGCCGGTGATCTTCTCGTACATCTGGAAGAGATTCCCATACCGTTCCGATACCTTGTCCTTTCCAAGGCGCTGGATGGCATCCCGGAAGTCCAGGTAGACCCCGTTCTTGAGGGGCCCCACTCCCTGTCCGGCGTCCACCATCTCCTTGGCCCGCCTGGACGAGATGTCCCGGGGGCTGAGGTTGCCGAAGGAGGGGTACAAGCGTTCCAAGTAGTAATCCCGGTCGGACTCGGGGATGTCGTTGGCTGGCCGCTCGTCACCGGGCTTGGTGGGAACCCAGATTCGTCCGTCGTTGCGGAGTGACTCACTCATGAGGGTGAGCTTGGACTGGTACTCTCCGCTCTGGGGGATGCAGGTGGGGTGGATCTGGGTGAAGCACGGATTGGCGAAACCGGCTCCCTTCTTGGCGGCCCGCCAGATCGAGGTGACGTTGCACGCCTTCGCATTGGTCGACAGGAAGAAGACGTTGGAATAGCCACCGGTCCCCAGGACCACCGCGTCAGCCATGTGGGCCTCGATCTCCCCCGTGAGGAGGTGGCGAGTCACGATTCCCCTGGCCCGACCGTCGATGAGGATCACATCCAGCATCTCATGCCGGTTGTACATCTGGACGGTCCCCAGATGGATCTGACGCTCAAGGGCCTGATAGCAGCCCAGGAGGAGCTGCTGCCCGGTCTGCCCGCGAGCGTAAAACGTCCGCGACACCTGGGCCCCACCGAAAGAGCGGTTGTCCAGGAGTCCTCCGTATTCCCGGGCGAAGGGGACGCCCTGGGCAACGGCCTGGTCGATGATATTCACCGACAGCTCAGCCAGCCGGTAGACGTTGGCCTCCCTGGAGCGGAAGTCCCCTCCCTTCACCGTGTCATAAAACAGGCGGAAGATGGAGTCGCCATCCCCCTGGTAGTTCTTGGCCGCGTTGATCCCCCCCTGGGCGGAGATGGAGTGGGCTCGCCGGGGAGAATCATGGTAGGTGAAGCAGTGGACATCGTATCCCAGCTCCCCCATGGTCGCGGCGGCTGCGCCCCCGGCGAGACCGGTTCCTACTACGATTACTTTGTATTTCCGCTTGTTGCACGGGTTCACCAGCTTCATCTCGAACTGGTGTCGCGTCCACTTCTCGGCGATGGGACCGTCCGGAATCTTCGCGTCGAGCTCCATAGTGCACTCACGTCTCCGATGTCACGGGAAGGGGCATGTCCGGTTCTTCCCCGGACCGGGGAAGATCAGGGCAGCGTCAGGATCCGGGTCAGTACGGCCAGGGGCACGGACGTGAACCCCAGGAAGAGGATCACTGAGATCGCGGCCGCGAGAGGGCGGCGGATCCGGTCGATGCGCCGGTTCTGCACCCCGAGGGTGGTGAACACGCTCCAGAGCCCGTGATAGAGGTGGAGGCAAAGGGCCCCCACCGCCACGATATAGAACCCTGCCACAAGTGGATTCTGGAATCCAATGACCAGATTGTCGTAGACCCGACCGTACTCGAAGTCCGGGTGTGCATGGCCGGTGGTGAAGTGGAGGATGTGGTAGACCACGAAGACCGCCACGATGACCCCACCCCAGCGCATGGTCCGGGACGCGTAGGAGAAGACCTGGGAGTCCTCCTTACGGTAGCGGCCCGGACGTGCAGTGCGGGCCCCGGACCAGAGCTGGATGGCGGCGATGATGTGCACCCCCACCGCCGCCAGCAGGACCAGGCGGAAGGCCCAGAGGAGCCCACCTTCCGGAACCAGGGGGTACCCGACCTCCCGGAGGAATTCGGCATAGGTGTCGAGGGGATGGGTTCCATCCCCGTTGTGGGACTGGAAGGCCTTGAGGTTGCCGACCATGTGCCCGACGATGAAGCCGAAGAGGAGGATGCCGGACACGGCCATCATGATCTTCTTGCCCACCGACGATCGGTATAGCGTCAAGACGCGGCGCATGAGCAGGGCTCCTTGGGGTTTCGCCGCCCTGGGCCAGGAGGGCCCGGGCGACTCCCTGACTGACGAGATCCTGGATCCTCTCCGCCAACCCCTGGGGCCGGCGTAAGGTCCACTCAGTCCAGCTTGGCGATGGTCGAGCGTACGGCCTCAGCGCTCTTCTCTAGCTGGGCTCGCTCCTCGTCGGTCAGCTCCACCTCAAGGATGTTCAGAAGACCACCCTCGCCGATCCGGCAGGGAACCCCCAGGAAGATGCCCTCCTGTCCGTATTCACCCTCAAGGTAGGCCGCGCACGGAAGGATCCGCCGCTTGTGACGGCAGATGGCCTCGGCCATCTGGACCGCCGCGGTGGCGGGGGCATAGTAGGCGCTTCCGGTCTTCAGGTACCCCACGATCTCGGCGCCCCCGTTCCGGGTCCGCTCGATGAGGGCATCGATCCGATCCTGCGGGAGGAGTTGGGTGAGTGGGATCCCGCTCACCGAGGTGTAGCTCACCAGGGGGACCATGGTGTCACCGTGCCCCCCCAGCACCAGGGCCTGGATATCTTCCACCGAACAATCCAGTTCCTGGGCGATGAAGGCACGGTAGCGCGCCGTATCCAGGACCCCCGCCATCCCCAGCACCCGCTCCTTGGGGAAGCCCGAGGTCTTCATGGCAACATACGACATGACGTCCAACGGATTGGACACCATGATGATGATGGAATCAGGGGCGACCCGTGCGATCTCACGGGAGACGGACTCCACGATGCCGGCGTTGGTCTTGAGAAGATCGTCCCGGCTCATCCCGGGCTTCCGGGCGATACCTGCGGTGACGATGAAGAGATCGGAACCTTCGGCCACATCGTAGGAAGACGAGCCCACGACCCGGGTGTCGAACCCTTCAACGGGAGCACTCTGCCACTGATCAAGACCTTTTCCCTGAGGGATCCCCTCAGCGATATCCACCATTACCACTTCGCGGGCCAACTCCAACTGAGCCACTCGATAGGCTGCCGATGCACCGACGTTTCCGGACCCGACGACCGTGATCTTCTTCATGAACGCAACTCCCGGGAGGGGGAATTCGGAAGGGATAGGAACCGACGGAACCTATCCGGACCCCGAGAGAGTGTCAACGGAAATGGTCACCCTGCCAGGGTAACGATCATGGGATCAGATCCCGTCCAGCCGACCCCGGTGCATGCGCCGGATGCGCTCATTGAAGTCATCGCGTAGGGCCTGGAAGCGTAACACCTGGGCCGGCGACATGATCTGAAGGAGTTGGGACTCCTCATCTGCCTCCAAAAGAGCCTCCTGGGACCGGATGGCACGGGTCTCCGATAGGATCCGTCGGGCCAGCGCCTCATCCCCGCCGGATTCGCGGAAATCCCGGGTCATGTTGCGCAGCGCTCGGTTTCGTTGCCAGAGTTCACGACGACGTTCCCCCATGTCCGCCATGACCCCGAAGATGGCATCCATGGTCTCCTGGCTGAGCCCGAGCTCCCGCTCCAACTCTCGTTGGAACTGGGAGTGGACAAAGGCCTGCATCTCCTCTCGGGTCATCTGGTCCGAGGAGGGCGGGTCCACCGATTGCGCCTCCGCCGGCGATGGGGGGGAAAGCACGACGAGACCCAGGAGCGCGAAAGCCATGGGAACCAGGCCCCTCCGCATCCATCTTGGCCTCCCGAGGAAGGTCTTGTGGGAGCCTGCTGTCTCCCACGTGGACTGCGCGATCATCTCCTGGCCTCCGAAACAAGCGCCAGGAGGACCTCGTCAGGGAGGGCGTCCAGGACCGGCGCGCCGGCCACCATCCAGTCGTCTCGATCCACCGCGACCTCGTCGTCTTCCAGGAACGCCGAGAAGAGCAAATCCCCCCCGTTGGCCCCATCCCCGGTCCACAAGCTTCCGATCCCCAAACCCAGGATGAGAAGTGCCGCAACGGAGGCGGCCCAGCCGCCGAAGCGGACACGCTGTCTGGACGGAGCCGAATTCGGAAGGGCGGATGGGGGGAGATTGCGATGGACGTGGTGGACCGAGGGCGTCACCGGCGCTTCGACGCGTGCCATGACGGAGGCCACAAGATCCACCGGTGGCTCCGGACAGGCCGGGAGGAGCCCTTCGAGGAAGGCGGCCTCCTCAGCACAATCCCCGCAGAGCTGGAGGTGTTGCTTGACCCACACGGCCTCCCCGGCGTCGGAAATCCGTCCCTGGATGTGGAGGGGCAGAAGGTCCAGGGCCCGGGCACACCCGTCACCCATCCGACCTCCTCCGTCGTACCTGGTCTCCTTGCTCATCCAGCAGCTCCCTCAGTCGTCTGATCCCGTGATGGTAGTTCACCCGGGCAGCCCCCTCGGATGAATCGATGGCGCGTCCCACCTCCCGGAAGCTCAGGCCGTCGAACAGGCGGAGTGACACGCTCATCCTCTGTTTTGGCGGGAGGTCTGCCAGCGCCTCCCGGATTCGATGGACCTCGGCCGACCTGAGGGCCGCAGCCTCCGGACCTACGCCGTCGTCTTCTATGGGCGGTGCGTCGTCCAGCGCCAACTCCCGGCGCCGTACTCGTCGTCGGAGCGCACCCCGTGCTTCATTTCGGGCGATGGCCAGTAGCCATGTGCGAAACGAGGAATCTCCCCGAAACCCGGCGAGGTTCCCCAGTGCCCGAACGAAGGTCTCCTGGGTGGCATCTGCCGCCAGGTCCTCATCTGCGAAAAGGCCCAGCAGAAAGCGATATACAGTGCCCTGATGCCTGGTTACGAGTTCCGCCATGGCTTCCCGGTCTCCCGAGCGGGCCCTTTGCACCAAGGGGCCGTCCGGGCGGTCCTCTCCGGGGTTGGGCTGCTGTTCCGGGGCGGTCACCGCACCAGTTCCTCAGTTGGGGGATGCCCCAGGTCGGTAGAGCGTTAAATCGCCAGGGTCGGGGAGGTAGGGGCCGGGGGGTGGGCCTTCGCCGTGTGGTGGAGGCTGGTGGGCACCCCTACCCGTTGGCGCGCTTGGCCGCCCCCTTGCTCACCTGCGACCGCATATGCTTGGACGGTTTGAAGACCGGCACATGCCGGGCCGGAACTTTCACCGGGTCCCCGGTCCTCGGGTTCCGGGCCGTCCTGGCCTCTCGCTCCCGGACCTTGAAGGTACCGAAGCCCCGGATCTCGATGTGCTCACCCTCGGCCAGGGCCTGACGCACTGCATTCAGGAAGCCATCGACCACCATGGCACAGTCCTTCTTGGTGATCCCGGGCCCGATGGCCTCGGCAACTTGCTCCACGAGATCCGCTTTGGTCATTCATGCCTCCGTCCGGGTTCTGCCGGTCATTCCATGGTTCGGGCGCCGAGCCGCGACGGAAGTGCCGTGGCCCGAATCAGCGGGCGCAAGGGTAACGCCCGTGCCGACGGATGGTCAAGCGGAGCCTGCACCGGCGGTTCGGGCCTCCAGGAGGGTCAGGAACCGATCGAAGAGATATCGAGAGTCGTGGGGGCCCGGAGCCGATTCCGGATGGTACTGAACCGAGAAGACGGGAAGGTCCAGGTGCTCCACTCCCTCCACTGTTCCATCGTACAGATTCAGGTGGGTAACACGGAGTCTCGGTGCTCCGGGGATGCCGTCTTCCGGGGTTTCTCCGCCGCGAACGGCGAATCCGTGGTTCTGGGAGGTGATCTCCACACGATCGCCATCCAGGAACCTCACCGGATGGTTGGCTCCGTGGTGGCCGAAGGGAAGCTTGTAGGTTTCCGCCCCAAAGGCCCGGGCGATGAGCTGGTGCCCCAGGCAGATCCCGAAAATGGGCGTCCCCTCTTCCGCCAACTCCCGAATGGCGCGAATCGCCTCACCCACCGCCGCCGGGTCCCCGGGACCGTTGGAGATGAAGATCCCGTCCGGCGCCATCTTCCGGATCTCATCCAGCGATGTCGAAGCGGGCACTACCGTGACCCGGCACCCCCGCTCTGCCAGGAGGCGTGGTGAGTGAGCCTTCACACCAAAGTCGTATGCCACCACGTGGAACCGCTCCTCACCCTCGGCTGGGACCTCGTACCGACGGTTGGTGGAAACCCCACACGCCAGGTCCGATCCCTCCATCTTGGGATGAGCCAGGATCCGCTCCATGAGCTCCGCTTGGGATACATCCGCGGGGGCGATGCCGCCGCGCATGGCGCCGCACTCCCGGAGGTGCAGGGTCAAGGCGCGGGTGTCGATCCCCTGGATCCCCACCACCCCGTGGTCGGTGAGGTAGGCCTGCAGGGAACCCTGGGATCGCCAGGACGAGGGGAGGCGGGCCGCTTCCCGGACGATGAACCCGGCCACGGCCGGAACCTCGGACTCCCGATCCTCGTCGTTGACCCCGTAGTTCCCGATGAGGGGATAGGTCATGGTGACGAGTTGGCCGGTGTAGGACGGGTCGGTGAGGACCTCCTGGTACCCGGTCATGGCGGTGTTGAAGACCACCTCCCCGAGTGCGACGCCAATGGTTCCCAGGCTGGTACCGTCGAAGCGGCGGCCATCCTCGAGGAGAAGGTAGGTGGGCTTGAACTCGAACGGCACGGGACCCCCGGTACGTGGGAATGGGCGTGGAAGTGTTTCCGGAATGTAGGAGGAGGACGGAAGCGGTCAACACGGAGCCGGAACGGGTCCGTCCGGCCTTGACTTTCCCACGGCCCAGAGGCTCCGTTCACCTCGCTGCGGACCCGCGGATGGATCCTGCTAGAAGTTCCATCCACCACTAAGCACCTCTTCCTCTTCCAACAGTGAGCACCGTGAGCGAGACATCGTCCCGTCCCTTCGTCATGATCCATGCAGACGAGTCCTGCCTGGGAAATCAATTCCAGGATCGCCACAATCCCGGAGGCGCTGCCGGCCTGGTGGAGTTCTGGGACGGCTCGGAGTGGATCCGTCGTGACTTCTGGGTCGCCGAACCCGACACCACCAACAACCGGATGGCCCTTCGGAGCGCCATCGAGGGGCTGGGCCGGCTCCGTAAGCCCTGCCGGGTCCGGTTCGTCTCCGATTCCCAGTATCTGGTGAAGGGGATCACCGAGTGGATCCACGGTTGGAAGAAGCGGGGGTGGAAGCGGAAGGCCGGGCCCATCGAGAACCTGGAACTCTGGAAGGAGTTGGACCGCGCTGTGCAACGACATACCCTGGAGTGGCGCTGGGTCCGGGGGCATGCCGGCCATCCCCGGAACGAGTATGCCAACGACCTGGCAGTGGAGGCGGCCAGATCACAGACCTCGTCGGAGGGACTCGAGCCGTCAGGATTCGAGGAATGGCTTGAGAAGGAGCGGGATCGAGCTGGCCGGTACCTGGACTTCATGGAGTTCCTTCCTCCGGAAACGGCGAAGGGGGAGAGGAGCTGAGTCGCTCCCCTCCCCCCTTACCCTCCCACCGCGCAGTCGGTGGATCAGCCGTCGTCGGGGAAGGTTTCCATGACCTCCTTCAGATCGGCCAGGAAGCGGGCTGCATCGGCCCCGTCCACGATGCGGTGGTCGTAGCCCAGGGAGAAGATGGAGCGCTTCCGAATGGCGATGGAGTCGCCGCCGGTGGCTGGGTCCTCCACCACCACAACCCGCTTCTCGATGGCGCCGGTCCCCAGGATTCCCGCTGTACCCTTGGGGATGATGGGGAGTCCCACCATGGTCCCCAGGACTCCCGGATTGGTGATGGAGAAGGTGGCCCCTTGGATCTCCTGAGGGGCCAACTGCCGAGAACGGGCCCGATCCGCCAGATCCACGATCTTCTTCCCGATGCCCACGAGAGAGAGGTGATCCGCATCCCGGATCACCGGCACAATTAGGCCCGGGTCCAGATCCACGGCCACACCGATGTTCACGTTGGCTCGGTAGATGATGTTATTCCCCGACGCCGTGGCGTTGAGGGTCGGGTAGTCCCGCAGAACCCGGGAGAGGGCCCAGACCACGAATGCGGTGAAGCTGACCCGGGCGCCCTGCTCCGCCCAGCGCTTCTTGCCCTCCCGACGGATCTGGTCGATCCGGGTGAAGTCGATCTCGATGAAGGAGTGGACGTGGGGGGCTATCCGCTTGGCCACCACCATGTGTTCAGCAGTGAGCCGCCGGATCTTGTCCATGGGCTCGACCCGGTCTGCGTCCCGCACCGGGAATTCGGGGTTCTGTACCTGGTTGTAGAAGGCGGTCCAGATATCCGAAGGTGCTGCGGCCGCAGCCGGACGGGGAGCGGTCGCCGGCTGGACCGGCGCACCGGGAGTCGGTGCGGCTGGAGCCGGAGCCGAGCGATCGTCTTCACGACGCTTCAGATGGGCTTCCAGATCCTGCTTCGTCACACGTCCGGCGTATCCGGAGCCTTCCACTGTCGACAGATCGACACCGTGCTCCTCGGCCATGCGCCGGACCACAGGGGTGGAGCGTTGCCGCAGGCGTTCCTCCTCGGAACCGGGCTTGCCTTGCGACCTCTCCGGGGTCGGGGCCGGAGCTGGGGAGGCAGGCTCGGGGTCCGGCGCGGCTGCGGTCTCGGACTCGTCTGCTGCCGACGGAGGCGGGGTTGCCGCCGGAGCCCCACCCTCCGTATCCAGGTAGGCCACGATGGTGCCCACCTCAACGGTCTCTCCCTCCTGCACCGCAACCTCTACCAGGGTTCCCGACTGGGGAGCAGGGATCTCCGCGTCCACCTTGTCGGTGGAGATCTCCAGGATGGGCTCATCCCGTTCAACGGTGTCACCGACGTTCTTGAGCCACTTCGAGACGGTGCCTTCAGCGATGGATTCGCCCATCTGGGGCATGGGCACTTCGATCCGAGCCACGTTGATTCTCCGTCGTCCGTAGGAGTGGGAAGGGGCGTACGCGGAAACGGGCCGCAAGGGAAGACTGACCGAGCCCGGCGGGGCCCCGGCGCCGTTTCGACCCCAGGAGTCTAATCCAGCCGCCTTCTCCCACAAAGGGAGGAAGGGGGCACCTCGAAAAAACAAACGCCGCCTCCCAAGACCCCTACCTGGGGTACTCGGGAGGCGGCGGAACCCGACCGGAGTGGGATCACCGTCGGATCAGGGCTGTTCCGGCAGGATCACCTCGTCACCACCAGCCGGGGGCGCCGGGGTGTCTTCACCCGTCCCTGGAATCACGGGAGCGGGCTGGGTGGGAATCTGCTGGAGATCCTGCTGCAGGATCGACCCGGGAGCCTGCGCCCGGGACGACAGGATTGCCAGGATGAGGGCAAGTACCATGAAGGCGGCGCCCCCCGCCCAGGTGGCCCTCACCAGGAAGGTCGTGGCCTGCCGACCACCCAGAACACCCTCGGTAGAGGTCACTCCTCCACCCATGGCCGCGAGTCCCCCTCCCTTCCCTGCCTGCAGGAGGATGATGACGGTCAGGAAGATCCCGATGAGAACGAGCAGAACAAGAAAGAAGGTGTACATGAGCTTGGGGTCCAGGCCTCTTTCGAAAGATTCCAGATCAGCATGGAAAGGTCACGGGGAGAAGACTCCCTGTCAACCGGGGAAAGATCATGAACTCCGTAGGGTTCACGGTCTCCAGTCAGGCGGCCTGGATGATCCTGGAGAAGCCGTCCGGATCCAGCGACGCTCCTCCTACCAGAACCCCGTCCACTTCCGGTGCTTCCATGAGCTCCCCGGCGTTGTCGGGCTTCACGGATCCCCCATAGAGGATGGGGACGGCCCTGCCCACCGACGACCCCAGTCGCTCCACCAGGTGGTTTCGGAGTGCCTGGTGGGCTGCGGAGGCGTCGTCGGGTGTGGCCGTGCGGCCCGTGCCGATGGCCCAAACCGGCTCGTAGGCCAGAAGGAAGGGTGCGTCGCCGGAGGCGACTTTCGACCGGATGGTGTCGGATCCCAGGACCGCATCCAGTTGGCGAAGGATGACCTCCTCCACCCGATCCGCCTCCCGTTCTCCGAGCTTCTCACCGACGCAGAGGACGGGGGTGAGGCCGGAACGGAGCACCGCCGCCACCTTCTGCAGGGTGTCTCCGTCCGTTTCACCGAAGACGTGGCGTCGTTCGGAATGACCCACCAGCACGTACCTGGCGCCGGCCGCCGCAGCCATGGGCGCGGAAATCTCCCCTGTGAAGGCGCCTGAGTCCTCGGCGTGCACATTCTGCACGCCCAAATGGACCCGCTGGGCCAGCCCCGCGCTCTCCAGCCCGGCCCTTAGCCCTGCGAGCGCCAATGCGGGAGGAAACAGGAGGACATGGGCGGTGACGTTGTCGCCGATGTTCAGACCAAGAGGGAACTCCCTGGCCTCTTCAGGGCCGTGATTCATCTTCCAGTTCCCGGCAACCACCTTCCTGGGTACGGTCATGAATTCTCCTCGTGGTCCGAGTCCTGCGCCCGATCCAGCGCCTCCACCCCTGGGAGCGGCTTTCCTGCCATGAGATCCAGAGATGCGCCCCCGCCGGTGGAGATGTGGGTCAGCCGCTCGGCCACATCTGCGGCCTCCGCGGCGGCGGCGGAGTCCCCACCGCCCACCACGGTGACGGCACCTTCGTCGGTGGCCTCCGCAAGACTCCGCGCGACGTGAAGGGTCCCCTCGGCGTAGGGCTCCATCTCAAAGACGCCCATGGGTCCATTCCAGAGGAGGGTCTTTGCCCCGAGGATCTCCCGGGCGAAGATCTCCCGGGACCGGGGGCCAATGTCACCGATCTTGTCGGCTCCACCCACCTCATTCCGGTCTACGTTCCGAACCGAGGCATCGGATGAGATCTCCTCTCCCACGACGCAGTCCACCGGGAGGAGGATCTTGTCTCCGGCACGGTCCAGGAGCTCTCGGGCCATGTCCACCCGTTCCGGCTCCACCATGGACTCTCCGGTATCCAGACCCATGGCCTGGAAGAAGGTGTTGGCCATGGCGCCGCCGATGAGGAGGCGATCCACCTGGGGAAGAATCGTCTCGATGAGTTCGATCTTTCCGGAGATCTTGGCCCCTCCCATGACTGCGACGAAGGGGCGCTCCGGCTCGGCCAGCGTATCCCCAAGGAAGGACAGTTCCCGCTCCATGAGGTGGCCGGCAACGGCCCGTCCTCCCTTCTCCCGCACCTGGCGAGGCACTCCGTCGGTGGAGGCGTGGGCCCGGTGCGCCGTCCCGAAGGCGTCGCCTACGAAGTGGTCGCACAGAGCGGCCAGATTCCCGGCGAGTTCGTCGTCGTTGGCGGTCTCGCCGGGGAGGAAGCGGATATTCTCCAGAAGGACCACCTCTCCATCCTCCATGGCGTCGATCCGCTCCCGCAACTCCTCCGACCCGGGTTTGTGGGTTACGAGAGAGACCTCCGCTTCCAGGAGATCCGACAGGGCCGGGGCCACGGGACCCAGGGAGAGATCAGGATCCTCACTCCCCTTCGGCCGACCCAGGTGGGAGACCAGGATGACACGGGCTCCTGCCTCCCGCAGGTCTTGAAGGGTGGGGAGAGCGGCCCGGAGCCGGGTATCGTCCGAAACCCCTCCGTCTGAGGAGAGGGGGACATTGAAATCCACCCGGACCAGAACCCGAGCCCCCCGTAGGAGGCCCGGATCCAGATCCGAGAGCGTCGCTGCGCCGGCGCTCGCCATCAGGTCAGTCCTCCCCCTCGAGGCGCTCCCCGATGTAGCGGACCATGTCCAACACCCGCATGGAGTAACCCCATTCGTTGTCGTACCAGGCCAGGACCTTGACCATACGGTTCTGCGTCACCGATGTGGAGGCGAGATCAACAATGGAGGAAGCGGGGTTTCCGATGAAATCCGTGGACACCAGGAGTTCCTCGGCCACATCCAGGACTCCGGCCATGGGGCCCTGGGCCATCTCCCGGAACGCCAGGTTCACCTCGTCCACCGTCACATCCTGCTCTACCTCGGCGACCAGATCCACCAGGGAGACATTGGGAGTGGGCACCCGGATGGCCATGCCGTCGATCCTACCCTCGACCTCCGGGAGGACCAGGGACGTGGCCCGAGCGGCGCCAGTGGTGGTGGGGATCATGGACACGGCGGCGGCACGGGCCCGCCGGAGGTCCTTGTGGGGCGCGTCCAGCGTCGTCTGGTCGTTGGTGTAGGAGTGGATGGTGGTCATGAGCCCCCGGACGAAGCCGAACCGCTCAATGAGCACCTTCACCACCGGCGCCAGACAGTTGGTGGTGCAGCTGGCGTTGGAGATCACGTGGTGGTTGGCCGGGTCATAGCTGTCCTCGTTCACGCCCAGAACGACGGTGACGTCCTCGTTCTTTCCGGGGGCGGAAATGAGAACCTTCTCGGCGCCTGCGGCCAGATGCCTGGCGGCATCGTCGCGCTTCGTGAAGCGACCCGAGGATTCCACCACGACCTGAACACCCAGCTCACCCCAGGGCAGATCCTCCGGCTTCGGCTCACTGAGAACCTTCACCTCCCTCCCATCGATCCGGATCCCGTCCTCGGTGACCTCCACCCGTCCCGGGAAGGTCCGATGCACCGAATCGTACTTGAAGAGGTGGGCCAGGGTGGACGCATCGGTGAGATCGTTCACAGCGACGATCTCCACATCGTCCTTCCCCGATTCCATTACAGCACGCAGTACGAGGCGGCCGATGCGGCCGAACCCATTGATCCCTACACGAATCGCCATGGTGGTATGGACTCCCCTGAGTCGTATGGACTCCCCTGAGTGGTCGTATTGATTTGAGTGTGCGCTTCCGGTTTACCGCCCCTCCTCCCCTTCCTGGGGGAGGGATCGGGCAAAGGTGATGAGGCGGACGCGCTTCGCGCCGGCTTCCTCTACCAGGGCCTCGGCGGCGGCCTGTCCGGTGGACCCGGTGGTAAGGACGTCATCCACCAGGAGAACGGACCTGCCCATGAGGCGATTTCGGGCGCCATCCGCCGACCGGAAAGCACCTTGGACGTTAGCCCGGCGCTCGTGCCGGTGCAAGGCGACCTGGGTCCCTCCTCCCTCCCTGCGCTCCAGGATATTGGCCAGTTTCAGCCCCGTTCGCTCCGCCAGGGATCTAGCCAGAAGAGCGGCCTGATTGTACCCCCTGGCCCGCTCCCGGGAGGGGGCGGTGGGAACGGGGACGATGACCCAGGACCCAGTTCTCTCCCCCGGGTCCAGGAGGGGGTCCATCCGATCCGCCATGAACCCGGCGATCTCAGGCCAGCCTCCGTACTTGAGGGCATGGACCAGCCGGTCGGCCGGAGGCACCAGGACATAGGCGGAACGAGCGTCCTCCAGGGCCTCGGACCATTCCCGACACTCGGGACAGGGGCGCGCCGATGAAACCCCCGTGCCCTGGGGAGCCCGGCAGCGGGGGCATTGGGGGAAAGACGGGGTCCGCAGGCGGGTACGGCAGCCCGCGCAAACCTGCGACTCCCCCGGGGAGAGGGGATCGCCGCAGCCGAAGCAGGCGGGGGGTAGAAGAAAGTGGATGGCCTGCCGGTACGCCATGGCAATTCCCCGTCCCATGGCTCACCTCGCGCGGCGGCGGAGACGGTCCAGTTCCTCCCTCATGACATCCACGGGTCCCGGTACACCCCACCAACGCTCGAAGGCCACGCCCCCCTGCTGAACCAGCATCTCCCCCCCATCCATGGCGTGGATCCCTTCCGCTCGGGCCCTCCGGACGAGTTCCGTCTCGCCGGGGGTGTATACCAAGTCCAGAAGGGCCGGCGCCTCCACCTCGCCGGCGGGATCCAGGGGGAGCGGGTCCTCCGCTTCCAGCCCCAACCGGGTGGTGTTGAGTACGAGATCGTAGGTTCGCCCCTGCAGTTCGGCCCGGCTCTCCACGATCCGGGTCCTGGCCCCACCCATGCGGCGGGCTACCGCCCGGGCTCTCTCCACCGTCCGATTGTGAATCTCCACCTCGGCGGCTCCGTCATCCAGCACGGCGGCCAACGCCGCCCGTGCTGCGCCCCCCGCTCCAAGGATCAGCACCCGTGCTCCCTGAATGGGCCCCGCCAGGTGGGTGTGGATGGCGCGCTTCAACCCCTCCACATCGGTGTTGTCCCCATGGAGTTCACCATCCTCCATCCAGAACGTGTTGCAGGCGCCGGTGCGGCGCACGGCCTCGGAGGGACGATCCACCACCGCCGCGGCCCGCTCCTTGTGGGGGAGAGTCACGTTGCCTCCACCTCCCGCCGCTGCCAACCCCCGCATCAGTCCGGCTAGATCTTCAGAACCGACCCTGAGGGCCACGTAGACACCGTCCAGCTCCCGCGCCATCATGGCGGCATTCTGGATGATGGGTGAGAGGGAGTGGGAAACCGGGTCTCCCAGGAGGGCCAGAGTCCGCGTAGAGGTAGTCACCGGGAGATGTCGGGTCACGATGAAGCTCCTTCCTCCCCCGATTCACCCCCCTTGCTACGGGAGGGGCCCTCCCCTTCACCCGGTTCCGTTCCCTGCCCCGGATTCCGGGCCCCACCGGATTCCCCTCCCATTCGGAGAGAAGCTTCAATCCGGTCCATCACCTCATCCACCAGGCGCTCCAACTCTTCCATGGTCACCTCGTACAACTCATCCGGGCCTCCGAAGGGGTCCGGTACGCCCCCGGTAGGGTCCGGTCCATCACCGGAGCCGTCCCCTGGGCCGGGGAGAACACGTTGGACGTTCGTGATCACCGCCGCATGATCTCCTCCACCTGCCGCCACCACGCCGCCCAGGTGACTGGGAGACATGGTGAGGACCAGGTCGGCCCACGCCACCAACTCCGGATCCAGTGGACGGCTCCGGTGACCCTCCAGATCCAGTCCGCGTCGCCGGGATGCCCGGATTGCGCCGCCCGCCGCCCCCATCCCGGGGAAGGCCGCTACTCCCGCCGACCGGACCTCCAGCTGAGTCAGTCCCCGCCGCTCCGCCGCTTTGCGAGCCACCACCTCGGCCATGGGGCTCCTGCAGGTGTTGCCGGTGCAGACAAAGAGGAGGTGAAAGGGCGTATCCGGGTGGTCCTTGCGGTCCATGGGCATAAGAGTGTTGAGGTGGTCATTCCGGTGAGGAAAGCCCTTGGAGGGCGTCCCGCAGCTCGTCCGGGCCCACCGGGCCCGAACGGACGATCCGGGGGATAGGGCGTGTGCAGTCCACAACGGTGGACGGATGGGAAGGGGGTAGAGATCCACCGTCCACCACCAGGACATCCGGGTCCACCAGGAAGTCTCCGAGCCCGGCCCGGAGCTGCGCCATGTCCAGGGGGTCCGGACCACCAGTGGGATTGGCGCTGGTGGAAATGAGGGGATGGGGCCACCGCCGGGCCAGCGCACGGATGAAGGGGTGGGGGCTGATCCGCACCGCCACCCCCCCTGCCGGGCTCCGGATTCCCTCGGGGAAGACGGCCGTGGGGTCATCCAGGACCAGGGTCAGGGGTCCGGGCCAGAACCGCCTGGCCAGAGCCCGGGCTTCGGGGGTCCAGCGGAGCCCGGGGGGAGACTCATCGGGGATCAGGAGGAGGAAGGGGCGATGGGATCCTCGCCCCTTCACTTCCCGGATCCGCTCCAGGACTCCCTCCGTGACCCGCCCACCGATCCCGTACACCGTCTCGGTGGGGTGAACGAGCAAGCCATCGGCCTCCAGATGCCTCACCACCGCGCTGAGGATCTCCTCGTCCGGATCGGAATCCTGTGGAACCCGCAGGTGTCTGGAGATTCCCGGCACCCTGGCGGGACCGAGCCCGTCACTCCGCTCGGTCAGAAGGGTCCCTGCCAGGGCCAGGTCCTCCGGGTGGGTGACCTTCAGATTCCACGGATCGGCCCTGACCATGCGCACGTCTCCGCCGGCCCACGAGACCAGCGCCGCGTCGTCCGTGGCCTCATGGCCTTCCGCCAGAGCCCTGCGGTAGGCGGCTCTGAGGATGGGTGCGGGGAACACCTGGGGGGTCTGTGCCCTCCAGAATCGATTCCGGTCCGGGGTTGAGATCACCCTCCCGCCTGCGTCCACCTCCTTCAGCGTATCCACCACCGGCCATCCGGCCACCGCCCCCACTCCGGTCCTGGCCAGACGAACGCATTCGCCGATGACCTCTCGGGAAATCAGTGGACGGGCCGCATCGTGAACCGCCAGGACGCTCAGGTGGTCGGGGAGGGCATCCAGCGCCCGTCCCACCGATTCCAGGCGGGTGCTCCCTCCCGGGACCACCTGGATCCGGCGGTCCAGCTCCAGCAACCACGGGGGCGGGGAGGCCGCATCCTCGGGCGACATAGCCACCACTACCGCTTCCACCTCCGGAAGGGAGAGGAAGGGGCGGAGGGCATGGACGAGGATGGGTTCCCCGGCCAATGCCAGGAGGGGCTTACGGACGCCCCCCATCCTTCGCCCGGAGCCCGCGGCCGGGACGGCGATACCGACACCCCCCTGGCCCCCATTCATACCGGCTCCACGGGAGGCCTACTCCTGGCGTCAGAACGGGAGGTCTTCACGGTCTCCCCCCGCCCCCCTCGCCCCTCCCGGCGCCATACCCCCATCGCGGGGCTCCGGCGCCATGTCATCAAAGCGGGTGTAGGCCTTGTGGAAGTAGAGCTCCACCGTTCCGGTGGGTCCGTTTCGCTGCTTTCCCACGATCAATTCCGCCTTCCCCTCCAGCGCATTTCCGTCGTCATCCTGTCCCGTGGAACTGTAGTACTCAGGACGGTACAGGAACATGACCAGATCGGCATCCTGCTCGATGGAGCCCGAGTCTCGTAGATCGGAGAGCTGAGGTCGGTGATCGGTGCGCTGCTCCGGCCCTCGGGAGAGCTGGGAGAGCGCGATCACCGGAACCTCCAACTCTCGCGCCAGACCCTTCAGTCCGCGGGAGATCTGACTCACCTCCTGCTGACGACTCTCCTGCCTGCCGGATCCCGCCATGAGCTGCAGGTAGTCGATGACCAGGAGGCCCAGCCCACCCTCCGCCTTGAGCCTTCGTGCCTTGGCCCGCATTTCCAGCACCGACCCTCCAGGGGAGTCATCGATCCAGATGGGTGCCGTGTTCAGCTTGGCCCCGGCGGTACCGATTCGCTGGTAGTCCGAAGGCGAGAGTCGACCGGTCCTGAGCTTCTGGGCATCGACCCGGGCTTCGGCGCACAGGAGTCGGTGGACCAACTGCTCCTTGGACATCTCCAGGGAGAAGATGGCCACTGGTACCTTGTGATCGATGGCGGCATTCTGGGCCACGTTCAGGACCCAGGAGGTCTTCCCCATGGCGGGCCGGGCCGCCACGATGATCAGGTCTCCCTTCTGGAGCCCCGTGGTCATGCGATCCAGGGTGCGGAAACCGGAGGGAACACCGGTGAGACCTCCATCGCTGCGCTGGAGGGTTTCGATGTTCTCAAAGGCCTTCCAGAGGAGGTCCTTGATCCAGACGAATCCGCCCCGGTCATGGCTCTTCCCGATCTGGAAGACCCTGGATTCCGCTTCATCCACCAGCTCCTCCACGCTCCGCTCCCCGGGAGCGTGGGCATCCTGGATGGTGCGGGTGGAGGCCTCGATGAGCCTGCGGAGGAGGGCTTTGTCCCGGATGATGCGGGCGTGGTACTTGATGTTGGCAGCGGTAGGGACCGCGTCCAGGAGTTCCGCCAGGTACTCTTCCCCTCCGGCCCGCTCCAGCTCGGCTGTGGAGCGCAGGTGGTCTCCCAGTGTGACCACGTCCACCACCACTCGCCTCTCATAGAGGTGCCGCATCCCCCTGAAGAGGATGCGGTGGGCCTCCAGGTAGAACATGGTGTCATCGACCAGATCCTCGATCTGGTGAATGGACTCCGGATCCAGGAGGATCCCGGCTAGGACGGAGACCTCGGCCTGGCCGGAGAAAGGCGGATCCCGGTCATGGCCCTGAGGTCCACCGGTGGAGACGTCACGGAGGCCGGGGGCGGAGGGAGAGGCTGGGAACGAAGGCACGAAATGGGGCAGGGCTGGGGTGAGACCGACCGAGGCGACGGGGGTCCTACACGCCCCCGACGCGTTCAACTCCGGTGGAGGATGCCGCGCAGGAGCTGAAGATCATCCCAGGTGGGTCGGATCCACCTGGGGTTCCGAAGGAGCGCAGCCGGATGGTAGGTCACCACCAGCGGGGCGCCTTGGTATGTGTAAACCTGACCCCTCAACTCTCTCAGCGCCACATCCCGTCCGGTAAGGAGTTTTCCGGAGAAGGTCCCCACAGCCAGAATCACCTGGGGGGCCACGAGCTCGATTTGCCGACGGAGCCAGGGGGCGCAGCTCTCGATCTCATCCGGTTGGGGGTTCCGGTTCCCCGGAGGACGACACTTGAGCACGTTGCAGATGTAGACGTTCCGCTTCCTGGACAGGTCCACCGAGGCCAGGAGGAGATCCAGGAGCTTCCCTGCCCGCCCCACGAAGGGGAGCCCGGTGAGATCCTCGTTGGCACCCGGTGCCTCGCCCACCACCATCACCGAAGCGTCAGGCGCCCCGTCGGAGAAGACCACCTGGGTTCGCTCGCCGGCAAGTGGGCAGCGAGTACACTGGAGCGCCGCCGCCCTGAGCTCCGGGTATTTCCGCGGAGGTTCGAAGCCGCCGGCCCCACCAGTGTGCTCCGACGGAGGGGGCGATGCCATGGTGGAAGGGGACGGAGTCATGGCAGTACCAGGCCCGGCCCCAGTCGCGGCGGGGTTTGCCGGAACCAGTTGCTCATCATCAAGCCCCCCCACCGAAACCACAGGATGCGCCACCACCTCCCGGACCCGTTCCGGAGCCAGGGAATCCAGAATTAGCGGCCCCTGACCCAGTTCCTGCCTTTGGATCACGAAGCGGGCGAGTGCTTCCCGGAGGTCCGCGCCATCGATCCCGGCGGCAGGGTGCGTGGAAAGAGCACCTCGCAGCGAACCGGTAGGTCGGTCTCTCGTGCCTCCGCTCACGGTGAGGTCCCCGGGGCCACCCGCCCGGCTTCCAGAAGCCGCTCAGCCCGATCCAGGATGGCCGCCGCCACATCCTCCTTGGAGAGGAGGGGGAGTATCTCCGGAGGGCCTTCCTCGTGAACCATGGTCACCCGGTTCGTGTCCACATCGAATCCGGAGTCCGGTTCATCCGCCGGATTCGCCACCACCAGATGGAAGCCCTTCTTCCGGAGTTTGGCTCTGGCTCGATCGAGAAGGTCCTCCGTTTCCAGGGCGAATCCCACGCGCACGCCGCCAGGTGTGCCGAGACTCCGAGTTTCGGCGGCAATGTCGGGATTCTCCTCCAGTTCAATGGTGAATCGACTCCCTGTGTCCGCCTTGCGCGTCTTCCGGCTCGAGGGGCTGGTGGGCCGGTAGTCGGCGACAGCGGCTGCGTAGACCAGTAGGTCGGCCGCTGCTCCGTGGTCCCGAACGGCTTCCAGCATCTCCCGGGCCTTCTCCACCCGTACCACGGTCATCCCCACCGGATCGGTGAGACCCGAAGGGCCAGTGACCAGGGTTACCTCTCCGCCCCTGAGCCATGCCTCCCGAGCCAGGGCGAAGCCCATAAGCCCAGATGACCGATTGCCCACGAATCGGACCGGATCCAGCGGCTCTCGGGTGGGGCCGGCGGTGATGAGGATTCGGCGCCCCCGGAGGGCACGGGATGGACCCTCTGCGAGGCGGCCGCACCACTCCGTTATCTCCCAGGGTTCGGCCATTCGTCCCATACCGCTCCCCTCTCCTGCGCCCAGGCGGCCGCCATAGGGTCCAACCAGATGGTACCCCAACCGGTCCCTGCAATGCTCCACATTGGCCCGGGTCTGGGAATGATCCCACATGCGGTGGTTCATGGCAGGCGCCATGAGCACCGGCGCTCTGGTGGCCAGGAGGGTGGTGGTGAGGAGGTCGTCGGCCCGTCCCTGCGCTGCCCGGGCCAGGAAGTCGGCGGTGGCGGGAGCCACCACCAGAAGGTCCGCATCCCGGCCCAGGGCGATGTGCAACGCCGATCCCTCCGCCGACCAGAGGGAATCGGCGACCTTCCGTCCGGTGACACCCTCGAAGGAGAGGGGCCCGACGAACCGGCCGGCCGCCTCGGTCATGACCACGTCCACCCGGGCTCCCAGAAGGGTCAGGTCCCTGGCGATCTGAACACTCTTGTAGGCGGCGATCCCCCCGGTGACGCCCAGGACGATCCGCCGCCCTTCCCAAGGGGGGCGAGGAGTCAGGCTCCAGGGGACCACCGGGTCAGATCTCCCGACGACGGCGCCCCACCAGACGGAACTCGATCTGGCCAGAGGTCAGGGCCTCCAGGGAACGGGTCGTCAGCTTCTTCTCCTGACCCAGGGGCTTGAGGTCCCGGGGGAGGGCATTCAGTTCACGGGCATACTTGGCGGCAACCAGGACCCCCAGGTACTTGCTGCCCGTGTTCCGGGCCACTTCGTTCGGCGTACGAACCTGCATCTTGTCACTCTCCCAGGCTTTAATGGGTGGTAGCTGGACTCATCCACATCAGAGCGAGTGGTGCCCTGCTACTCAGAGTACTCCGGATGGGGTGAGATGGTGTCGCTCCTGCGGACCACCTCGTCGATCTCGCCCCTCAGGCGGGAGACCTGGCCGTCCAGATCCAGGATCCGGCGCGGGCGATGGCTTTCGGCTTCCACGATGGCCCGGACCCGGGCCACGGCCCGCTCCAGGTCCTCGTTCACTACGATGTAATCGAAGTGCTGGGCCTCTTCCAGTTCCCGGCGGCCGGCGCGGAGCCGGCGCCGGACCTCGTCCAGCCGTTCCGTACCCCTGGCAGTGAGCCTGCTCCAGAGGGCCTGGGCCGAAGGCGGGAAGATGAAGACCAGGACCGCTTCGGGAATCCGCTTCCGGATCTGCCGGGCACCCTGCACGTCGATGTCCAGCACCACGTGCTCCCCCCGGTCCTGGGCGGCCTTCAGGTTCCGGGCCGGGGTCCCGTAGAGGTTTCCGTGGACTTCGGCCCACTCCACCAGTTCGTCGGCATCGATCATGGCCCGGAACCGTTCGCGGCTCACGAACTCGTAGTCCCGTCCGTCCACCTCCCCGGTCCGGGCCCGACGGGTCGTGGCCGAGACGGAGAAGACGAAGTGCTCGAAGCGCTCCACCAGGGCGTGGGCGATGGTGGTCTTCCCGGTTCCGCTGGGGGCCGCCAGGACCACGGGGCAGGGCCGATGGGGGAGTCCGGTGGTCACTCGATATTCTCCAACTGCTCCCGAAGCCGTTCCACCTCTTCCTTCATGGTGACAACCCGGGCAGCGATTTCGGCGTCGTTCGCCTTGGAGCCGATGGTGTTCACCTCCCGGAGGATTTCCTGGGCGATGAACCCGAGCCGCTTCCCCACTCCATCCACCGCTCCCGTGGCCAACGCCTCCCGGAACATCTGGATGTGGGACGCCAGACGAACCAGTTCCTCGTGGATGTCCCATCGATCGGCCAGGTGGGCCACCTCCCGGGCGATTCGCTCCTCGTCCACCTCGAAATCCGATCCCAGGAGTTCCCCGATCTGCTCCCGGAGCCGGTCCCGCTCCGACAGGAGTCGACGGGGGGCCGCCTCACGGACCCGGGTAAGCTCCTCATCCATGATGGCGAGCCGCCCCTCCAGGTCCTCCGCCATGCGTCGACCCTCCTCCTCCCGCATGACCTGCAGCCGGGAAAGGGCCAGGCGGATCGCTTCCTCTACCTCCTCCTCACCCAGGTTCTCCGGCAGGGAATTCCGCTCTGCAGGTTGGAAGATGTCCCGGAACCCTGCCAGGAGGGCCACATCCACCGATCCCCCCAGCCCCAGCTGGTCCTGGAGGTGACGAAGGGCGTCGCGGTAAGCCCGGGCCCGGTCCATCTGAATGGGAACGCTCCAATCGGAGCCCTCTTCCACCGGCTCCAACGCGATGGTAACTGAGACATGGCCGCGGGAAACCTGGGACCGGATCCACCGCTCCAGCGCAGAGGAAAGGCCCTCAAGGCCCGTGGGCAGCCGACTCTGCACCTTCAGGTAGCGGTGGTTGACGGTTCGGATTTCGGCCCGGATTCGTACGGTGTCGGCGGTGGTCTCCGCCGCCCCGAACCCGGTCATGCTCCGGATGGGAGAGACATTCATGAAGCCGCTATGTTAACCGAAGGCCACCCGTGTACTCAAGTCCGGAGGGCGTCGAGTTGAGGCGCGTCCACCTGCTGAGGAAGGGTCTCAGTTCCAGAGGGTCCATCTCACGCCATACATGGCTCGGGTCTGGGGGAGGATGCGGCCCGGCACGTCCTGGTTCTCCCGGCGGAAGCTCAGATTCTCCCACTGGATGAAGATCCGGGCCGAAACCACCCGGGCCTGGATGCGGGCATAGTAGGACTGGTTCACCGGTACCCGGGCCAGGCCGTCGAGCCCCCTGCCCTCCCCACCGGCCTCCGGGATCCACATGGCGCTGCGACCCCGCATGCCCACGTCTCCCCAGATCTCCAGATTCCGGGTATCGAAAAAGACGTTGTGATAGCGGATGGCCACATCCCAGTTCTTTTCCGGACCGTAGCTCCACCCGTCCGCTTCATCCCAGATCTGCCCCTGTCCCGTGAGAGCCAGTCCATCCAGGAGCCGGTTCAGGGGGAGCCTGCCATGAAACTCCACGCCTGTGCGGCGGACCCCGGGGAGCACGGTCCCGCGCCGATCGAAGGGCAATCCGGTGGGACGGAGTGAATCGGGCTCCACTGCCAGGAAGGCGGCGCCCAGCACCAGTCCGCCCCGCTGGAACTCGGCTCCGGCCCGCAGTGCGGTGGATTCGTCGAATCGGGGAGGAGCCCGGGGCTCTTCCTCCTCCTCTGAAGGCTCCTCAGGCTCCGGGACGGGGACCCCACCGGTGGCACCCTCATCGCCACCATTCTCCACCGGCGGCTCCGGCGGTGGGAGGGGTGTGACGAAATAGGGGACGGCGCGGGATCCGGATTCGCCCTCCGCGAAGAAGGAAAGGCCACCCAACGGCCGGGTCCAGATCCGACCGTGTAGATTCGTCCCCGCCTCATCGGCCCATCCCTGCCGCTCCACTGCACCGGACACCCCCAACCATCCGGGGATCATCCCTCCCAAACGAAGTGCCTGCACTTCATCGGCCCACCCCGGTCCTCCCTGGAACCGGACCTCGGACTCGGCCCACCAGTCCCCGCGATCCGCAGCGAGCCGAAGTCCGATCTGCGTCCGGGCTTCATTCATGAGAAGGCTGTCCGGTGCCGTGTCCTCGGCTCCGGGCTGAACGGCGGATCGGTGCACGAAGGCATCGGCCAGAAGATAGTCCCGGACCCGGTAGCGCCCCTGCAGGTTGAGATCGCTCCGATTCACATCCGCGGGCTGGTAGAGCGCCGGGAGTCGCCGGGAGGTC
The DNA here is from genome assembly GCA_007121775.1 of Gemmatimonadota bacterium. Lineage (GTDB taxonomy): Bacteria > Gemmatimonadota > Gemmatimonadetes > Longimicrobiales > Gaopeijiaceae > PWLA01. The sequence continues at coordinate 28,745 of SKJY01000131.1, forward strand.
ATCCGCCGGACGGACCATGCGATCCCTCCTCGGTCGCTGCGGATCAGCGTGTGACGCAAGTGCACCCCGAAGGCCGCGCCCCGCTCCGCCCGCCCCGGGCCGTCCGTGTCCACCCGGTCCAGGGCCAGGAGAATGTTCCCGCCCATGGCGTCGGGGTGGGCGAAGGTTCCCCGGAACATGTTGGTCTGGAGGTCGCCGGTCCCCACCTCCACCAGGGAGTACACCCGGGGATCCACCATCTGCATCCCGATGAGTTCCACGCGAACCTCGCCTGGACGCCGTTCCACCCGGACCCGGTCCAGGCCCACCAGCCCCACCCGCATCAGATCCACCACTCCCCCGTCCATGGGAGCCAATTCGGCGCCGTCGGCGAAGATGCGGATGCGGCCCGGCCCGGCGCCCATGGTGGTGACTGCCATGGGGTGCCCCAGGTCGCCTCCTCGAACCGGAATGATGCCCGGGACATGCTCCAGGAGTTCGCCCAGGGTGAGGGCCCGGCTCGATTCCAGCGCTTCCCGGTCCCACTCCCAGACCCCGGTTCGCCATTCGGGGGGTACGGGTCGGGAAAGCTCCGGGAGGTTCCGGGGTGTGACGGGATCCGGGTCCCGGGCTTCATCCCCTTCCACCTCTTCCTCCGCCATGGGCACCGTGTCGGGAACGACCACTGTATCCGGAACAACGACCGTGTCGGGAGCGACCACCGTGTCGGGAACCGTCACCGTGTCCCCCACCATGGCCCGACCGGCAGGGGTGTCAGGCGCCTGAACGGCGAAGGAGGCAAGGAGCCAGAGAACGGCCCCGGAGGCGAGACTCATGACGCCGACCGCTCAGCCCTGCTCCGCACCCACTCCACCAGCAGGCGAGTGGGGAATCCGAAGCCACCCTTCCTCTGGTACGGGAGCTCCTCGGTTCCGTAGGCCGTCCCTGCAATGTCCAGATGGGCCCAGGGGGTATCTTCCACGAACTCGGCCAGGAACCAGCCCGCGGTGATGGACCCGGCTGGGCGCCCGCCCACATTCTTCAGATCTGCCACGGGGCTCTCCAACTGCTTGCGGTAAGCCTTCCAGAGAGGCAGGGGCCAGCATCGCTCTCCCGCCCGATCGCCGGCGGCGCGGAGTTCCTCCACCAGTGTCTCGTCCGTTCCCATGACGGCGGCGGCATGGTGGCCCAGGGCAATAACGCATGATCCGGTGAGGGTGGCGCAGTCCACCACGGCTCGGGGGCTGTGATGGTCCACCACCCAGGAGAGGGCGTCGCAGAGAATGAGGCGTCCCTCGGCATCGGTGTTGATGATCTCCACCGTCTTCCCCGCCCGGCTCCGCACGACATCGCCGGGCTTGTTGGCCGAGCCGTTCAGCAGATTCTCCGACGAAGGGACCACCCCCACCACATTCACCGGGAGCTCCAGCATGGCCAGCGTCTTCATGGCTCCCAGGACGGCGGCTCCACCGGACATATCGTACTTCATGTCCTCCATCCCCTTGGCAGGCTTGATGGAGATTCCGCCTGCGTCGAAGGTCAGGCCCTTCCCCACCAGGGCCAGCGGCGCCTCGTCCTCGCTCCCGCCCCGATACTCCAGGACAATGAGCCGTGGTTCCTCATCGGACCCCTTCGCCACAGACAGGAGAGCTCCCATCCCCTCCTCTTCCATCTCCGCCGGCCCCAGGATCCGGACAACCAGACCGTGGTCGGCGGCGAGCTGTCGGGCCACACCAGCCAGGTGCTCCGGGGTGGCCACATTTCCTGGTCTCCACTGAAGGTCCCTGGCCAGGTTCTGGCCCGCCACCACTGCCCCAGCAGCCGCAACCGCGTCCGGACCCAGATCGGTCGACTGATCTCCGGAAAGATGGATCCACCCCTCTTCCACCAGCGGTGGCGGAGCCGCCCCCAGATCCTCCGGCGTCGCTTTGAGTTCCCGGAAGTCCCAGGCGGCCAACCCCAGACCTTCCGCCGCCGCCTGCACCGCGCGGTCTTCCGTGAGTCCGTCTGTGAGGCGCTCGGGGCCGGGGATCACGAAAGTGACGCCGGTGAGCCGCCGGGATTCCGCCGCCCGCACGGCCCGACCGGCCAGTCGACGGAGAAGCTCACCATCGGCCTCGTCGGCATCACCTCCTCCCAGCACCACGGCCCGCCGTGGGCCATCTCCGGGGAGGAAGAAGTCCAGACGCTCTTCCTCCCGGCCCCGGAAATCGCCTTCCTCGACGGCACGCCGCACGAGCCCGTCGAGTCGCCGATCCAGCTCCATGATCTCCGCATCCAGCCCATCCGAGCCTTCCACCTCCTGCTGGAAGACCAAAAGAGCCAGGAGGTCAACGCGATGGTCCCAGGGGGATGATGCCAGATATCGGATTCGCATGGATGAGGCCGGGTGCTGGGGGGTGAGAGGAGGAACCAGAATCAGGTACGGGTCGACCGGGTCGGGGTTCATGGACCGGGTCGGCGTTTATGGACCGAGGGCGTGGGCGGTGGCTGGACCGGGAGAAGCGCTTGACCTCTGAGCGGCCGGCCCACACAGGGTCAGCCCGCTAACGTAGAATATCGCCGGTTCCACGGGCAAGGAGCCTCACCTTCCCGTCCGAGCCCAACGTTGGGAGAGCCACGGGCATTCCCTGGAACGTTCCCTGGGAAATCCGCCTCCGGTGAACTGATTGGCTGTACCCCGGCACCCCCGGTGGGCTCCCGGGGTAGGCCGGGGCGAAGGGACCGAGACCGCCCGATCCCACATCCCCAAGCGCTAGGAGATTAACGAGATGACCGATGGCCTCGACAAACGCACCGTACTCGTCACCGGGGGAACCGGAGGGTTGGGACGTCATGTGGTGCGGGCCTTCGTCCAGGCCGGTGCCAGAGTCCACGTCCCGGTCCTGGACGACTCGGAGATCGCGGGGGTGAACGAACTCCTGGGTGCAGCGGCGGATCGGGTCCGGTTCCACACCGGCGCCGATCTCACCGAGCCCGGTGTGGTGAGTCGTGTGGTACGGGCCGCACACCCGGCCACACTGGACGGCGACACGGTCCGGGGGCCAGATGTAGTGTTGAATCTGGCCGGTGGCTTTGCCATGGGGCCGGTGGAGGGGACGGATTCCGACACCTGGAGCCACATGATGGGAATCAACGCCACCACTGCCTTCCTTACCTCCAGGGCGGCGTTTCCCGCCATGAAGTCCCGGGGGTGGGGGCGGATTGTCAATGTCTCGGCCTTCCCGGCGGTACGGGGTGGGGCGGCCGGGCTCTCCGCCTACGGCGCCGCCAAGGCAGCGGTCCTCAATCTCACCCAGACGTTGGCGCGGGAGGGGGCGTCCCACGGCATCACGGCCAATGCCATCCTCCCTTCCATCATCGATACCCCCGGGAATCGGTCCGCTATGCCCGAAGCGGACACCTCCCACTGGATTCCCCCTGAGGAGATCGCCGGAGTCTGCCTTTATCTGGCCGGAAGCCGGGCTCGAATCGTGAACGGAGCGACTCTGACCCTCACGCTGGGAGACGGCTGAAGGGGTGGATTTTTCTCTCGGATTCCTTGAGATTCGTTCTCAACTCGTCGCTCGCCCCGCTCATCGGGCTCCATGTGGCACGCGGCCCCAGACCATTCCCAGCAGATCCCCATGCCGAGAACTTCCTCCTTCCCCTCCGCGAGCCGCCGGTGGCTCGGGTTCGGTCTCCTGGTGCTCATCGCCGTCCTCTCCGTATCGGTCCAGGGCTGCCAGGACGAGTCGGAGGCGGTGGTGAACGTCTACAGCCACCGCCATTACGATACAGACGAGGCCCTCTTCCAGCGGTTCACCGAACTCACCGGGATCCGGGTGCGGGTAGTGAGCGCCTCGGCGGACGAACTGATCGCCAGACTGGAGCGGGAGGGGCCGGCCTCTCCCGCCGACGTCCTCATTACGGTGGATGCCGGTCGTCTCCACCGGGCCAAGGAGCGGGGGCTCCTACAGCCCGTCTCCAGCGATCTTCTGGATGAGGC
>SKJY01000358.1 GCA_007121775.1 Gemmatimonadota bacterium
CCCGGACCTTGGAGAAGGAGAGCTCGCCCCGGGACATGGCCTCGGAGGTGAGGGGAAGATTCTCAAGCGCCCGCGCGGCCCGCACCCGCTCCCGGGCCGGACCCAGCGAGATCCCGGTGCGGAAGGCGAGCCAGTGAGCGCAGCTCCGGTGGCCAGCGGGCTTCCACCCACCGCGGCGATCGAACTCGGCTACCATGACGAGGAGCCGGTGGTTCCCGGCGTGGAGGTGGGCCGAGAGGGTCACGATGGACTCGCCCAGGGTTTCGGTGTCCTGGTCTTCGGGGTCGCCGAAGATGGTGTCCAGGTCGGGGGTTGAGGAGTGCTGGAGGTCCGGATCGGGGGTGAGGGTGAGGTCCGGGGTGGACGTGAGATCGGGGGTGGAGACGAGGTCGGGATCCGGCCCGCACCGCATCATCCCCCCGTACGCCACCGCTCTTTCCCGCACCCGTGATCCCGCACGGCCCATACTCCCCGCCGATTCGGCCTCACCCGCCGATCCGGCCATCCCCGCTGATCTGGGCTCACTCGCCAACTCAACCACCCCCGCCAGATCAGGCACCCCCACTACCTCGGAAGCCCACACCACAACGCCCTTCCCCTCCCCCCACCCATCGCCGCCAAACCCTTCCGCCAACCGCACCATGACACCCCCTATCTGATTAAACCACATATACCTATGTAATTTAATCAGGGGGTTTGGCGACCTCGCAGGAGGCCCCAAGATGGACGAGGCGGGGGGTATGCCAGACGCGAAGGGTCACAGGGGGTGTCGGACCGATCCTGCGCCGAAAGAACCGGCTTCTCCGCCGCCTGGAGACGGCGTCCCACCCCACCCCCATCGCAAACCCCCAAATCCGTCCATGGCTGGATGGGACAGGTCCATAGGGTGGGAGGGCACACTACCGCGCTTCCCCATCACGGGCCTCCCCCGCAGCCCGAACACTCGCCCCCCCGCAGCAGCCTCAACACATGGCCGCCCCTGCAGCAGCCCGAACACGCTGGCCTCCCTTCAACATCCCCCACACATGAGTCTCCTCGCCACTCCCCTCAGACCCGGAAGCGCCCCCACTCCCGGCCCGGAAGCACCCTACCGCGCCTCGCCCAGGAGGCGGTTGAGGCGCTCCGCCAGCGTCATGAGGCGACTGCGCTGTCCGGCCAGGTCCTCCGCCACCCGGATGTCGAAGGTGGACAGTTCGTCGCGAATAGCCTCCAACTCCTCGGGATCCGCTCCCAGCCGGGCCACATCCACCGCACCCAGGCGCTCCGCAGCCGTACGCACCCGGTCATTTGCGATTCCGAAGTTCCTGGCATCCACATCCAGAAGCGCTCGGTAGAGGAGGGTCAGAGCTTCCTCACCGTGGAGCCGACTCTCGAGGGTCTCGGCCCGATCCACCGCTGCTGCCTCAGCCGTCCTGGCCTCCCGGGCCGTCTCGCGGAGTTCGGGAACCGGCCCGCGGCCAATGGCGATCCCAACCCCAAGGAGGATGAAGACCGCCACCAATCCAAGGGCTCCCAGTACAGCCCGCCTCGAAAGACCGAAGACTTCTGCTCGGTTCGACCCGGAAGTGTCTGCCATTCTCAGCCTCCTGGTGAGTGGTCGTGATCGTGGGGGTGGTCCCTCATCCCCCGGCCGTGAGTGGTGTCTGCCAGGCTCAGGCTATACCTGGCCACTGCCGCCAGTTGTTCGTCCGAGAGATGGCTCTGGGGCGGCATGAGCCCGAATCGCTCGATAGCCCGGGCCGGAAGGAGTGAAGCTTCCTCGGATGGCTCCCGGAGGAAGGCCACCATGGCCGCCACCGCCTCCTCCTCGCTCTCGAACCGGTGGTGGTAGTAGGCCGCGGCGTGGGAGATGGGAGGTGCCAGGGTGGGGGGAGGTTCCATGGTGTGGCACATGGCGCAGACCAGTTCGTAAAGCATCTTCCCGTCGGGATCGTCCGCCCCAGGGGTCAAGTGGAACGAACCGAGTCGAGGGGTCTCCAGTTCCACCGAAGAGGCGGCCGAACCCGCCATGGCCTCCGGCGACCCGAACGCTGTACTCAAGAAACCTGGCGCCGAAGTGGCGGACATCGCCACGGACACCACGCCGGCAAGGGTCAGGGACGAGAGAAGGGTTGAGCGAAGCACGAAACCCCCTGGAGGAGGTGAGGGGAAGACCCGCTCCATGTAAGGAACGAGCGACGGCTACCTCTGAACCCTAACCATCCGCCGGGACCGGCCGCCAGCCCCCGCACCGCCTCTGACCTTCCCCCGACTCAGAGAACCCCAAGTGCAGTGAGGACCCCGCGCACCCCCAGAGCAAGCGCCACCGCCGTGACCGTCACCCCGGCCACATTGGCAATCCGGCCATTCCGAAGCCCCCCCATCCATCGGCCGTCATTCACGGCAAGGAGGAGGAAGACCGCCACGCATGGTAGGAGTATCCCGTTGGCAGCCTGTGCAAAGAGGATGGCTTCCACCGGTCGAACCCCGAACCCGGCCAGCACCATCCCTGTACCCAAGACCACCAGCCATACGGCGCGGACCCCGGGCGCCCTGAGATCGGTCCGCCACCCCAACGCTCCGGCTGTGGCCCAGGCGGCGGCCAGGGGTGCGGTGACGGAGGAGGTCAGCCCGGCTGCCAACAACCCGATGGCAAAGAAGGCGCCGGCCCAACGGCCCAGGAGTGGCTCCAGCTGCCGGGACATGTCTGCGGCGCTCTCCACCCCGCCCTCCCCGCCGTGGATGGTCCCGGCGGCAGTGAGGACGATGGCCATGCTCACCGCCCCACCTACCAGGATGGATAGGGTGAGATCACGCCGAGCCGCCCCCAGCTCCTCCGGCCCACGGAACCGTTCCCGAACTGCCGAGGCGTGGAGGAAGAGGTTGTACGGAACCACCGTAGTCCCCACCAAGGCCAGGGTGAAGAGGAGAGCACCATCGGGAAGCCGGGGGACCAGGAGCCCGGAGAGGATGTCCCCTGGTGAGGGACGCACCATGATGGCCGTCACAAGGAAGACCACGGACATGACCGCCACCATGCCCACAAGAGCGCCCTCCACGAGCCGGTACCTTCCGCTCCAGAGCAGCAGCCCGGCCAGAACCCCGATCCCGAGAGCCCATCCCCTGGGCGTTCCGCCCGCTACCGCCTCCAGACCCAGCCCTGCACCCAGAAGGTTGCCGGTCTGGAAGGCGGCGTTCCCCACCCCGATGGCCGAAACGATGAGGAGCACAGCCGCTGCCCGGCCCAGGGGGTGGGAGAACCGGCGGCGGATTGCCTCCCCGAGGCCCAGTCCGGTGACGACACCGAGGCGCGCCGACATCTCCTGCAGCACCAGGGTGGCCCCAATGGAGAAGGCCAGGGCCCAGAGGAGCGCGGTGCCGAACCCCGCACCGGCCAGGGTGGCCGTGGTCACGGTTCCGGGACCGATGAAGGCCGCCGCCACCATCCACCCGGGACCTCCCAGCCGCCTGGATCCTGACCGGTGGCCCTTCGGTCCCGTCTCCTTCGCAGTCTCTCCAGGCACGGGCTAGCGGACCAGGGCGGGGGTGAGACTCCCGGGCACAGGACTAGAGGGCCAGGGTGCGGGTTAGCTTGATGGCCACAACGCGCTCTTCTGGTCCCGTGCCGTCCACCCCGCGACGGTCCGTGACGGTGAGATAGAAGTCGCTCAGTGGTGCGTGGATGTAGTTCAGGCGAAGGCTCGTGATCACCTGATCCGTCGCCGTATTGTACTGGACGAAGGAGCTGGCGAAGAGCCTGGTGGAGTGGGCGTAGCGGACCCGGCCCCCCAGAACGTCGGCGTTGAAACGCCCGGCCTCCGGGAGTGAGATACGGTTGTGATCGACTGTCGCATCCACCGAGAGGTGGGCGTTGGGCCGCCACCGACCTCGGAACCGGGTGGAGGTACGGTGGCCGTCGAAGAAGCCGCCGCCCTCCACATTCACCCGGGCTGAGAAGGAGCGGGCCAGGCTGGATTCATAGGTCAATGCTATCTCCTGGAAGCGGTAGCTGCCGGGATTCACACGGGCACCCCCCGAAACCCGGAAGGGCAGATCCAGAACCTCGTACCGGTCGTCAAGGCCGAGGCTCAATTCGCTCCCATCGGAGAACTCCACATCCATTCCCACCCTCCGGGTGCGGGTCAGGAGCCCCGAAGCACTCTGGATGATGGGATCACGGGAGCCAGCCGAAGTCACGTAGTCCATCTCCACGTAGGGATTCACCTCCTGGATCAGCGACCAGGCCGGGCGGGGATGGAGGCCGAAGGTTGCGTAGTGGTGCCGGACCCCTGGCCTCCGGACAAACCCCACCCCAGGGTCGAAGTCATCCCCTACATGCCGGACGAAGGCGGAGGCGTTCACCATGCGGTCCCGCCACGCCGCCGCCACCCTCCCGGCGAAACGGTCGCCGGTGAGACGGGAGTCCTGGACCCCTGCCGCGTAGGCGTTGACGATGAGGTTCCCCAGCAGGCGGAGGTTGGCATCGACTCCGAAGCTCCTGTTGGCGGTCCACACCTCCCCGTCCCCCTCTTCTCCCCCGGGGAGGCGGTTCCCGGTCCCGGCGGAACCGGGATTCCGGTTGCCCGCCTCTCCCAGATCAGCTCGGAGGCTCCCCGTATTCAGGGGCTGACGGTTCACGAATAGGAATCCCACATCCCCCCCGGAGCCCACCGGGCGCCTCACCCGGGCTACCGCGAAGTTCTCGGCAGGCAGACCGAGTCCGGACCGGGTCTGCATGTTGAGAAATCCCAACTCCGTATCGCCCACCCGCCCGGAGACCCGTCCCCCACCCAGGATCGGGAGGGGCTGACCGCCCGGAGTGATCCCAATCCTACGAGAGTGGAAGAGGGTGAACTGGCGAAGGGACGATCCTGTCCGGTACCCGCGCTCCGTCACGTCTCCAAAGGTGAAGGACCCGGAATTCTCCACGAAGAATTCCCGCTGTTCCGGAAAGAAGAGGGAGAAGCGGGTGAGGTTCACCTGCTGCTGATCTACCTCGACCTGGGAGAAGTCCGTGTTCAAGGTCATATCCAGGGTGAGTTGGGGCGTGAGCCCGACCTTCACATCGCCCCCCACCTTCCACTGACCGCCCAGGTCGGCCTCGCCAAGCGCCGGTCCCGTCCCGTGGGAGGCGCTGAGGAAGGGTTTCACCCTGAGATTCCGGCCCGACGACACACCCTCGATCCCCGTCAGGGTGCCGGCCCGGGACATCCGGTGAACCGGATCGTGGCGTTCCACCGGTGCCCAGTAGGAGTCCTCGTTCTTCCAGCGGACCCGGCGCAGGAGATTCATCCCGAACTGCAACTCATCACCGGACGGGTCAAACCGCAGAGCCGACCATGGGATTGCCATTTCAAGCGTCCATCCCCAATCGGCCTGAACCGTCTCCACCTCCACCGCACCGCGCCAAGCGAAATCCATGTTCCGGGAGTCATCAAAGGTCTGCCCGTCCCGGAGGGCACCGCGGGGATTCACCAGGAAGATGAAGGAGTTTCGTCGGTCGAAGAACGTATCCAGGGTGATGGCAAAGATATCCGAGTCCCGGGTGCTGGCTCCGGGAAAGTCGCGCTCCAACGTAAGGAGGGTGGAGCGGGCAGGGTCCGATTCGTGAAGACGGGCCCCGATGTAGAGGGCCTGATCGTCATAGAGGATCATGACCTCGGTGCGCTCGCTGGCCAGGAATCCGGTGTGAGGCTGGGACTGAACGAAGTGATCGATGACCGGCGCCTCGAGCCAGGCGGATTCATCCAGATGACCGTCCACCCGAATGGCTACCTGGGTTCGGGTGGCTTGGGCCAGGGGACGAGGGGCCGCCTCCACATTGATGGGGAAATCGACGCCAGGCACCCCGGCCGGGGCCTCCCCGATGGCCCGACTCGACGCGTCACCCGAGGTACTCTGGGCCAGTGCGCCCTGGGGAACCGTCAGAAGCAGGAGACTTAGGAAGCCGATCCCCAAAAGGGCCCCCGTGCGAGCCGGAGTCATGGCAGGTAGCAGCATGGGAGCGCGGATTCCTTATCGGATAACTCAGCATGGCGGTTGGATCGGCGGGCAATGTGGTGAGCCGGCAGGGATTCGGCAACCAGCCCCCTATGGGGGCGGTGAGTCGGACTGCTCGGTCCGGACCCAACACCCTTGCGCACCCCTTACCGAACCGAAAGAATGCCCGGGCCCTGATCCTCCAAGCCCGCCCCGCCCCGGCGCGACCGTATCGCACATGCCCCCACCTTCGGGACCAATCCTGACTAGGCCCATTCTCTGCCTCCTTGCCACTGCGATCTGTGCGATCTGGATCCCTTGCACGGTTGAGGCTCAGGTGCCGGATATCGTTGAGACTCAGACGCACGATACGGTCAGCGCCCCCTCGGGAGCGACACGTTCGGACGGGTTGGATCCCGAATCCGCACCTCGGCCTGAGGGCCGGGCGGTTCCGGCCCGGGGCGCTGTCACCATCGACGGACGCCTTGATGAACCGGCATGGCAGGAGGCTCCTGTCCTCACCGGATTCGTGCAGGCCATCCCCGACGCCGGGCTGCCGGCCACGGAGGAGACGGAGGTCCGGATGCTCTACGACGACAGGGCCCTCTACATCGGTGCCCTGATGCACGACACCCGACCCGATCTGCTGGTCTCGGGAACCATGGAGCGGGATCACCCAGGGGTTAGCGCCCATGACATCGATCTCTTCGGCGTCTTCCTGGACACCTTCCTGGATCGCCGAAACGGCTACCTCTTCCTGGTGAATCCGGCAGGGGCCGTTCGGGATGGGCAGGCGTTCGACAACTCGCGGAATCTGGACTTCGCCTGGGATGCCGCCGTGGAGGTGGCCACCCAGGTCCATGAGGGCGGGTGGACGGTGGAGATGGCCATCCCGTGGACCACACTCCGCTTCGATCCATCCCGAGACGAGCAGGTGTGGGGCGTGAACTTCCACCGCTCCATAGCCCGGAGGAATGAGCGCACTGCCTGGGCACCTCTGGACCGAAGGCATCAGATCCACTTCGCTGAGCGGGCCGGGACCGTCACCGGCCCCCCCCGGGTCGCCAGTGGCCGGAACCTGAGGCTGAAGCCGTTCGTCCTCTCCCAGGACGGGCGCGGGGCCACACTCCCGGATTGGCGTCGGGGAAGCCAGGCAGACGGGGGGATGGACCTCAAGTGGGGGGTGACGCCACGGATGACGCTGGATCTGACATGGCGAGCCGACTTCTCCCACGTGGATGTAGACCGGGAGCAGGTGAATCTGTCGCGCTTCCCCACCTTCTTTCCCGAGCGGCGGGAATTCTTTGTTGAGAACTCCGGGATGTTCCTCTTCGGCGAGCAGTCCGAACGGAACTACCGGGGAGGAACCTCAGCCGCCGACCTGCGCCTCTTCCACTCCCGGCGGATCGGTCTTGAACAGGGGCGTCCGGTCCCGCTCCAGGGGGGCGGGCGTCTTTCGGGACAGGTGGGGGACACCGAGGTTGGGATCCTCCATGCCTGGACCGGCGCTGTGGACGAGACCAGCGGAGACGCCTTCTCCGTGCTTCGCCTCCGCAGAAGGGTGGGCGCCGCATCGGATGTGGGCGTTCTGATGACAGATCGTCGGGACCGGGCCGGAGGGCCATGGAACCGGGCCGGGGGAGTGGACCTCAACCTCCGCCTCGGGCCCAGCCTCCTGGTGAGCACCTACGCCGCCCGGACCTCCATGGAGGAGACGACGGAAGGGGCTGCGGATCAGGACTCCTGGACCGGGCGCGTCTGGGTCGCGTGGCGGGACCGGCTCTGGGATGTCTCGGCCCTGGCCCGGCGAGTAGGACCCGACTTCGAACCCGGGATCGGGTTCGTCCAGCGGCGGGGCGTAACCCACCTCTACGGGACCTTCGGTGCCCATCCGCGTCCCGCCATCCCCGGGGTCCTGGACATGAACCCCTATCTGGAGGTTCACCGCTTCACTTCCCTGGACGGCGTGGTGGAGACCACCCGGGAAACCGGTGGGCTCGCCTTCAGCTTCACCGATGGGGGAGAGCTTTCAAGCCGGATCACCAGGCGCATGGAGCGGTTGGAGGAAGGCTTCCCGGTGGAGGGGCGGGGAAGGGTTCCTCCCGGCACCTACCGGTTCTCCGAGGCGGAGGTGCGCTACCAGTCCTCGGGCAACCGCCGCGTCTCGGGAACCCTGACTGCGGCGGGTGGAGGGTACTTCGGGGGCAGCAGACGAAGCATCGGCGGCGGAGTTCGCTGGCACCCGGATCCCCGCCTGTCGGTGGCCATCCAGGCGGACCGGAACGCCATTGAGATCGATGGGGAGCGCTTCCCGGCGAACCTCTACCGGGGTGAGATCAGGGCTGCCCGGTCGACGCGTCTGTATCTGGGTGGGGTGGTGCAGTACAACGAGGCGCAGGATCTCTGGATATCCAACCTCCGGCTGACCTGGCTACACGCACCCTTAAGCGAAGCCTACCTGGTGTTCACCGACCGCCGAAGCACCCGGAGCGGCGGAATGGGCTCCGAACGCCTGCTGACCCTGAAGGTCACCCGGCTCCTGGCGTTCTGAGGCGTCTTGCTCCCATCAACTCCCCCACCTGGGACGCCAACGCATCCAGGGAGAAGGGCTTGGCCAGGAAGCGGATGCCTTCCTCCGTCAGAAGTCTCGACTCGAGGAAATCCGCAGTGAACCCCGAGATGAAGAGGCAGGGGGGTCGGATCCCCTGGGCAGCCAGGAGTTCCTGCAGTTCCACCCCACTCTTCCCCGGGATGATCACGTCGGTGATGAGAAGATCCAGGTCGTCGCGGTGGACGCGAGCCAAATGGGCAGCGTCCTGGGCATTGGTGGCACACTCCACCCGATACCCCATGCGGGTGAGGAATCGTGCTATGACCCGGATCAGGGCCTCGTCATCTTCCACCAGGAGGATCCGGGGAGGAAGGGAGGGCCCCTCCGCTTCCGCCGAACCGGTACCAGGATCTGCGGGACGAGGCTCCGCTGGATCCGCACCGTCACGCCTGCGTTGGTCTACTTCAGGTTCCGCGCCGTCCTGCGCCCCTTCCTGAACCGCGGCCTGGAGACCGGAGCTGACCCGGCTCCCGCCGCTCTGGCTATCTTCCCTCATCACCGCCCGGGGGAGGAGGAGCCGAACCGTCGTTCCCAACCCGACGGCGGTATCAACCTCCAGGGACCCTCCGTTCTGGAGGGCAAACCCCTGGGTGGCCGGCAGTCCCAGTCCCTGTGCGCCAACGCCCCGTTTGGTCGAGAAGAAGGGCTCGAGGGCCCGCTGAGCCACCGCCTGTTCCATCCCCAGGCCGTCGTCCTGGACGCTGATGGAGAGGAAGCGGCCCCCGTGCAACACCTCGGTGGACAGGACGATGACACCGTGCTCCGGCTCGCCCTGGACGACCCTGTAGGCCAGAATCGCATCGCGAGCGTTGGTCAAGAGGTTCTCCACCGCCTCCTCCAGTCGCTCGGGATCGATCTTCACAGCGGCTTCACCGGCCCCTGGCATCCACCGCAGAGGAATGTTCCGGCCGACCACCCGCCGGAAGGTGGGGATCATCTCTTCCATCAGCGAGTCCAACCCACCAGGCCGGCGGAAGAAGGGGCGCCGGGCAGCAAAGGACAGGAGAGTCCGGGTGAGATCACCGCAACGGCCCACGGCCGCCAGGATCTCCAGGAGATGAGCCTCCACCGGCTCGGGACACTGGCCAGTGTCAAGGGCCATCTCCCCATGGCTGAGGATGGTGGCGAGATGGGAGTTGACGCCGTGGGCCACGCCCCCGGCCAAGTTCCGGAGGGGTCCGTCGGGCACTAGCCCTGCAATCATTCCACTTCCATTGCGCCCCAACAGCCCTCCGAACTCCTCGGGAACCTCAACCCCAACAGACTGAAGCAGAGGCTCGCTGGGCGAGGGAAACGGGAAATCCCCTGCGGCGCCATCCTCCGGATCCCATTGGGGTTCGAAGGGGGTGTTCACCCAGAGGAAGTGTCGTTTCAGCCCTGACCAATCCACCACCCCGTGCCCAGTCACCCAAGGACGGGGCCGGGAGGGCAGGTCCGTCAACTGCAGAGCTACCTCTTCCCGGACCCCTGGCTCGACGAAATCCGTAAGCCAGCGGCGTCCCACCACCGATTCACCCCCGCCGATCCGCTCCGTGTAAATCCGATTGGCCCAAACGATGGTGGTATCGGGCTCCCAGATGCAGATGGCGGCAGGAAGCGTGTCGAGAAGAACAAGGTGGGACGACGATGGGTCGATGGGCTGGCCCAATCTTGAACACCTCCGTAACGGGATAGGACACTGCTGAGGACTCACGCCCACAGGCCCGATTCGGTCCGGACTCCCGCGGGAGGGATCCAAGGACGGAATCGTCTGCTTCCTGGAAGATTCCGAAGGCGAGCGTATGCGGCTTGCAAGATGACTGATCCCGACTAGGATATCAACAACTGGCACACGCCAAAGCAGAACCGCCGCGGCAGGTTGGCCCTCAGGCTTCCACACGCCATTCCGTCCATTCCCGCACCTTCCCAACCCCGCTCACTCGTGTGTCAGCGAGAGAAGATCCTCACTCCCACCAGGGCGCTGAAGGGAGTCGCTCCCCCGATGGCGCCCCGAGCCTCGAAGAAGGGTGCGAAGGCACGGCGTTCGAACTGGACGCCTCCCAGGAGGTTCAACCCCGGGTCCCAGGACGAATCCTCCGGACCTGATACTCGCGCCAGCGAGAGGCCGGATCCTACGTACGAACGGGCCGCGCCGTCCCCCAGACGGAAGAGCGGCAGCAGAAGGTCCACATTCCCTTCCAGGACATCACCGTCGCTCGGCGAGAAGAAGTGGAGGCCACCGGCCACCCCCACTCGCCCCGCCATTCCTCCCCCTGAGTCCGGCGAACCTGGAAGCAGGCGATCAAGCCCCACCTGGCCTCGAACCCCGGCCCCCAGGCTCTGATCGGCGTCATACTCCACGAATGCGAAGCACCCCGGTAGGGTGACTGCCAGAACGACGAGGAGAGCGAGTACCAGGGGAGGCCGGACACGCCGCCGAAGATCATTTTCAACTTCCATGAGGGGACCCCAAAGTCTTGTGGAGGAATGATATACTCCATGAATATCAGTTATCGTCTCTGGCTTTGGAAGGGCATCTCCGAAGGGTCTGTCCCGGAAGATGGATCAGATCCTTCCCCCGACGCTGGAGGTGAACCCCTCCCTCGCGACTCCTCACGGGCCACCAGCCCACCCCCTCGACCCCACCCCTAACCCCCTCTCACTTCACCATGGTCCTCGGTGCTAACTTTCCGATGCGGATGAGCAGCACCGTTGTTTCGACAATGATCCACGACAATCAAGACGGAGGCTGAATATGAGACTCGACGGACGCGTGGCCATAATCACAGGAGGAGCCGGGGGGATCGGGCTCGCCGCCGCACGTCTCTTCCTCAAGGAAGGCGCCGCAGGGGTGCACCTGGTGGATCTGAGCGAGGAGGCCCTCACCGACGCTGCCGCCGAACTGGACGGTGAGCGGGTGGGAATCTCCGCCGCCGATGTGTCCAAGGATGGGGATGTGGCCCGGTATATGGCAGAGGCCCGGGAGCGGTTCGGCCGGGTGGACATCCTCTTCCTCAACGCCGGGGTCGAAGGCGTGGTCAAGTCACTGGAAGAGTACCCCGAAGAGATCTATGACCTGGTCATGGGAGTAAACGTCAAGGGTGTATGGCTTGGAATGAAGCACGGCTTCCCTGCATTGGAGGAGGCAGGTGGAGGCAGCGTGATCATCACGTCTTCTGTGGCAGGACTCCAAGGCACGCCGAACGTGAGTGCCTACACCACAAGTAAACACGCCACCATCGGACTCATGCGCTCCGGTGCCCTTGAAGGCGCAGCCCGTGGCATCCGGGTGAACTCCATCCACCCGTCGCCGGTGGACAACCGGATGATGCGGTCCCTGGAGGAAGGCTTCGCCCCCGGAGCCGCCACAGAGGCCAAGAAGGGGTTCGAGGGGATGATCCCGCTGGGCCGGTATGCCACCAATGACGAGATCGCCGCCGCCGCCCTGTTCCTGGCGTCGGATGAGAGCCGGTTCATCACGGGCGCTGTGATTCCGGTGGATGGAGGCCTAACCGCCTGA
>SKJY01000320.1 GCA_007121775.1 Gemmatimonadota bacterium
CCTTCCTGAAGGGGGCCTTCCTGATGGGGAGCGGCGCCCTGTTCCCCCCATGGGAGCAGGAGGGCCAGCGTCTCCGCCAGGTCACCCACTGCGTCATAGCACTCTTCCACCAACCAGAGGGGGGTGCCGGACCGATGGGCCACCCACTCCCGGAGGCGGGTGGTGGAGACGGAGCGTCGTAGCCGCTCACCGCTCAGCACCCAGAGGGCCCAGGCGGCGTCGGCCGGGGGTGCCTCCTGGAAGTACTCCCGGAGCGCCGCAAGCTTCTCGGTGGTGCGGGTGGTGGAATCCAGCGCCACGAAGAGGGAGGTGAAGCGCTTCACGGGGCCGGCCTCCGCTGGCTCGCCCGTTGGAGCTGGCTGGGCCCCGTGGGCTCCACGGGGTCCTTGGACTCCACAGGGTGCTTGGACTCTCCGTCTCCGGTGCCGTCTGACGGCTCGTCGGATCCATCCTCCCCCTGGAATCGGGTTGGGAGGCTCCAGGCGTCCCACCCGGCCTCCCGGAGGAAGCGGACGGCCGGCCCTGTGGTGCCGTGGGTCAGCCCCACCCGCTCGGCCCCCGTGGCAGCGATGACTGCGAGGAGCCCTGGCCAGTCCACGTGGTCTGAGAGGACAAACCCCCGATCGCCACCCCTGCGCCGCCGGGTCCCCCGGATCCTCATCCAGCCTGAGGCGAAGGCAGTGGAATAGGGCGTGAACTTGCGGATCCAGGGTGTCCCGCCGGCGGAGGGTGGAGCCACCACCAGCGCTCGACCCCGGGCAGCCCGGACCGACTCGCCGTTGGCACGGTCGATGGTAGGAAGGTCTACCCCGGCCTCCCGGTAGGGTGGAAGAAGTCGGTGGACGGCGCCGTGGACGAGGATGGGTCCGGGGTGTTCCCGTGCTTCGTTCCGGCGTTGGTATTCCAGCCCGGCCAGGAGACGTTGTGCCTTCCCCAGGGAATACCCGAAGAGGATGGAGGTGCGGCCCTCCTCTGCGTTTTCACTCCACCATCGGGAAATCTCGGAGAACACTCCATCGGGATGCGGCCAGCGGTAGATGGGCAAACCGAAGGTGCACTCGGAGATGAAGGTGTGACAGGGGACGGGTTCGAAGGGGCGGCAGGTGGGGTCGGGCTCGAGCTTGTAGTCGCCGGAGACGACCCAGACTTCGCCGGCGACCTCAACACGCACCTGCGCCGATCCCAGGATGTGACCGGCTGGGTGAAGCGAGAGGCGGGCGGAGCCAACCTGGCGCACCTCTCCCCAGGGGAGGGTTTCCACAGGAGCGCCGGAGCCGATCCGGGCTCTGAGAACCCCCTCCCCGGACCGTGAGGTCAGATATCCACCGCTGCCCCCCCTGGCATGGTCGGCGTGGGCATGGGTGATGACGGCTCGCTCAACCGGACCCCAAGGGTCGATATGGAGGTTGGCGGCCGGGACGAAGAGGCCGCGGTCGGTGATCTGCACCACATCCTGCTTCATGGCGTCTCCCATGCGGTCTGATTTCCGGAGGCCCCGGTCCAACTGCCTGCGGGCCCTGGCCAGGCCCAGGGGAAGCCGGTGGAGCCATGGCCGACGGTAGACACCGGATGGGGGGTTTTGTTCATGTATTGTGGAGGTTGTGTGCAGTAATGGTTGACGTGCCGACCGGTAACGTGCAAAATACCGTTTCGGATCGGAATCGATCCGGAATCGGTCGATCTCAACCACAGGAATTCCATGCAGGGATACAATTCAGAGCTTTTCCTGACCACCTCCGAGACCGCAGACCTCCTGGGTGTTCACCCGTCCACCGTGAAGCGCTGGGCCGATGGGGAGGGGTTGGACGCGGACAAAACCCTGGGAGGCCACCGGCGCATTTACCTCCGGACCGCCCTGAGCTTCGCCGAGGACCGAGGTATCGACACCTTCCTCACTCCCTTCGCGCCCTTCGAGTCCCACGTCTGGCTGGCCATGCGGGATGCCGTGCACCATGAAGACTTCCAGCGGGTCCGGTCACTGGCTCTCGGTTGGTTGATCCGGGGGTATCCCCGGCGGGTCACGGCTCTCTTCCAGGAACTCATTTCCAGGCCTGACCTCTCCCTGGCCCAGGTGTGCGATCATGCCATCCAGCCCTTCATGGCCGAGGTGGGCGCGGCATGGCGCGAAGGGCGTCTACGCATCGGCGAAGAGCATATGGCGAGCCAGGCCATCCTGGAGGCGCTCATCCAGTTCAGCCCTCGGAATCGCCTGGAAGACCCGGAAGAGTCCGCCAATGGCCAGCGCCGCCGCCCGGTGGCGGTGGTTGGGGCGATGGAGGGGGATCATCACCAGATCGGATCCATGTGCATCCGCGTCCTTCTGGAGCGCCTCGGGTGGCAGGTGTTCTACCCGGGATCCAACACGCCGACGGAGGAGTTCGCGGCGCTTCAGCGTGCCCGTGGCGCCGACCTGGTCTGCATCTCCACCTCGCCGCCGGCCACCGGGGCCAACATCCGGAGGGCCGTCGAACTTCTCCGTGAGTACTACCGCCCTTCCCATCCCTACGCTCTGGTATTCGGAGGGAGCGGAGTTCGGTCCGAAGCGGTATTGTCCGGCGACCTTCCATTCCGTAGCGTAGATCTCTTCGAGTCGGCCCGGGACTTCACGGACTGGGTGCAGAACATCTGGGGTGCAGAATCAGGTCATCCAAGGATGGAATCGGCATGAACACAGCACGGACCGGTGGGGTGAGGTCGCCGGAGGGGATCGGGCTCATCGCCTTCCTCGCCTTCACTCTCATTGCCCTCGCCGGCTACGGCATCTTCGGGCTACGGCCCTGGAATCTGCCCATGCACATCGGGGCCGTGGTATCGTTCTGGGAGATCTCCAACCAGTTCTTTGCCCAACTCCACATCATCCTGGGTTCGGTGGTGCTGGGCATCTTCCTGGTGCGCTATGCCGGGTGGAAGTGGTTTCCGGCATTTGTCCTTGTCTACGTCTTCTCGTTCCTGAGCGAGTATTTCGGTACGGGGTACGGCATCCCCTTCGGACACTACAGCTACACGGAGTTGCTGGGGTGGAAGATCGATGGCCGTGTACCCTGGGTGATTCCCCTCAGCTGGTTCCTCATGGTGGTTCCCTCCTACGCGCTGGCCCGGGTCACCTTCCCGGGGAAGGAGGGCCGGTGGCCCCGCATCATCTTTGCCGCAGTCATCCTGACCCTCTGGGATCTGGCCCTGGATCCGGCCATGAGCTACCAGGCGCCCTTCACCGGACCCCTCTACTGGGTCTGGGCTGACACCACCGCTCCCTATTACGGCATGCCCTGGGTGAACCTTGCCGGCTGGGTCGGAACAGGGATCGTCCTCATGATCTGCCTGGAGTTCACCGGGGCGGACAACTGGTCGGATTCCCTTTCGCTCCCGTGGCTTACGGCCTACTATGCCATCACCGTGCTCATGCCGTTCGGGATGATCATCCTGGAGGGGCTCTGGGTCGCGGTGATCGCCACGCTGGTTTCGTACATCCTGGCCTATGGCCTGCACGTCTGGGTTTCCCGCCGCCGTGCAGCCGTCGCCGTGCCGGAGAAGAGAACACTACAGGAGGCTGCATGACGGGAAGCGAAGAGAACCACCCGGTAGGTGACGGCCGTGGGTTTCGGCCCGATCCCGCCTTTGTGGATGCTCTTCGCGGCACCGCTGAGCGGCTTGTCCGGGAGTTGGACTTGGCCCGTCCGTCCCTGGAGGGAAAGCTCCTCCGCCCCACCGTGGCCCTAGCCGCGGCACCGGATCACCTCCGCCGGGACCCGGCCTTCCTCTCCGGGGCGTTGGCCATTCAGATGGTCCACGAGGCGTCCATCCTCCACGATGACATCCTGGATGGCTCCGAGACCCGCCGCAATTCGCCCTCGGCCATGGCCAAACACGGGGTCGCTCGCTCTCTCGTGGAAGGCGATCATCTGCTGACGGCGGCGTACCGGGTGGCCCACTCCACCGGATCCATGGCATTCGTGGGGCGCTTCGCTCGTTCAGTGGAGCGGACGGTGGCCGGGGAGAAGGCGCAGCACCGTGCTCGGGGGCGAGTGTTGTCCGAGGCCGAGTATCAGGAGATCACCGCCGCCAAATCCGGAGAACTCTTCGGGTGCGCCGTGGCGCTCCCGGCGCTGGTGACCTCCGGCCGCGAGACCGAGGATGCGGCATCCGCTTTCGACCTGGGACTCCGCCTCGGGCGGTTCTACCAGATGGTGGACGACTTCCTGGATCTCTGTCCTGGGGCCTCACTGGGGAAATCACCCCTCCAGGATTATCGCCAGGGGAAGTGGACCTGGCCGCTGGCGGAGGCCGGTCTGGACGGGTTCGATCTGGACGAGTCCGCTCTCTTTGAGCGGCTCTTCACCCACGTTCAGGGGGGCGAAACTCCCATGCGCAGCGCCTTCCGGCGGCTCGAGCTGGAGGGCGGTAGGATCGGTGAGGCTTGGAAAGCTCGCTTTCCCTCCGACCCGGTGGTTCCTCACCTCATCGAGAGTTGGATCCAGGTGGCGGCTGCTACGCTGGAGGGCGAAGACAGTGGTGGGGGCGATTCCCGGGAGGGCAGGGGGTCCACAGCGGTACCTGTAGGAGTGTCGGGAGGTGCATCGACCTCCTCCGCCGCCCAAGTGGTCCGGCGTCAGGCCCAGGCCCTCGGTGACTCGGATGAGTGGATCCGGTACTTCGGTCGAAACTCCCGGTCGTTCCGCTTTTCCGCTCGACTCTTTCCCCCCGATGAGGGACGTCTTGTCTCGGGGATCTACGCCTTCTGTCGGTTCACCGACGATCTGGTGGATGGCGCGCCCGAGCTGGAGGCAGAGGAGTTGGACGCCCGGATGGACGCCTGGCAGGGGCTGATTCGCCAGGCCCACGGCTCCCAGGACACCGGCGTTTCCCTCCTGGACGAGGTCATGGGAGAGACGGCGCGCCGAGGCGTCGCCTCTCTCTACGCCGAGGAGTTGGTGCGGGGGGTGGCCATGGATATCCGGCCGGAGGCGTACCCCGACCTCGAGTCGCTCCGAAGGTATTCGTACCGGGTAGCCTCCGTGGTAGGCCTCTGGCTCACTGAGCTCTTCGGCCGTTCTGACCCGTGGGTTCTCCGTCGTGCCGAGGCCATGGGTCAGGCCATGCAAATGACAAACATCCTGAGGGATGTTGGAGAGGATCTCAGGCGAGGACGTCTCTACCTACCCCTTGATCACCTGGACCGATTCGGTATCGCCAGAAGTGATCTGGAAGCGGCGGCGGCGGGCCATGGTCCCCTCCCCGCAGGCTACGGCGACCTGGTGGAGAGCCTCATGGTACTGGCAGAGGAGGATTATGCGGCGGCGGCCGCCGCCATCCCGGCCCTCCCCGCCTTCTTCCAGCGGCCGGTGGCGGTGGCGGGGCAGGTGTACAGGGGGATCCATCAGGAGATCCGAGCCAACGGATACGATAACCTCCGGAAGCGGGCCTATACCTCCCTCTACCGCAAGGTACTCCTGGGTGGGCAGGGGCTCTGGAGTCTCCGCGGCGCCCGGCGGCGCTACGCACCTGATCGCACCGTGGGGGTCCTCTTCCGGGGGCCCGTGGTCAACTGACCATCAGTTGACCGTCACGGGGTCCGGTCGACTCCCACCCAGGATCCTCTCCTCGGCCTTGCGCACCGCCTCCCTGACCCGGTAGAAGGTATCGGGGGTGACGGAGATGGAGTCGATCCCCGCTTCCACGAGGAAGGGTGGCACCTCTTCCGGGTGGTCCGATGGCGCCTGACCGCAGATACCCACCTCCACTCCCTCCGCTGAGAAGACCCTTACGGCGTGTCGGATCAGTCGCTGCACCGACGGAGACCGGGCGTCCACCGAGGGTGTGTAGCCCTCCAAATCATCCCGGGATACGGCGTATACGGTCTGGACCAGATCGTTGGATCCGATGGAGGCGCCGGCCAACCTCATGGTTCGAATGAACTCCTCCCCCTCCAGCACGTTGGAGGGAATCTCCACCATGAGGAAGAGCGGTACACCGGAATCGGGTCCGAGCCCCGCCTCTTCCATGTGCCGGACCACATTGCTCCCCTCCTCGGGGCTCCGGCAGAAGGGGACCATGACCTGCAGGTTGTCCAGTCCCAGTTGGTCCCGCACCGCCTTGAGGGCCCGAAGCTCCATATCGAAGGCAGGGGTGAAGCGCGGATCCAGATAACGGGCCGCCCCCCGCCACCCGATCATGGGATTCTCTTCCCAGGGTTCGAAGAGGCGCCCGCCCAGAAGATCCCGGTACTCGTTGGACTTCAGGTCTGAGAGACGGACCAGGACGGGACGGGGGTGGAAGGCGGCGCAGATCAGAGCGATGCCGGAGCGAAGCCTGTCCACGAAGAAATCTCCCGGCTCTGCGTACCCGGGGGTTCGCCGCTCGATGGCTCGGAGGAGAGACCGGAGCTCTTCAGGATCCTCTGCCTCAAGCTGTTCCCGGAAGGGCTCCAGAACCGGGGCGATTTCACCGGTGTGGGCGTAGCGGGCCAGGGGATGGAAGTGGCGGAGGGCCAGGGGGTGGATTCCCACCTGTGCGGTGAGGATGAACTCGATGCGAGCCAGCCCCACCCCGTCGCACGGCAGGAGTGCATCCTTCAGCGATTTGCCGGGGAACCCCACATTCAGCTTGATGGCCGTCTTGAGGGGGCCTCCCTCAGTGAGGGGGATCTCCTCCACCGACCATGGATGGATGCCCTGGAATACCTTCCCCACGTCCCCCTCCGCGCAGGTCCCCGTCACTTCCTCCAGGGGCTTGAGGCGCGAGGTGGCTCCCCCAGCGCCCACGATTGCCGGGATCCCGAACTCTCGGGCCACGATGGCGGCGTGGGAGGTCCGTCCACCTCGCTCCGTGACGATGAAGGAGGCCTCCCGCATGAGGGGTTCCCAGTCCGGCGTGGTCATCTCGGTGACCAGCACGTCGCCAGGATCGAAAACCCGCTCATGGGCCGGGATGCCCTCCAATTCCTCCCCGGCGGCGAGCCGGTCCCGGAGGTCGCTCTTGCGTCGGATGACATCGGCATAGTCACGGTAGACCCGTACCTTCCCGGCACCGATTCCCGTGCCTACCGCCAGACCGGTGAGGAGGAGACGGCCATCATCCTCCAGGCGGACCACCAGCTCGGGATCCATACGGAAGTTGCGGATGACGCTCTTCCCCTGGTCGGGGGCGTGGACCGTCTCGGGACGACTCTGGACGATGAAGAGTTCGCCTGTGACTCCATCCTTGGCCCACTCAATGTCCATGGGGCGACCGTAGTGGTCCTCGATGGTAAGCGCCATACGCCCCAGCTCCACCGCCTCGTCCGGGGTGAGAGACCATTGGCGTCGGGCGCTGGCCTCCACATCCACACTCTCCGTCCGGGTACCTCCCTGGCGGGCGTAGATGAGCTTCCGGTCCTTGGCCCCCAACTCCTGGTGGACCACCGCAGCTCGGCCCCGGCGGAGTCCTTCCTTCCAGAGGAGAAAGGTGTCAGGGGTGACGCTACCCTGCACCACCATCTCCCCGAGGCCGTAGGAAGAGGTGAGGTGGATGATGTTTGGATTTCCCGAGTCCGGATCCATGGTGAAGATGACCCCCGAGGTCGCCAGGTCCGAGCGCACCATCTTCATAACGATGACGCAGACCTCGCCTGCCAGGGGGTCCATCTTCCGCGCCAGTTGGTAGCTCACCGCCCGTTCGGTGAAGGCCGAGGCCACGCATTCCTGCCAGGCCAACTTCACCGTCTCGAGCCCCCGGACGTTGAGGAAGGATTCGTACTGGCCCGCGAAGGAGGCGATCTCCGAATCCTCCACGGTGGTGGACGAACGGATGGCGCAGTCGGTGCCGGTTCCGTAGCGCTCCTCAAGCTCCCTGTGCCCCCGGGCCAGTGCGTCCTGGATGCCCGGGGGCATGGGGGTGGAGAGGACCAATTCTCTGGCCGCCGCGGTCCTGGACGAGACGGGAATCTCCTCGCCCGGGGCCAGGACGTCGTCCCCCACATGCTCCCTGGTAAGGACTCGGGTGATGGCCGTTCGGAGGTCCGGCGAACCGGCCACGGCCTTCCGAAGGGGCTCCCGGTCCCGTGCCGGGAGGGTCCCGAAGAGAAGGTGGGCCTCAGCCTCGACGGGATGGTCCAGATAGTGCTGGAAGGCGCGGTTCGTGGTGACGAATCCGCCTGGGACCCGGATCCCGGCCTGGGCGAGGCCCTGGATCATCTCGCCCAGGGAGGCGGCCTTTCCACCCACTGTCCGGCGGTCGCCGGTGGATACGTCGGAGAGGCGAAGCGTCAGGGGAGCGTCCGTACCGTCACGCTCCTTGGGGGGGCGAGGTGTTGTGGTCATGGGATTGGTCGGCCAGGGCGGGGGGAACGCCCGACGCCCAGTCGTGGGGACGGAGCATGGACACCAGGCGCATTTCAAAGCTACCGGGTTCGTACCTGACGTCGTACTCCCACCGGGCCACGGGGGGCATGCTCATGAGCACGCTCTCGATCCTGGCGTTGGTGAGTAGCCCGAAACGGGTGCCGCGATCGTGGACCAGGTTGAATTCCACGTAGCGGCCACGCCGGACCATCTGGAGTTCCTTTTCCCGCGGGCCCCAAGGTGTGTCCCGCCTGGCCTCCACCAGAGGACCGTACGCCGGGGCAAGGGAGAATCCGACATCCCGCACGAATGAGAAAAGTTCTTCTACCTCCATGGTACCGTCAACCTCAGTACGGAGGTTGTCGAAGAAGATGCCGCCGACACCACGCAGTTCTCCATGACGGTGATGGATCACGAAATACTGGTCGCACCATTCCTTGAATCGACTGTAGAGAGAGGGCCCCCGCCGATCACAGACATCCTTCAGGGTGCGATGGAAATGGACGGCATCCTCGGGGAAGGGATGGGTGGGGGTCAGGTCCAGACCTCCTCCGAACCAGTGGTCCAGTCTCTCTCCATCGGGCCCTTCCAGCTCGAAGTAGCGCACATTCATATGCACGATGGGGACCATGGGGCTCACGGGATGACAGACCACGCTCACGCCGGTGGCGAAGAAGCGGATTTCCCCCTCCGGCAGGGTCCGGGAACTGAGGCGCTCCGCCTCGATCCGGTCGATGGGTCCTCCCCCGGTGTAGCGGTTCACCCCTACCTTCTCGAAGGTCTGTCCCCCGGAGAGGAGCCGGGATACACCGCTTCCGCCTCCCGGCCGGTCCCAGAGGTCCTCCCGGAAGCGTCCCCCCCGATCCGACTCCTCGAAGAAGCGGGTCAGATGATCCTGGAGCACCTCCATCCAGAGAGCCACCCGGGAGCGCAGGGGGTGGGAGTCGATGGTCCCCGTGAGGAGGGGGAACCGCCGGGTTCTGGGGAGGAGGGGGGTGTCATGGGCGATCCAGTCCGGGAAGACGGTCGCTGACGGGGTCCGGTTCAGGGGGAGTTGCTGCATCAATTCTCCGCGGGGCCTGCGAGGGATGGGCCGAACAGACGTTCCAGAGTGGTGGCCAGACCGATGACCTCGGCCTGGCCTATGCCCGCTTCTCGGAGGGCGATCATGGGCCGAGCCATGACCTTGGCGGCGACGCGCCGGGCGACCCGCTCCGCCACCTCCTCCTCCTGACTGGTGTATCCCACTTCCCGACGGGTCACATCCAGTACCAACTCCCGGAGAGGCCGGAGGGCCAGACTGGCCTCCACTGTGCTCCGCCAATCCTGGAAGCTGTCCAGCTCCTCCTGGATCAACCTCTCCGCTGCGGGCACGGCCTTCCGTCTGGCCGCTTCCACCTGTCCGGCCTCGGGGTGGACATCATCCAGGTCCCGGAGCACCACTCCGGGAACGCTCCCCACGGCGGGGGCCACATTCCGGGGCAGGGCCACATCCACCAGGACCAGAGGAGTGCGGCGCCCCTCCCCGCCGGGGATGTGCCCGGGGTGGAGGATGGGCTTGGGGGCGCCAGTGGCCACGATGACCCCGCACACCTCTCCCAGGAGGAGTTCCAGATCACTGTAGGGCGACCACTCCACCCCCAGCTCACCGGCCAGATCCCGAGCCGTAGACTCGGTTCGGTTCATGAGGACCACCCTCCGACCTCCGTCCTCCGCCAGGGTCCGTGCCGCATGGGATCCCACCTTCCCGCACCCGAGCACCATGACGGGCGATCCGGCCGGGAGGCGACGCATGAGGTACCGGGCCGCCTCCGAGC
Source organism: Gemmatimonadota bacterium (assembly GCA_007121775.1). GTDB lineage: Bacteria > Gemmatimonadota > Gemmatimonadetes > Longimicrobiales > Gaopeijiaceae > PWLA01. Next base: position 10,133 of record SKJY01000320.1, read on the forward strand.
CCACGGAGCTGAGGCCAGCCATGAGCTCCGTCTCCGTTCGCACCCTCTTTCCAGTCCGGAGGGCAGTGTCGAAGAGCCGCCGGAGGTGGGTCCCGGCCCCCCCGTAACGGATGGCGTCCCGGTAGGCGGCCCGGACCTGCCCGGCGATGTGGATGTCGCCGAGCACCTGGGATTCAAGCCCACCGCAGACACGGAGGAGGTGGCGCGCCGCCGCCGTATCCCGACGCACCACGAGCCTGTGCTCCGGGGCGTCGGCCAGCCCGATGGCGTCTGCCCAGAGCGCGGCCAATCGGGCTGGGTCCGCCCCCCTCTCTCCGGTCCAGGCGTAGATCTCCGTGCGGTTGCAGGTCCGGACAACCACCAGCTCCTCCAGTTCCGTCCGGGCCATCCCCTGATAGAGCCCGGGGACCTGGTCGTCGGAGATAACCCAACGTTCCCGCTCCGAGACATTCATGGTCCGGTAGTCGAGTCCGATGGAAATCAGCACGGAAGACCTCCAGGTTGTAGTCGGGGCGTCTGCCCTGGCGCTCCCACGATTCTGCACCCCAGTCCCGCCAGGAGGGCCAGCCCTTCCGACGAGATCCCCGGCGCCTCCTCCAGACGGCGGCGGGCGCGGCCTAGTAGACGGATGGACTGAGCGGCCGGTCGCCGGCCGCCGGGGGCCTTCCCCAGCGCCGCGTCCTCATCCAGATCCCGGGCATCATCAGCCAGTTGGTAGGCCCATCCCAGGTCCTCTCCGAAGCGCCAGAGGGCCTCTCGGGTGGTGTCGGCGGCGCCTGCGGCGGTGGCTCCGCCCCAGACGGCGAAGGCCGCCAGGTCGGTAGTCTTCCGGCGGTGGAGCCGCCGGTGGCAGCCACCCTTGCGGAAGGTACCAAGGAGGTCCACCGCCTGGCCTCCCGCCATTCCGGAGAGACCGAAGCACCGTCCCCAGACCCCGGCCATCTCCCCACCGCCCTGGCGCGACCGGCCCAGGAGCTCGGCGCTCCTGGCCAGGAGGCCGATGGAGAGGAGAATGGCTCCGGAGAGCCCCACCTGCCGATGGGTGGCGGAGGTGCCCCGGCGCTGATCGGCATCGTCCATACAGGGAAGATCGTCCAGAACCAGGGAGGCTGTGTGGGTCAACTCCACCGCCACCGCCACTCCCAGGGCATCTTCCAGGTCCCCGCCACAGGCCCGGGCCGCGGCCAGCGCCAGGAGAGGCCGCCAGCGGCGTCCGCCGCCATGGGGGATCCCCACTGCATGTCGCAGGGCGTCCTCCAACCCGGTGGGGAGTCCGGCGTGGTGGAGGGTGGAGTGATATAGCTCCCGTTCCAGGAGGGGGATGACCTCTCCCGGAAAGGAATCGGCCAGGTCCAGACCGTTGGGAGATCGTGCCCTCGAGGGTTTCCGGACCCCCGGGGGTTTCTCGATGAGCGCGCTCATGCCGGTACCAGTCCCGTGAGGTGGCCCAGATTCTTGAAGAAGATCCGGGCGTGAGCGAGGGGGCGGGCCTTCACCAGCTCCTTCTGCATGTAGCCCTCGAAGGTGAGCTCCTGGACATCCCGGTCCCGGCAGATGGCGACGAACCGCTCCCTGCGCGCGTCGTCCGTGTACCAGAACCGCTGCATGAGGCCCAGGACCCAGAAGACCTGCCCATGGGTCTTGAGAAAGCGCTTGCGAGCCTGCGCCAGGATCCGCGCGTCGCCGGTGCGAAGGGCCTCGTCGCCCACATCGGCCGCCAGGCGTCCACCGGTCATGGCGTAGAAGATCCCTTCCCCGGAAGAGGGCGCCACCACACCGGCGGCGTCCCCGGCCAGGATGACATCCCGGCCATTCTCCCAGCGGGGGAGGGGCTTGAGGGGGATGGGGGCCCCTTCCTTGCGGATGGTCTGCGCAGTGGCCAGTCCGGTCTGCTCCCGCAGGTCGGAGATGGCGCTACGCATGTCGAAGCCCCGGATGGAGGTGCCGGTACCCACCGAGGTGGTGTGGCCGTGGGGGAAGACCCAGGCGTAGAAGTCCGGAGAGAGGGTCGAGCGGTAGTAGACGTCGCATCGCTGGGGCGCAAAGGCCTCGGAGGTCTCCGCCGGTGACTCGATGATCTCGTGGTAGGCGAAGACGAACTTCCCTTGGTCCGAGTCAGGGATCTCTTGCCTGGCCACCTGTGAGAGGGCCCCGTCGGCTCCCACCACCAGGCGGGCGCCAAGGGAGCGCTCCTCGCCGCCACGGCTCGAGCCGGCGGTGTAGCGCACCACGGCCGACCCATCCTTCTGACGCTCGATGGACTTGAAGCTTCCGGTGATCCGGGTGGCCCCTGCGGAGGCGGCGCGGGTGCGTAGCCATTCGTCGAAGGGACCCCGGTCCACCATACCCACGAATCCATCTCCCACCGGGATGTCCACCTTCTCACCACGAGGGGACAGGATCCGAGCGGTGTCCACCTGGTTCACAAGGATGGACTCGGGGACGTCGAAGGCCTCCATGAGGCGGGGAGGCACGGCGCCGCCGCACGGTTTCACCCGGCCGGCCCGGTCCAGGAGGACCACGTCGTGCCCCTTCTGCGCGAGCTCATGGGCCGCGGTGGCACCTGCAGGACCTCCTCCAACGACAACGACGTCGACCTTCTTCATGATCTCTCCTCCGGTTCCGGCTGCAGTCCATACGGGCTGGCGAAGTCCCAGCTAGGGGACGGGGTCTTCCATGCTTCTCCGGCGAGTGTGGTGTCGCCGGAGCTTGATGCTGGTTTCCGCTCCCGAACGTCTCGATCGGGGTGCGAGCGGACCCGGGACTTCCCGGGCTCGGAAGGGGCAGGGAGCCGGGAAGACATCAGCCGGGCTCCGAGAGGGCCAGGCCGCGGGCCATGGCCGCCTTGTTCGTCATGGCCTCACCGCCGGCGGGGCGGGGTGAGGTGCTGGGCATTCCCAGGATGATCCAGGCCGCCACCACGAAGAGCACACCCTCGAGGATGAAGACCAGGACGTACCCCAGGGTGGGAGAGCCCAGGACGGTACGGGCCACATCGGAGAGGATCGCGCCCATGAGACCGCCGGTTCCATAGGCGATTGCCTGGGAGGCGCCCCAGAATCCCATGCGAAGCCCGGCTCCTCCCACCTTCCCCCGGACCGTCAGCCCCATCATGGCGCCGATGGCTGCTACGGCGAACACCCCGTTGGCCACACCCAGGGCGAAGACGAAGAACTTCATTCCCTCCGTCCACCCCAGGACCGGCATGAAGGCCAGTCCCCCCAGGGCTACAGCCGAACCAACGCAACCGGCGGCGGCCCACCGGGTCAGGGTGCCGAACCGGGAGGCCCCGAAGGCCCCCAGCGCCATCCCCAGGAGTGCTCCGCCGTGCTGCATCCCCGCCACCCGGGTTGACTCGCCGGGGGTCATGCCGAAGACGGAGCCGGCGAAGGGCTCCAGGATGATCTCCTGAGCCGAATAGGCCATCATGGCCACGAAGATGAAAGTGGCGAATCGGCGGGATTGGGGGTCACTCCACATGGCACCGAAGGCTTCCTTGAAGGAGACATCCTCCCGCTGGCTTCCCCCGGTGCCCCGGAAGGCATCCACCACGATCCCGTCCCGGCGTCCCCACACCGCCACCAGGGTCATGACCATGGCCGCGCCGCAGACCCCCGCCGTCACCGCCACCATGCGGCCGTAGGAGAAGGGATCCAGGAGGAAGCCGGCGATCATGGCCGTGGCGATCATCCCGGCGATCATCATGATCCAGGTCAGGGCCGCCGCACCCGCCATCCGCCGTTCATCCACCCGTTCCGCCAGATAGGCCAGGAAGGGGGTGGAAGAGGCGCTGATCCCGAAGCCCAGGAAGAAGAAGGCTAGAACTGCGGCGCTGATTCCCATCGCCGTGCTGGTCTCCATCAGGGCCGTGGCCGCCGCTGCTCCGATCCCGGCCAGTACCACGATGCCCATCCCACCCACGATCCAGGTGATTCGCTTCCCATCGGTGTCCGAGCGGAACCCCAGGCGGGGACGGAGGAGCTGCACGGCGAAGTGAAGCGCCACCAGGGCGCCGGGAACCGCTGCCGCCAACCCCAACTCCACCACCATCACCCTGTTCAGGGTGGAGGTCATGATGACCATGATGGAGCCGATGGAGACCTGGATCAGAGCCAGACGAGCGATGCTCGGCCAGCTCAGCCCACGAATGGCAGCCGTACCCTTCATACTCCCCCCCTCAGAGCGAATGCGGTGACCATCATGCCCGAGACGTAGAGCGGCACGCCCAGGGCGCTGAGCCAGAGGGCCCGTTCCCGGGGCATAGCCAGGAAGCGGGCCATCATGGGGATCTGCACCAGCAGGAGGGCAGCTACCGCCAGGGCGTGGGCGGGCCGGTCCCAGAAGAGGAGGAGGCCCACCACAACCAACTGCGCCGTCACCATGACCACGGAGGCCACCCAGGCGGCCCTCTGCGGCCCCAGACGGGCCGGAAGGGAGCGGATCCCCACCCGGAGATCCCCCTCAATGGCCTTGAAGTCATTCAACGTCATGATCCCATGAGCTCCCAGACTGTAGATCAGGGCCACCAGCAGGATCTCCCCGGAAGGAAGCGCCCCCCCCAGAAGGACGGCGGCCCCGGTCACCCAGGCCAGCCCCTCGTAGGAGATCCCCACCGCCAGATTGCCCACCCATCCGTTCTCCTTGAAGCGGAAGGGCGGAGCCGAGTATCCCCAGGCCAGCGCCAGGGCCAGGAGAGTGGCTATGAACCCCCAGGTTCCCAGGAACCACCCCGCTCCAGCAGAGACCAGACTCCACCCGATGGCCAGCCAGAGCCCCCATCGCCCGGGGATCCGCCCACTGGGGATAGGCCGATTCGGCTCGTTGATCCGATCCACATGTCGATCGAACCAGTCGTTGACGGCCTGACTGCTGGCACAGACCAGCGGACCAGCCACCACGATCCCCAAAAGTGTGATATGCCATCGATTTCCAAGCGGTATGCCCGATGAGACCGCTCCGCAGAGGAACGCCCACATGGGCGGGAACCAGGTCACGGGCTTGAAGAGCTCCAGCACCGCACTCGGCTCCGGAAGCTCCCTGCCCTCCGAGTGTAATTTTGGGATGACGGAATGGTCTGTCAAGAAATTTAGACACTCAGGGTCAAAAAAAAGTCTCCCCGGTCCTGCGGGAGGGCTATTTTCGGTCCCTGCTCGGTCCCTCCAGGTTGTAGCGACGCAGCTTGGTGTAGAGGCTCTGTCGGCTCACACCCAGGAGTTCGGCCGCGGCGGTGCGGTTGTCGTCGGTCAGCTCCAGCGCCGATTCGATGAAGTGCGCCTCCACGATGGCCGTGGTGTTCTGCACCAACTCCTTCAGCGACACCTTGCCCACCTGGTGGGTGAGCTCATCCATGGTCCGGGAGAGGTCCCGTCGGGCGGTGCGATCCACCGCGAGGCGGCGGCTCACGTTCCGGACGATGATCCCGATCCCCGGCGGATCCATCTCCTGAAGAAGGATCCCGGATAGCTCCACCTCCGTCTCCAGATCCAACTCTCCCAGGAGGGTGGTGGGGAAGAGCCGCACTACCCCGAACTTCTGGAGGTTCGCAAGGAGAACGGTGAGATCCGCACCGGGGCGTCCCAGCCACCGACCCAGGCTCTCACCCACCGCCTCGTCCTCGGACGAGAGTTGAACCAGGTCCAGAAAGGCCCGATTCGCCCCCATTACCCGGGCGTCCATGTCCGTCACTACCCATCCATCGGGGGCGTTGGAGAGGAGCTTCAGGGAGCGGAGGTCCCGACTGCCCATATCCGACGCCGACATCTGGATGGGTCTCAGATGCACCAGGAAGACCCGGGACCGGTCTTCCCGGATCAGGGAGGCCTCGAACCACCAGGCGCTCCCGGGGCCCAGGCTGATGGGGACCGGCTCGCCGCGGCCCGTGTCTCCCACCTGGGCCAGATGCCTGCGAACCTCCTCGGACTCGTCGTAGTCCAGGTCCATCCCCTCGGGGATACGGGCGTCCAGGAGGTCTCTCAGCGAGCGCCCGAACGCCTTCCCGGCAGCCTCATTGGCATCCACTACCCGCCGGTTGTCGGCCTCCACCAGGAGGACGGCCTCGGTGGACCGTTGGAAGAGGAGGCGGTAGCGCGTTTCCACCTGGCGGAGCCGCCAGTAGTCCCGCTCAAGCGCCTGTTGGGCGTCCACCAACTGTTTCTGGAGTTCGGACAGGGCCCTTAGGTCCCGACCCAACGCCAGCAACCGGCCCTCCTCGTCGTAACGCACCACCGTGTAGCTCACCGGGATCTCCACCCCATCCCGGAAGACCTGGTTCACCTGCCGGTAGCGGGACGCACCCTCTTGCCGCGCCTCCTGCAGGAGGCCCTCCACCTTGGTCCGGGTCTCGGAGGTCACCGTGTCGACCCACGGGCGGCCCAGCCAAGCGTCGGTGCCCTGCTGGGCAAACGCTCGCCCCCGATGGACCTCCTCCACAGCCCCATCGGGGCCGATGAGGACGGCCAGGTCCGAGGAAGCCCGGATCAGACGATCTATTATGGGGTCACCGGTGGATCCCTGGGATTCCGGTGCCTGTGTTTCAAAGATTCTATTCAACGTGGACCCCTTCTCCCGGTCCGGGGGGTCCAGCCCCCGGCTCTAAAGGCGAGGAGGTGAGTGGTCGCAGCGACCAGGCATAGCTACCTGGACCTCTTCGGACCCTGGATGAAGGTCCGGGCCACTGCCGGTGCGGACTCAGCGTCGGAGGCGGAGCCGTCGGCTCCCACCCGCTTCACCAGATCCGGCACGCGAGTCAATGCTCCTCCCCCCACCATCACGGCGATGGACGGATTGCGGGACTTCACCCGCACCCGTTCGATTTCCCGGGCCAGATCGTCCAATCCGGATGACGTCGCCACCGAGAAGGCCACCACATCGAAGTGGGTCTCTGCGACCCGGTCCGAGGTGGCGTAGGGGAGGAAGGGGGGACCCATCTCCACTCCCCATCCATCCAGACGGAAGAAGTGGGAAGTAATGAGGAGTCCCAGGGTGTGCTGTTGCCCCGGCAGGGCCGAAAGGATGATCTGGCTCCGATCGGGAACGCCGTTTTCGAGGCGGGTCGGTATCTTCCGGAGGGTGGAGCGTACCAGGCGCTGGAGCCGTCCCAGCACCAGGGTGACCTCCACGAAGTCGCATGAATCGTCCTCCCACCAATCACCGAGCCGGTGGGCGGTGGGAGGGATGAGAGACGACAGGATCCCCTCCGGAGAGATCCCGTCGCGGATGAGTCCGGCGACGAACCGGTCAACGGCGTCGTCGTCATGGGTGCGCACCACCCGGATGAACTCCTCGACGTCATCGTCCCGAACCTCCCGGGACGATATGGGAAGGTTCGGGGAACCGTCTTGATCGGACATCGACAGGCCTCCAGGGAACCCTGCCCCTGGTTCGTTTGACAGCAGGTGGCGGATCCGGTTCGTGCTCCGAATCCGTCCGGAACGGGCCGAGGATGGGCGCATGACCTGGAGGAGCCCGTGCTTCCCGAGGGAAGGGGTAGAGAGTTCCTGGAGCATGACGCGTCGATCCTCCTTGTTCAGTAGCCCGAGCCCGTATTCGCCGGTGAGGGGGTCCGGGCCCTGGACCATGGAGCCGGAGGATACCTTCCCATCTGCCCCGGATCCGTTGGGCTCCCACCGGATCACCCCTCCCCCCTTGAATAATGTCCAGAATGCTCGACGTCAATATTTCTTGACAGCCGGCGTTCCCCGGGCTTATGATCTCGCCAGATGCAGCTACGCCCCTCCGTCGATGGGGAGCCCGGGTCGATACCCTTCTGATCGGAGCCCGATGTGACCAGCCAAGCGCGCCATCCTCTCTATACACCGGAGGAGCGGCTCCGGCGGGATCGGTCGGTCTGGACCATTGTCCAGGGCGTCCTGGCCCCGCTGCAGTTCCTCGTCATGATCGTCAGCGCCGTCCTCCTGGTCCGCTATCTGGCTACAGGGCTCGGGGGAGAGGCCGCCGTCATCTCGGTGGTCATCAAGACGGTGCTCCTCTACCTCATCATGATCACCGGCTCCATCTGGGAGAAGGAGGTCTTCGGAAAGTGGCTCTTCGCACCGGCCTTCTTCTGGGAAGACGTGGTGAGCATGGGGGTCATGGCCCTCCACACCGCCTACCTGGTGGGGCTTGTGGTTCCCTTCCTCTCCAGCACCGGCCTCGCCTGGCTGGCGTTGGTGGCGTACGCCGCCTACACGGTGAACGCCCTCCAATTCGTCCTGAAGCTGAAGGCGGCCCGACGGCAGGAGGCGGCGCTCAGGGAAGGGAAGACCGGCGACGGTGGGCTGGCGGAGGTGACGTCATGAGTGGAGCGCCCGTGTCCACCGTCGGCTCATCCCCTTCGGGGTGCCAGGATCTTCCAGTCCTGAAGGAGCGGGGTCAGCGGGAGGTGTTCTGCGGTCTCACCGGGATCATCTGGCTGCATCGGAAGATGCAGGATGCCTTCTTCCTCATCGTGGGGTCTCGCACCTGCGCCCACCTCATGCAATCGGCGGCGGGGGTCATGATCTTCGCCGAGCCCCGGTTCGGCACCGCCATCATGGAAGAGAAGGATCTCGCCGGGATGGCCGACATGCACGAGGAGTTGGACCGGGTGGTGGGCCGTCTACTGTCACGGCGGCCTGACATCCGGACCCTCTTCCTGGTGGGTTCCTGCCCGTCCGAGGTCATCAAGCTGGACCTGGCCAAGGCGGCGGAGCGTCTGGGTACCATCCACGCCCCTCGCGTGCGTGTCCTTTCCTACTCGGGGAGCGGGATCGAGACCACCTTCACCGAAGGGGAAGACACCTGTCTCACCGCCATGGTGCCTGAACTCCCCGAGGCGCCCGCCGACGAGCGGTCCCTTCTGGTGGTGGGGACCATGGCCGACGTGGTGGAAGATCAGATGCGTCGGATCTTCGACGCTCTCGAGGTGGGGCCCGTTCACTTCTTCCCGCCCCGGAGTACCGAGACGCTGCCGCCGGTGGGTCCCGGCACCCGGGTGCTCATGGCGCAGCCCTGGGTTAACGAGACCATGGCGGCCCTCCGAAAGCGGGGTGCCGTTCGTATCCCGGCCCCCTATCCCTTCGGTGTCGAGGGCTCCCTGGCCTGGATCATGGCGGCCGCGGAGGCGTGGTCCGTCCCCCGGGACCGGGTGCTGGAGGTTACGGCACGGGCCCGGGAGCGGGGGACCGCGGCTCTGGCGCGCTACCGGGAGACGCTGGAGGGAAAGCGGATCTTCTTCTTCCCAGATTCCCAGATCGAGATCCCCCTGGCCCGTTTCCTTCGCCGGGAGTTGGGGATGCGTCCGGTGGAGGTGGGAACGCCCTTCCTCCATCGGGAGCACATGGGGGCCGAGCTCGATCTGCTCCCCGCCGACGACGGGCTCGTCCTCTCGGAGGGGCAGGATGTGGAGCGGCAGTTGGACCGGGCCTTCGCCGCAGGGCCCGACATCACCGTGTGCGGACTCGGGCTCGCCAATCCCCTGGAGGCAAGGGGGATGACCACGAAGTGGGCCATCGAGCTGGTCTTCACGCCCATTCACGGCTTCGATCAGGCAGGGGATCTGGCCGAACTCTTCGCCCGGCCGCTCCGGCGTCGCGGGCTCCTGGAGGTGTAATCCATGGAGCTCACCATCTGGACCTACGAGGGTCCGCCCCATGTGGGGGCCATGCGGGTGGCCACGGGGATGAAGGATCTTCACTACGTCCTTCACGCTCCCCAGGGCGACACCTACGCAGACCTCCTCTTCACCATGATCGAGCGGAGGGATCACCGCCCGCCCGTCACCTACACCACCTTCCAGGCCCAGGATCTGGGGGGCGACACGGCGGGGCTGGTGAAGGAGGCAACCCAGGCAGCGTACGAGCGCTTCCGTCCCCAGGCTCTCCTGGTGGGGGCCTCGTGCACCGCGGAGCTGATCCAGGATGACCCGGGGAATCTGGCGGGAAGTCTGGGGTTGCCCGTTCCGGTGATTCCACTGGAACTCCCGGCCTATCAGCGAAAGGAGAACTGGGGCGCCTCCGAGACCTTCTATCAGATCGTCCGGACCCTCTGCCTCCCCCATGCACCGCCACCGACGTGGCGTCGCCCGCCGCCGGAGGGCCGGCGGCCGGTGTGCAACCTGCTGGGACCCACGGCGCTCGGGTTCCGGCACCGCGACGATATCCGGGAGGTCTCGAGCCTCCTGGATCGGATGGGGGTGGATGTGGGAGTGGTGGCACCCCTCGGCGCCTCCCCTGCGGATGTGGCCCGTCTCGGCGAAGCCGACTTCAATGTGGTCCTCTATCCCGAGGTGGGGCGGACCGCGGCGAGCTGGCTCAAGCGGACCTTCAAGCAACCCATGGTGGAGACGGTCCCCATCGGCGTGGGCGCCACCCGGGACTTCGTCCGGGAGGTGGCGGGGGTGGCGGGACTCGATGCCGACGGTGCCCTGGAGGCGGTGACGACCCGACTCCCCTGGTATTCCCGCTCGGTGGACTCCAACTACCTCACCGACAAGCGGGTCTTCGTTTTCGGCGATGCCACCCACGCCGTTGCCGCAGCTCGGGTGGCCTCGGAAGAGATGGGGTTCAAGGTGGTGGGGCTCGGTGCCTACAACCGGGAGTTCGCCCGGGAGGTCCGTGCCGCCGCCAGGAAGCTGGGGGTGGAGCCCCTCATCACCGACGACTACCTGGAGGTGGAGGAGGCCATTCAGGAGGCAGCCCCCGAGCTGGTTCTGGGGACGCAGATGGAGCGGCACATCGCCAAGCGCCTGGGCACCTTCTGTGCTGTGATCTCGGCACCGGTCCATGTGGAGGACTTCCCCGCCCGCTACTCGCCCCAGATGGGGCCTGAGGGGGCCAACGTCCTCTTCGACACCTGGGTCCACCCCCTCATGATGGGGCTCGAGGAGCACCTTCTGGGGATGTTCCAGGACGACTTCGAGTTCGGTAATGACCGCTCCCCCTCGCATCTGGCGGCAGCCCGGCCCTCATCGACGAACGGGCGGGCCGCTGAGGCGCCCCCGGAGAGTGAAGACCTCGGGAAGGAAGGGGCGACAGTAGCTGCCTCCACCCCCGCCGCGCCGGATGGCGCCGCCCCGGAAGCGGGCGAGGCCCGGGCCACGTCCACCTCTGCCCCCACTCCCGCAGGTACGGAGTTGGTCTGGGATGACGAGGCCCAGGCAGAGCTCAGGAAGATCCCCTTCTTCGTCCGCAAGAAGGCCAGGCGCAACACGGAAGCCTTCGCCCGTCAGCAGGGACTCACCGAGATCTCGGTGGAGACCCTGTACGAGGCGAAGGCCCACTTCGGATCCAGATGAGGATCGGGACGGCGGTGCGGGGGTTCCCCCGTCGATGGGCCCGACCGTCGCCCAAGGCCCCCCTGCCAAGCGTCGGGGAGCTGAGCTTCCAAAGGAGATCGAAGCAATGAAGCTGGTGGTGGTTACCCTGAACAGCCATGCCGTGGCGGCCTTCCGGGAGGCGAGAACGCGCCTTGTTGAATCCGCCGCCATGGGGGAGCTGGAGATTGCCCTCCATGTTGCGGCGGACTGGGACAGCGATCCCGCTTCCGCCGATGCGTGCCGGGCCGATCTCCGGGATGCCGACATCGTGGTGGTGGGGCAGATCTTCATGCCCCAGCACTCGTCGGTGATCCTCCCCATCCTCACCGAGCACCGGGATCGGTACCGGGCCCTGATCTGCCTTCTCTCGGAAGGCCCTGTCATGGAGCTGACCCGGATGGGCGGCTTCTCCATGCGTCCCGAGGATCGATCCAACTGGTCTCCCCTCTCCCTCCTCCGGAAGCTCAAGGGGGAGAAGAAGGACGGGCAGGGTGGGTCGTCGGGGCGCAAGCAGATGCGCCTGGTCCGGCAGATCCCCCGGTTCCTCCGCTTCATCCCGGGGACGGCCCAGGATGTCCGGGCCTACTTTCTCATCTTGCAGTACTGGCTCTCCGGCTCACAGGAGAACATGGAGAGCCTGCTCCGCTACGTATTGGCCCGCTACGGGGAAGATGACGCCCGAGCCGGGGATGTCCCGGCTCCGAAGCGTTACCCGGAAGTGGGGCTCTACCACCCCGATCTCCCGGGCCTGGGCCTGGCCGAGAGCCTCCGCGAGCTCCCCCAGGGAGGCGGAGGCAAGTATGTGGGCATCCTCCTCATGAGGTCCTACGTACTGGCCGGGAATACGGCCCATTACGATGCGGTGATCCGGGCGCTCGAGGCCCGGGGGTACCGCACCATACCCGCTTACGCCGCTGGCCTGGATAACACGGAGCCGGTGGAGGAATTCTTCCTGCGCTGGGAAGGCTCGCCACTGGTTCAGGCTGTAATCTCCCTCACCGGCTTCTCCCTGGTCGGCGGCCCCGCTTACAACGATTCGGACGCGGCCCGGAATCTCCTGGCTCGGCTGGACGTGCCCTACACGGCGCTCCAGCCTTTGGAGTTCCAGACCGTGCGCGAGTGGAAGGATGATTCTCGGGGGCTCACCCCCATGCAGACCGCCCTCATGGTGGCTCTCCCGGAGTTGGACGGCGCCGTGAACCCCGCCGTCTTCGGAGGCCGCAGCGGCACCGGTCAGGAGCCAGGCGGTGCCCGCTCCGTGCCCATCGAGGAACGGGTGGAGCGCATCGCCGACCGGGTGGACCGCTGGGTCCGCCTCCGGGAAACGCCCCGGGAGGAGCGGAAGGTGGCGGTGACCCTCTTCAACTTCCCGCCCAACGGGGGGAAGGTTGGGACGGCGGCCTACCTGGACGTCTTCCAGTCTCTCCACGACGTTCTGCACCGCCTCCGGGACGAGGGGTACAGGGTGGACGACCTCCCCGAGACGATGGAGGAGTTGCAGGAGTCCATCCTCGGGGGGAACCGGGAGCAGTTCGGGACCCCCGCCAACGTGCATCACCGGATGCCGGTGGACCGGCACGTGGCCCGCCAGCAGTGGCTGGACGAGATCGAGGAGGCCTGGGGACCGGCGCCGGGCCGGGAACTCACCGACGGAAGCCATATCCTCATCCAGGGACGGGGCTTCGGGAACGTCTTCGTGGGGATCCAGCCTCCCTTCGGATGGGAAGGGGATCCCATGCGTCTGCTTTTCCAGGGCGGATTCGCCCCCACCCACGCCTTCGTGGCCTACTATCGGTGGATCCGGGAAGAGTTCGGAGCCCACGCCGCCCTCCACTTCGGCACCCACGGGGCCATGGAGTTCATGCCCGGAAAGCATGTGGGGATGAGCGGCGCGTGCTGGCCGGAGCGGATGATCGGTGATCTGCCCAACCTCTACCTCTACGCCGCCAACAACCCCTCCGAGGGGACGCTGGCGAAGCGGCGGGGGAGTGCCGTCCTCCTCACCTATCTCACTCCCCCCGTCCTCCGGGCCGGCCTCTACCGGGGTCTGCTGGATCTGAAGAACACCCTGGATCGCCTCAGGGGGCTTCCGCCCGACGCCTCCCAGGACGAGGTGGACGGGCTCCGGGACGCTGCCCGGGTTCTGGCGGTGGAGCTGGAGTTGGCCACCGCCGAGAGCCTGGAGGAAGAGGCCGGTGAGCCCGCCGAGGAGTGGGCCGGTCGTCTCCGGGAACGCCTCATGGAGCTGGAGAGCTCCCTCATCCCCCACGGCCTCCACCGTCTAGGTCGGAACCCGGAAGGGGAGGTGCTCAGGGAGCTGGTGGTGGCCGCCGGACTATGCCCCGCGCCTGGAGAGGACCGGGTCCGAGAGGCGCTGGGTGGCGACGAACCCTCCCAGGAGGCGGTCTTTGAACGGGAGCTGGAGGAGGCGGTGTCCATCCTGGTTGACGCGGAGCCGGGGAAGGGGATCCCCGCTGCCGCCGATCATCTGGAGGCCCAGGGGGCGCCCAGGGAAGCGGCAGAGCTGCTCCTCTCCCGCCTTGAGTCGCTGGCGGAAGGGCTCCGGGAGAATGGTGAACTGGAGGCTGTGGTCCGGGGTCTGGACGGGCGCTACATCGCCCCGACTCCCGGCGGCGACCTCCTCCGCTCTCCCCAGATCCTCCCCACGGGGCGGAACATGTATGCCTTCGACCCGTGGCGGATCCCCTCCCGAGCCGCCATGGCCGAGGGCGCCCGGCAGGCGGAGCGAATCCTGGAGCGGCACACCGCTTCGGGTCGGGCCCTCCCGGAGGCGGTGGGCTTCGTCCTCTGGGGAACCGACAACATGAAGCGGGAGGGGGCGCCGGTTGGGCAGGCGCTGGCCCTAATGGGTGCCGAGCCCACCTTCGACACCTACGGCCGCCTCTGCGGTGCCCGCCTCATCCCACTTGAAGAGTTGGGACGGCCCCGGATCGATGTGGTCATCACCACATCGGGGATCTTCCGGGATCTCCTCCCCCTCCAGATCCAGCTCCTGGCCCGGGCCGCCTACCTGGCGGCCACCGCCGAGGAGCCCGACGAGATGAACCGGATCCGGGCCCACGCCCGGGAGCGTGCCCGCCGAAACGGCGGTGACCTGCGAATGGCGGCCCTTCGGGTGTTCTCCAACTCCGACGGCGCCTACGGTGCCAATGTGAACCAGTTGGTGGACGCCGGCACCTGGCAGGAGGAGTCGGAGCTCGGGCAGAGCTTCGTGGGTCGGAAGGGGTTCGGGTACGACGAGGAAGGGCGTCCGCACCCGGCCTCGGAGCTTCTGGAGGATCTTCTGGGCAAGGTGGAGCTCACCTACCAGAACCTGGAATCGGTGGAGCTCGGAGTCTCGGATCTGGACCAGTACTTCGACTCCCTGGGGGGGCTTGCCAGGGCTGCTCGAACGGCCCGGGGTGGTGGTGACGTGGCCATCTACCTGGGTGATGAGACCCGGGGTGGCGGCCGCGTCCGAACCCTCCAGGAGCAGATCGATCTGGAGACCCGGACCCGGACCCTGAACCCCCGCTGGACCGAGGGGATGCTGGCCCACGGCTACCAGGGAGTGAACGAGATCGAGGCCCGGGTCACCAATACGGTGGGATGGTCCGCGACCACGGGCGTGGTGCCCCAGTGGGTCTACCGTGAGATCGGTGAGACCTACGTCCTGAACGAGGAGATGCGTCGACGTCTCTCCGCCCTGAACCCGGAGGCCGCCGCCCGTATGGGCCAGCGCCTCCAGGAGGCCTGCGAACGCGGCTACTGGGAACCCGACGACGACACCCGCGCACGGCTCGACGAGGCTCTGGACGAGCTCGACGACCGACTCGAAGGCATTGAAGAGGAGGTGGCGGCATGAGCACGAATGGAGCGCTCCCGGTGGTTCCCCCGGTGCGGGGGAAGGACCAGGTCGGCAAGGACGAGACCGGAGACGGCGAAGGCAGTCTCCAGGTCCACATGGATGTCCCCGAAGAGACACAGGGCGCCATGATCCTGGCCATCTACGGGAAGGGGGGGATCGGCAAATCCACCACCTCCTCCAACCTTTCGGCGGCGCTGGCGCTGAAGGGGAAACGGGTCCTGCAGGTCGGGTGCGATCCGAAGCATGACTCCACCTTCACCCTGACCCGGACCATGATCCCCACCGTCATCGACACGCTGGCGGAGGTGGACTTCCACGCCGAGGAACTCCGGCCCGAGGACTTCGTCCACGAAGGCTATGCCGGAGTCATGTGCGTGGAGACCGGCGGACCTCCCGCCGGCACCGGGTGCGGGGGATATGTGGTGGGCCAGACGGTGAAGCTCCTGAAGCAGCACCACCTCCTGGAAGACACGGACGTGGTGATCTTCGACGTCCTGGGCGATGTGGTGTGCGGGGGCTTCGCCGCTCCCCTGCAGCACGCCGAACGGGCCTTCATCGTCACGGCCAACGATTTCGACTCCATCTTCGCCATGAACCGTATCGTGGCGGCGATCAAGGCCAAGTCCAAGAACTACAAGGTCCGGGTCGGTGGGGTCATCGCCAACCGATCCAACGCCACCGATCAGGTGGACCGGTTCACCAGCCGGGTCGGGCTGGATACCCTGCAGGTGGTCCCGGACCTGGATGTGATCCGTCGGTCTCGTCTGAGCAAGTGCACCCTCTTCGAGATGGAGGGCGATTCCCCCGAGCTGGAGGCCGCCCGCAACGCCTACCTGGCTCTGGCCGACGCTGTCCTGGCCAAACCGGGGGGGCAGGACGTCTCGCCCCTGGGTGACGCCGAGATCTTCAACCTCCTGGGCTTCGACTGATGACCGCCCACGCTCCCGACCTCCCCCCGCCCCCCTCTCCCTCCTCGTCCGGGTCTCCGGGCGAGGCGCCGGAGACGTGGGGCCGGCGGAGCCGTTCCGTACGGGAGTACTTCGAGGACCGGGCAGAGAACTGGATCCGCCTCACCTCCGATGCACCCCTCACCGGGATTCGTGAGACGGTGCGGGAGGGGCGGCGAAGGATGCGAGATACCCTGGCCTCATGGGTGCTGGAGCCCGGTGGGGTCTCCTCGGTCCTCGACGCCGGGTGTGGGCCCGGTGAGCTCTCCCTCCACCTGGCTCGCTCCGGCGTTCGGGTGACGGGGGTGGACCTCTCCGAGCCCCTGGTGGAGGCGGGACGCCGCCGTGCCCGGGAGGCCGGCCTGGCGGAACGGGTCGAACTCCATGCCGGGGACATGCTCTCCCCCCCCGGCGGTCCCTGGGACTGCGTGGTGGCCATGGATTCGCTCCTCTACTACGACGACCAGGAGAGCGTGGAGGGGCTGGTGGTCCTGGCGGGGTGCGCCCGGGAACGGCTTCTGGTGACGGTGGCTCCCAGGACCCTGGTGCTGGGGGCCATGCACCGGGTCGGTGCCCTCTTCCCCCGGCGGGATCGGGCCCCGGGTATTCAACCGGTTCGCATCGATCCGTTCTTCCGCCGTCTCCTGGCCGACCCCCGGATGGCCGGTTGGGAGCGGGGCCGTGAACTGAGGGTGCAGTCGGGCTTCTACATCTCCCATGCGGTGGAACTCCGCCGCCCCCGGCCCCAGGCCGGTGAGGAGGAGAGATGAAGACGGGAGGGTGGGCCGGAATGCTCTCGGAGTTGGGGACTCGGTGGCTTCCCTTCGCGGACGCCGCCACCGACGAGTTGCCCCTTTCCAGGCTGGTTCGTCTCGCCCTCTTCCAGGTGTCGGTGGGGATGGCCCTGACCCTCCTCTTGGGGGTCCTGAACCGGGTCATGATCGTGGAGTTGGGGGTCGGCGCAGCCCTGGTAGCCACCATGGTGGCCATCCCCCTCCTCTTCGCTCCCCTGCGGGCAGTGATCGGCTTCCGCTCCGACATCCACCGGTCGTCGTTCGGATGGCGGCGGGTACCCTACCTCTGGTTCGGCACCCTCCTGCAGTTCGCCGGCTTTGCCGTCATGCCCTTCGGGATCCTCCTCCTGGGAGGAGGTGAGATGGGGCCGGCGTGGGCCGGATACCTGGGTGCGGGGCTGGCCTTCCTCATGGTGGGGGCCGGTGCCCACACGGTGCAGACCGCCGGGTTGGCCTTGGCCACCGACCTGGCCAGAAAGGAGGATCGCCCCCGGGTGGTGGCGCTCCTCTACCTCTTCCTCCTGGCGGGGATGCTCCTTTCGGCGCTGGTCTACGCCCGCCTCCTGGCGGACTTCTCCGCCGTCCGCCTGATCCAGGTGGTGCAGGCGGCGGCGGTGGTGACGCTGGTGCTGAATGTGGTGGCCCTCTGGAAGCAGGAGGCCCGCCGCCCCGAGCTGGCAGGCGTCGTCTCGGAGGGGCAGCCGCAGCGGTTCAGTGAGGCGTGGCGGCGCTTCACCCGCGGGGGGCGGGCGACCCGCCTCCTGGTGGCGGTGGGGCTCGGCGCCATCGGGTTTTCCATGCAGGAGGTCCTGCTGGAGCCCTTCGGAGGCGAGGTGCTGGGAATGAGCGTGGCGGCCACCTCACTGCTCACCGCCATCACGGCGGTTGGCGCGTTGGTGGCATTCACGTGGAGCGCCCGGGTGCTGGGCCGGGGGGTGGATGCCTGCCGGCTCGCTGCGTTGGGGATGCTCCTGGGGGTGGTGGCCTTCGCCTTCATCCTCCTGGCAGGACCCACCAAGCTGCCCCTCCTGCTCCAGATCGGATCGGGACTCCTGGGCATGGGAGGGGGCTTTTTCCTGGTGGGGACCCTCACGGCGGCCATGGACCTCCAGGACACGGAGGGGAACGGACTGGCCATGGGTGCGTGGGGCGCGGTGCAGGCGTCGGCCATGGGGCTGGCTGTCCTCGGCGGCGGCGTGATCCGGGATCTGACTGCAGGCCTGGCCGAGGCCGGCCGGTTGGGACCCGGGGTCACAGGCGCCGATGCAGGATACATGGTGGTGTTTCAACTGGAGATGCTCGCCCTCTTCTTGGCCATGGCGGTTTTGGGACCGCTGGTCGCAGGGGGGCGCAGGATCTCCGCGGACTCGCGCCGGTCGCGTTTCGGCCTGGCCGAGCTCCCCGGGTAATCCCGAACACGGAGGTGTAGCATGGAAAACGAGTACCTGAATCTGGGCCAGATCAGCATATATGTCTTCTGGGCCTTCTTTGCCCTTCTCATCATCTACCTCAGGAGGGAAGACAAGCGGGAAGGGTATCCGCTGGATACGGCCGACGGACGCCGGGTCACGGTGGAGGGCTTCCCCAAGACGCCCGAACCGAAGCAGCCGGTGCAGGCCAAGCACCCGGCGCTGGTGGGCAAATCGGAAGCCGAGATCATCGAACGAACCCGGGCCGGAGCTGAGGCCGGTCCCGCGAAGGAGGAGAACTGATGTCTCTCAAGGCAAAGTCATTCGGAAATCATCCGGGAGCGGCGCTTCAGCCCACCGGTGATCCCATGAAGGACGGGCTCGGCCCGGCAGCATGGAACCCGGACCGGTCGGACCGGCCCGACTACACGCACGACGGAAAGCCCCGGATCCAGCCCATGAGCAATCTCCCTGGTTGGTCCGTGGAGCGCCGGGATCCGGATCCCCACGGGATGGTGGTGCGAGGTGCGGATGGAGTGGTGGCAGGCACGGTGGTGGACCTCTGGGTGGATCTGGCGGAGCCGCAGATCCGGTATCTGACCGTTGAGTTGGCCGAAGGGGAGGGGGTGGTTCTCCTGCCCATCGCCTACTGCCGGGTTCGGCGCCGGGACCGTTCGGTGAATGTGAAGTCCATCAAGGCCGCCCACTTCAAGGACGTGCCCCGGACCCGTTCGCCGAACCAGATCACGCTGCTGGAAGAAGACCGGATCGTTGCGTACTATGCTGGTGGATACATGTACGCGGATCCGTCGCGGTCCGAGCCGTTCTTCTAGAATACCCGGGAGGTCTGGATGCCTCTTCGTCCACCTGGCGATTCGGCAGCAGTTGAAGATTCTGGATCGGGGAGTGGGCCGGTCTACATCGATGGGATCAATGAGCCCCTCCCAGAGGGCGAGACGCTCCTCTGGGAGGGGAGGCCTGAACTGATCCCCCTGGCCATGCGCGCCCTGTATCTGCGGTTGTTCATCATCTACTGGGCGGTGCTGGCGGTGGTCTGGCTTGGCCAGGGACTCGTCACCGGACGCCCTGGATCGGCTCTGGCTGCGGATCTCACCTGGCTGGTAGTGGTGGGACTCGTGGGCTCGGGAATGGTCCTGGGCCTGGCCTGGGCCGTGCGCCGCAGCACCACCTACGCTCTCACCGACCGGAGGGTGGTCATGCGGATGGGCGTCGCCCTTCCCGCTGTCCTGAACCTCCCCCTGGAGAAGATCCAGGAGGCCAACTTCCGGGGGTTCAGGGATGGGACCGGACTCATCACCTTCCGTCTCCCGCCCTCGGAACGGATGGGCGTGGTCTTCCTCTGGCCCCACCACCGCCCCTGGCGCTGGGGTCGGCCGGAACCGGCCTTCCGCGCCCTCCCCGACGCCGAGCAGGTGGCGCGGCGCGTGGGTGCGGCGGCGCAGGCGGCGCTTGGTGGCGAAGGGCCCCAGGTTACCGACGCGGGTCAGCCCCGGCGGAGTCGTGACGATTCGCTTCGGGGTGAGATGTCCCGGGACGGGGTGTCGGGAGGGGACGCACCGGCAGCGGCAGGGGGGATGGGGACATGATCCGGTTTGAGGACGACGGGGGACTGCAGAAAAATCTGGTCCCTCCCCAGGCGCTCTGGGCCATCGCGGTACTCCTGGCTCTGGTGGTGGCCCTGGCCTTCATCGGGCGGACCACGGGTCTCGGTGTGACCACCTTCGACGCCACCGAGCGGGAAGGTGTGTTTCCGGTGGCGGAGCGATTCATCTCTTTCGGTGCCGAGGATCTGGCCGGGGGCGGGGACGTGCCCGTCATGGACGCGGAGACTGGGGAGATCCTGGTGGTACTGGAGCCGGGCCAGGGCGGCTTCCTCCGGGGAGCCATCCGTCCCCTGAGTCGGGAGCGACGGATCCGGAACGCGGATCCCGCCGATCCCTATCGGCTCACCCGCTGGTCCGACGGCAGGCTCACGCTCCACGATCCCGTCTCCGACCTCAGGTTGGACCTGGCGGCCTACGGGGCCACCAACGCTGCTTCCTTCGCAGCCCTGCTCCCGCAGGGTCAATCCCTGGACCCCGCTGTCTCCGGTTCGCAGGATCCGGATGCCTAAGGACTGAATTGCATGGGACCCATTCTCCTCCTGGGGGGCGCCATTGCTCTCCTCTTCCTCCTCTTCTTCTGGTTTACCTGGCAGCAAAAGGTCACCGTTCCCTGCACCATCGATCTGGAGCGCACCCACGA
The DNA here is from genome assembly GCA_007121775.1 of Gemmatimonadota bacterium. Lineage (GTDB taxonomy): Bacteria > Gemmatimonadota > Gemmatimonadetes > Longimicrobiales > Gaopeijiaceae > PWLA01. Next base: position 30,709 of record SKJY01000320.1, read on the forward strand.
ACACCTCCACGCCCATGTGGATCTGGAGGGTGTATTCGTGGAGCCCGGCGACGCCGTCCTGGTGGAGGGCGCCCCTGACAGCATCGAGTACGGACAGGTGGAACGGCGGACCGGCCGGGCCACGGTGAAACGGGCCAGCCGTCTCCGCCGCTGGTGGGTCAGGACCATCGGTCCTTTCGAAGTCTACGAGCTCTACGACGTGGGCTTCGAATAGCCCCATAGATCCGCTGCGGGGTGTGATCCCCGCAGTCCACGGGCTCCCGCTTGCGCCGGTGCCCCACTCCCCCCTGTCCAGGAGTACCATTCCATGTATCCGGCCACCACATCCGCTCCGGTCAACGAGAGCACCCGGGTCGCCCAGGAGAGCGCCACCCTATCCCCTCGCTTCTACACCACCGACTTCGAGGCCATGGACCGGCTGAATGTGGAGAAGGTGCGGGAGGAGTGGGACCAACTCCTGGAGGAGTTCCGCAACGACCCAAACAAGGGACATTTCAAGCGGAATGAAAAGTTCGAGGGGGACTGGTCGGACATGCCGAACCGGGAACAGTTCGTGGACTTCCTGGTGAGTTCCATCACCGCCGAGTTCTCAGGCTGCATCCTCTACGCCGAGATCAAGAAGAGGGTGAAGAACCCCGACATCGTCGAGCTGTTCGGGCACATGAGCCGGGACGAAGGTCGTCACGCCGGATTCATCAACGGTACCCTGAAGGACCTGGGGATGGGAGTGGATCTCTCCTTCCTGACCAAGGAGAAGAAGTACACCTTCTTCAAGCCCAAATTCATCTTCTACGCCACGTACCTGTCGGAGAAGATCGGTTACGCCCGGTACATCACCATCTATCGGCAGCTCGAGGAGAACCCGGAACTCCGCTTCCACCCCATCTTCGAGTGGTTCAAGGACTGGTGCAACGACGAGTTCCGCCACGGGGAGGCCTTCGCCGCCCTCATGCACTCGAACCCCGAGTACATCTCCGGGCGGAACACCTACTGGATCCGCTTCTTCCTCCTGGCCGTCTTCTGCACCATGTGGGTGCGGGACCACCTTCGTCGGGACTTCTACGCCCAGATGGGCTTCGACGTGAGTGAGTACGACCTGGAGGTCTTCCGGAAGACCTCGGAGATCTCCCGGCAGTGCTTCCCCCTGGTTCTGGACTTCGAGAACCCCAAGTTCATCGCCCGCATGAACCGGATGGTGGAGAATACCCGGAAGATCGAGGAGAGCCGGCGGAAGGGCGGACCCATCCAGGCCATCCGGCGCTTCGGACTCCTGGCCTCCAACGCCCTGACCTTCGGCCGGCTCTACGCCATGCGGGTCCACAAGAACGAGATCCCCGCCGACTTCCGGTTGACCCCGGCCTACTGACGCTCATGGATGCGTGGGCTCCGTGTCCTCGTATCCCCACGGAGCCGGAGGTGTCTCATCCAGGGGTGAGCCCAGGTCGAAGTCGAAGCGCACCAGCCATTCGGTGCCGTCGTGGTTGCCGTAGGAGAGGCGGTCCTCCTCGGGCACGATCTCGAACATCCAGAAGCCCTGGCTTCCGTCGGCGGCGGAGTCACGGGTGAAGTCCTGGCGGAGGGGGTCGCCGGGCTGGGACGTCTCGGCACCGTACCCGGTCACATCGGCATCGGAGCCGTCGGGGTTCCGGTGGTCGTGGTAGAGGTCCAGTCCACGGCCCGGCACCGGCGTGATGATCCAGGTGCGACTCCGGTCATCATCGATGTGGGCGGCGATGCGGATCTCCTCGTCCAGACATTGGCGGAAGTGGGCCACGAAGTCCCGATCGGCGTAGAGCTCCTCCCGGCGGGTGTCGCCGTCGCGGATGATGGCGGCAAAGCCCGGATAGGCCTGGCCACAGTGCTCCCGGAGGTTGTCCCAGAATTCCTGCTGCTGCCAGGCGAGTCCCTGAAGCGCGATGGGAAGATCGTC
>SKJY01000222.1 GCA_007121775.1 Gemmatimonadota bacterium
CCGGGAAGGAGGGGGCGGAGCGCGTGGGACGAGGGCTCCCGGCCCCGCTGGGCACCTCCCAGTGACGGACCCACGTCGTGGGCCCAGTATCCCACCGGATGACCTGTATTCCAGAACACGTCCAGGGAGCCGGCGGCGTCCATGACCTCCCGCTGGGCCCGATCTACCTCCAGCCCGGTCACCCCCGGAGCCATGGCCTGGAAGGCAGCCCGGTTCCCGGCTACGGCCGCTTCCCAGCGTCGCTGGATCTCGGCCGGTGGTTCCGACTCTCCCGGTGCAAGCACGTAGGCGAAGCGCTGGATGTCGCTCACCCACATGTCCCAGACCCGGATCCCGAAGTCCGTCTGGATCACGTCGCCGGGCCGAATCACCCGGTTCGTGGCGTGGGAGTGACCCCGGTCCGGACCTGAGTTCACATTGGGGTTCTGGTCCGGTGACCAGGCGTCGCCCACGCCGAACTGGACCATCCGGGCCTTCAGGTAAGCCGCCACATCGGAATCCCGGGTCTCCCCGGGGATGACCCGGCTGTAGGCCTCGATCTCCAGGGCCGCGGTGATCTCCGCGGCTCGGGTCATGATCTCCACCTCCCGGTCCGTCTTCACCGACAGCCACTGCACCACCAACTCCTCGGATGAGGTGAGCCGCCGGGAGAACTCGGGCCCCAGCGTCTCCGTGAGCCGCTGCCACTGGGTGTGGGAGAGGCCGTCGGCGACCGAAAGGGAGGGGCTGGTGTTCACGGCTATGGTCTGAGGGTCGCGCCTCCGGAGCTCTCGAGCTGCCGCTTCCCAAGCATTCTCCCCGGAGAGCACCGCCACCGAATCATGGAGCGCCATATCCCGGAGCGCTGTGGCCTCCCCGCCGGGCGAGAAGGCAATGGACGACACGCCCTGGGACTCCCGGAAGAAGAGGAAGGCCGCCAGCCCACCGGCGTTCTCGCCCCCTACATGGTGCGACAGGGGATCGTTGTTGTTCTCCCTGAGGAAGAGGGCCCAGGCGTCCACCCCGGCCCGGTCCATGGCCGGTCCCAGGAGGTCGCGGATGCGCTCTTCCCTGATCCGGGGCCAGGGGTTCTCACCCGGGGGGAATGGGAGGCCCGGCCCCGTCCACGCCAGGGGTGCGTCGAAGGCCGGAGGGCCGAGCCGCAGTCCCTCAGCCGCCGCCTCCGGATTGAAGCGGTCGGCGACCGCCGCGACGCCTTCGCCTGTGGCTGGGGTGCAGGCGGCAGCTCCAAGGACGGCGAGTCCGGCGACGCCTGTCCAAGCCCTCAACCGCGTCCGTTTGGTCCGAACCGGAGCGTTCACGCCCGGTGGGCGAAGGTCTCCGCCGGTGGAAACCAGGGAGTGGGGTACCAAATTGGTCGAATGCTGGGGGGTGGACGGCACAGGACCTCCGCAAAGGAGATGATTCGGACGTAAAGGGTTTCGCCATGGGAACGAGTCAACTGGAGCCCCCGGTGCCCGGGCACGGGGAGAACCCAACCCTCCATTACTATGGCGAGGATGTGAATATTTCCAGGGTCGTGGCGCCACCGCCTGATCCTGGTCCCTCCTTGCCGGGAGTCGACCTGTGCCCGAGACTCCCATCCATGTGGGTTACCGAAACTTGTCCCGCTCAACTGGAATCTCCTCATGCGAAGCTGCTCGATCTCTCGCCGTGCCTCCTGCCTGGCCGTCCTTCTCCTCGTTCCCATCCTCTCCTTGGCAGGATGCGGAGAGGGCGCCTCCCCACCTGAGGGGATCACCTTCGGCCCCGACGTGATGCCAACGGACCTGACCTACGCCTCCGAACTGCAGGTTGACTTCGATGAGATGGAGCAGACCTCGGGCGGAGTCTGGGTACGGGATCTGGTGGTGGGCGACGGGGAAGAGGCGGTGCCTGGGAGGCAGGTTCGGGTCCACTACACCGGGTTCTTCCCCGATGGCAGCTCTTTCGACAGCAGCCGTGGCGGCGATTCCGGTTTCACCTTCCCCCTGGGAGGGGGCCGGGTCATCCCCGGGTGGGACGACGGTGTCGCAGGAATGCGGGAGGGAGGAGAGCGGGTCCTGGTCATCCCCTGGGACATGGCGTACGGGCCGCCGGGGGCAGGCGGAGTGATTCCTCCGTACGCGATTCTGGTGTTCGAGGTGGAACTCCTGGAGGTACAGTAACATGTCGGCCCTGACCCGCCCCCTCGGTCTGGCAGCTGCCTGTGGTCTCGCGCTGGCCGCGGGGCTCTCCGCGCCGGGGATTGGTGGAGCCACGCCGATGCCGGTGACCACCCCGGCGGGGGCGGCCCCATCTCCCGCCGACACCGCGCTGGTGGGCTCGGGCGGAGAGGTGGACTGGTCCGTCTACCACGACACCCGGCAGACCCATCAGATCATGAGGGAACTCCAGGCGCTCCGTCCTGACCTGGTCGAACTGGAGGTGATCGGCAAGAGCATCTACGGTCAGGATCTCCTGGTGGCCAGGGTGACCAATCAGGCCACCGGACCCCATGACGAGAAGCCGGCGGTCTACGTGGACGGGGCCATCCACTCCCGGGAGTTCACCAGCACCCAGGTGGCCCTCTACTGGATGGCCTACCTGGTGAACAACCACGGTTCCGATCCGCAGGTCACCGGACTCCTGGATACACGGAGCTTCTACATCCACCCGAAATTCAATCCGGATGGAGCAGATCTCTCCTTCTACGAGGACGCCTGGCTCCGGAGCACCCCCCGCCCGGTGGATCTGAACGGCGATGGGATTCCGGACTCGGATCCGCCGGAAGATCTGACCGGGAACGGAAAGATCCTCCAGATGCGATTCCAGGATCCGAACGGACGCTTCGTCATCGATGCCGAGGATCGGCGCATCCTCCGCCCCCGGTCCGAGGAGGATGCGGGGCCATTCTACTCGGTTCTCACCGAGGGGGTGGATCGGAACGGAGACGGGATCATCAACAGCGACGGCTTGGGGGGGATCGACATGAACCGGAACTGGCCCCGGAATTGGGAGCGGTGGCACCTCCAGGGCGGCTCCGGCGATTTCCCCCTCTCCGAGCCCGAGACCCGGGCCGTTGCCGATTTCTTCCACCAGCATCGAAACATTGGACTTGCCCTCTTCGGTCACACCTCCGGTGCCTTCGTCTATCGTCTTCCTTCGGCCATGGACCCCCGGGAGTTCGATCCCAACGATGAGGCTCTGGTGATCCATCTGGGCGACTGGTACACCGAGAACACGGGCCGGCCCGTTCGGCCCAGCGCCGTGCACCCGGAGAATCGCCGGTACGGCACCCTCATGCAGTGGGCCTACTCGGATCTGGGGATCATCGGGTACGTCCCTGAGTTCTCTCCGCCGCCGGATCAGTGGGTGCCGGACTACGACGGCAAGGGGTATGTGGATCAGTCGGACTGGCACCGCTACAACGACGAGGAGTTCGGCGGGCGGTACTTCGAGGACTGGGTTCCCTTCGACCATCCCCAGTTGGGTCCGGTGGAGATCGGTGGGTGGCACCGGGTCTATTGGGGCCAGAACCCGCCCCACGCCCTTCTGGAGCGGGAGCTCGAGCTCCAGGTCCCCTGGTACCTCTACCTCTCTGAACAGACACCGCTCCTGCAGCTTGGCACCCCGGTGGTCTCGCCGGCAGGAGAGGGTCGGGTGGCGGTGGAGGTCCGGGTGCGCAACGAGGGCTTCCTCCCCACGAACCTCACGGAGCGGGGGCTGGTTGGGCAGGAGGCGACCCGGGGCGATATGCCGATTCCGGTGGTACGGCTTCCGGTGGCGGCGCTGGAGGTCACAGGTGGGCGTGTGGTGGACGGCGCACCGCGGCAGCCGCTACAACATCTGGCCGGATCGAGCCCCCACTCCGCAGGAGTGACGGAACGGGAGGTCACAGTACGCTTCGTGGTGGAACTGGAGAGCGCAGAGGGTCAGGCGCGCCTCACCGTCCATGGGGGGCCGGCAGGGACGGTGAGGACCGATGCGGTGCTGCTCCGGGTCCCCTGAGATTCCGGCGCTCAGTCTCCCAGGGATCATGGACCAGATGAGGATCAGCCCTTCATCCACCCACCTCCCGGGCGATGGCTCGGAAGAGCGTCACCGACTCATGGTCATGGTGGTCGAAGCGTGGGTCGGTGCCGGTCTTCACCACCACCACACCATGACGGGGGTTCACGTAGACGTACTGGCCGTAGACACCGATGGCGGTGAACTCGCCATCCTGCCGGTCCTCGGGGATCCACCACTTGTAGCCGTACCCGAAGGTCCAGTGGGAGTCGGGGTTCGGCCCCGGTTGCAGATGGGGGGCTTCCGGTTCCACCGACCGGGCCACCCATCCCTCCGGGAGGATGCGCTCTCCCGCCACCACCCCGTCCTCCAAGTAGAGGAGGCCGAAGCGGGCCCAATCCCGGGGTACGGCGTTCAGGCAGCAGAATCCGATCTCGGTTCCGCTCCGGTCCGTATTCCAGAAGGCGTCACCCTCCATCCCTGCTGGGCCCCAGATCCGGCTCTCCAGGTATTCTGCCGGGGGCACGCCGGTGGCTCGGGCCAGGACCAGGGCCAGGACACCGGTATCCGAGGAGATGTACTCGTTGTAACTCCCCGGATCCCAAAGCCGGGCGAGCCGCCGGTAATAGTCCAGCATGGGCTCTCCGAAGGCCATGGCTCTGACGAAGATCCAGTTGATGTCCGAGAAGGTACTCTCGTAGCCCTCGTCGAAATCCACCCCCGACGACATGGTCAGGAGATGGCGAAGGGCCACCCCTTCATAGCCGGATCCCGCCAGTTCAAGGACATATCGGTCCACCGGGTCGTCCAGGCTTTCGATCAGGCCCTCTTCCAGCGCGATCCCCACCAGCGCCGACACCACCGATTTGGCCACGGACCAGGAGGTGGCGGTGGAGACTTCACTCCATCCCGGCCAGTACCGTTCGTAGACCAGGGTGTCGGCCCGGAGGACCACCAGGGTCGTGGTCTCCGTCCGTTCCAGGAAGGCCTCGGTGGAGCGTTCCTCCCCCTGGAAGAGGTAGGTGTCGGGGAGGGTCCGGAGGTCCCTCTCCAGTGGCCTGGCCGTCCCTCCGCCCCGAACCGGAACGCTGGGAAGCACCCGGTCCATGGCCTGGAAATGCTGCTCCCGGTACCCGTCAGCAAAGAGGGTGAACATGGGCCCCCACGAGGTGGTCAGGAGGTATTGGTACCCCCCGTACATGCCGAGTCCCATCACCGCAAAGATGACGACGGTCCACCGGATGACGCGCCGGATCTGCCGTCGTCGTCGGGCGCCTGGGGCCCTGGGTGGGTTGGAGGAAGCCGAGGTCATGACCGAAGCTATGGCGTGAGTGGAGGCAGGGGCAAACGCCCGGCCTCTCCCGTTCGTAACCATGTACCATATCCGTAACGCGGTACCAGAGTTATTTGCAGATGCCGGCGGGAGTTTCTAGCTTCCCGCCACTCTCGATCGAAGGGTCTCCCCGCCTGCGGGAGATACCACCGCCCTCTGGGCTTTCTTCTATGCCGAAGGAGTCTTCCCCTGTGACCGACCGCGCACGCTGGGTCGTACCGTTCCGTGATGGAGATCGCAGCCAGAGATCCCTCCTTGGAGGAAAGGGAGCGAATCTCTGTGAAATGACCAATCTGGGACTCCCGGTTCCACCGGGGTTCATCGTGACAACCGAGGCGTGTCGGAGCTACCGGGCCCGGGGTGGGGAGGTCCCTGCCGACCTGGCCCGTCAGATCGATGATGCCCTGGCCGACCTGGAGGCCGCCACCGGCCGGCGCTTGGGTGACCCCGAGTCACCCCTCCTCCTGGCGGTGCGATCCGGAGCTGTCTTCTCCATGCCGGGGATGATGGATACAGTGCTGGACCTGGGGTCCACCCCTGTCACCCACCCGGGGCTCGTGGAGTTGGGTGGCGAACTCTTCGCCTGGGATGCCCGGCGCCGCTTCCTGGAGATGTTCGGCAAGGTGGTCCTGGGGGTTCCGGAAGAGGCCTTTTCCCGGGTCCTGGACGACGCTGTGGAGGCGGCCGGGGTCAAGGACGAACGCTTCCTCACACCGGAGCAGATGGAGACGGTGGTGGAGGGCTACCGGGCGGCGATCCGGGATTCCGGCGCAACCCTTCCGGAAGATCCCCGGGAGCAGCTCCGCATGGCGGTGGAGGCTGTCTTCCGCTCGTGGGACGGAGACCGGGCTGTGGCCTACCGGGAAATGGAGGGGATCGATCACGACCTGGGGACGGCGGTGAACGTCCAGATGATGGTCTTCGGAAACCTGAACGAGCGATCCGCGTCGGGGGTGGCCTTCACCCGGGATCCTGCCACCGGAGAGAACGTGCCCTACGGCGACTTCCTCACGGCGGCCCAGGGCGAGGACGTGGTGGCGGGGACCCGGCTCCCGGAGCCCCTGGCCACCCTGGCCCACGACTTCCCACAGGCCCACGGGGAGTTGGTGGACTACCTGAGCCGCCTGGAGTCCCACTACCGGGACATGTGCGACATCGAGTTCACCATTGAGGACGACCACCTCTGGATGCTCCAGACCCGCGTGGGGAAGCGGGCGGCGCTGGCGGCGCTGAACATCGCCATGGACATGGTGGATGAGGGCCTCATCAGCCGGGAGGAAGCGGTCCGGCGGGTCACACCGGTCCATGTGGAGCGCCTCCTCCACCCCCGCTTCGCCGACCGGAAAGTCCCGGTCCTCACCACGGGACTCGCTGCATCCCCCGGAGCCGCCACCGGGAAGATCGTCTTCTCGTCGGAGGAGGCCCGGGATCGTGGCCGGGCCGGGGAGAAGGTCATCCTGGTGCGAGGGGAGACCTCTCCGGAGGACCTGGAGGGGATGGTGGCATCTGTGGGGCTCCTCACGGCCCGGGGGGGCTTGGTGAGCCATGCGGCGGTGGTGGCCCGGGGCCTGGGCAAGCCTGCGGTCTGCGGCGCCAGCGCCCTGGACATCCGCCTGGAAGACCAGACGGTCCGGGTCGGTGAGACCGTCCTGGAGCACGATGACGTCATCTCCATCGACGGTACCACCGGAAAGGTGGCGGTGGGCGAGGTCGAGCTCGTCATCCCCAAGGATGATCCCCGCCTCGACACCCTCCTGGGCTGGGCCGACGAGTTCCGGACCATCCACATCTTCGCCAACGCCGACACCCCCGACGACGCGCGGCGGGCCCTGGCCGCCGGAGCCGAGGGGATCGGGCTCTGCCGGACCGAGCACCAGTTCCTGGGTGAGCGCCTCCCCCTGATTCGCCAGATCATCCTCTCCCGGTCCCTGGACGAGGAACGGGAAGCGCTGGTTCCCCTGGAGGCGGCGCAGCGCCAGGATTTCGAGGAGCTATTCCAGGTCATGGACGGGAAGCGGGTGGTCATCCGACTCCTGGATCCGCCGCTCCACGAGTTCCTCCCGAGCCTGGAGGAGCTGAAGGTGAAGCACGCCCTGGGAACGCTGGACGCCGAGGGCAAGCGGCTCCTGGAGGCGGCGGTCCGGCTCCACGAGCACGACCCCATGCTGGGAGTCCGGGGGATCCGCCTGGGAGTCCTCCGGCCCGCCGTGTACGCCGGTCAGGTCCGGGCCATCATCGGGGCGGCGGTGGCGCGGAAGGAGGCGGGAGGTGATCCTCGCCCCGAGATCATGCTCCCCCTCATCAGCACCGCTCACGAACTGGCGTGGGGGCTGGATATCGTCCACCGCACGGCCCGGGAGGTCATGGACGCCGCCGGGGTTGAGGTGGAATACACCACCGCCACCATGATCGAGACGCCCCGGGCCGCCCTCCGAGCCGAGCAACTGGCGCCCCAGGTGGACGCCTTCTCCTTCGGCACCAACGACCTCACCCAGCTCGTCTTCGGGCTCTCCCGGGACGACGTGGAGGTCACCTACCTTCCGAGCGCCATGGAGCTCGACCTCATGCCGCTCCAGCCCTTCGCGACGATTGACCGCAACGGGGTCGGTGTGCTGGTGGAGATGGCCACCCGGTCCGGGCGCGGGATCAATCCGGATCTGGTCACCGGGATCTGCGGAGAACATGGGGGAGACCCGGAGACCATCCGGTTCTGCCATGAATTGGGGATGACCCACGTGTCGGCGTCGGCGTCTCGGATCAAGGTGGCCAGACTCGCGGCGGCCCATGCGGCCCTGGCGCAGTCAGGACCCGAAGCTTCGGCCTAAGGATCTATGGAGCTTCACCTCACCCGAGCCATGCGTCGTGGGGCTCGACGAGAGAAGGTGTGGGAGGCGGACATCGTACCCATCCCCGCTGCCTTCGACGACCATCCAAATGGCAGGCCCGGCCTCTTCCTCATCACCGCTGGCGGCCGTGTGGTTGCGAGCGACCTCCTGGCCTGCCCACCCAGGGAGATCCCCGAGTTGGCCGCCCTGGTCGGTCGGGGAATCGAAGAGGCGGCGTCCCAGATCGGTGGGATGCCCCAGGTGATCCGGGTCCGGGACGCGGAGCTGGCCGTCGGCCTGGACGGGTATTTCGCCGGGCGGAAGCTCCGGGTGAGCTTCGACGGTCCCCTGATGGGGCTGGATGAAGCGCTGGCCGGGCTGCTCGCCCGCCTCGGGGTATCGGAGGGCCGGCTCCTCACTGCTTCTCCGGAGCGCTGGGGCGGTTGGGAGATGGACGACGCGGAGATCCGCGCACTCTTTTCGGCCGCCGCTGCGCTCTATCGGGCCGATCCGTGGGCGCGGCGATCCGAATGGGAACCGCTGGAGTTGGACTCGCCGGACGATGGGTTCTGGTATGTCAGCTTTTCCGGGAGTCGCGGAGATCTCCCGGCCGTGACCGTGTTCCGGGACCTGGACGATCTAGCCACGAGCCTCACCCGGCCCATCGATGAAATGGCCACCGAGCTGGTGGACCGTCATTTCGTCCTCGTGTACTCGCCACGGGACAGTCTGCCCGATCCCATGATCCGGGAGGTGGTGGCCCAGACCTGGCCCGTGGCCGCACCCGATGCCTACCCCCGGCTCATGACGGTGAACACCCCGGGGGGAGGGATTTCCCGGGCCGACGCGGCAAATCTGGTCGAGATCCTAAAGGCGACCGCCGCGTACACCGAAGCGGGGGACCCTCCGCCGGACACCCAGGGCCCCCCGGTGCCGGGGGAGGAAGACCACGGGATCCCCTTCCTTCCCGGTTGGTCCGCGCCCGATTCGCCCTGGATGGTCCGGGATGCGTCGGAGCTCATCAGCGACCTGGTGGAAAGCATGCACCCCGTAGGGGTGCACGAGTGGGTTGAGGGGCACAACGCGACCCCGGATCCGGAGCTGGGGGGGCTCAGCCCCGACCAGGTAAGCAGCCTTCTCTATCAGGACTGGGATGAGTCTCCGGATCCCCTGGACTTCGCCGCTGACCTATCCCTTGAGGAGCTCAGCGAAGCGGAGATCTTCCACAACGCGCGGCTCCTCCTGAGAGTCTGCAATGAAGGCAAGGGGGCGGGCGCCACGGCGAAGGGCAATCTGAACCGCGCCACCGTGGCCCGGATGTGGCGCGAGGGATCCTGGGACACCCTGGGAATCTGGGATATCCCGGACACCGACGCGGAGGGGCAGATCAGCAGAGCGCTGAATGAAGAGGGGTTCCTGGGTCTCCAGTGGATCCGGATCCTGCTGGAGCTGGGTGGCCTCATCGAGCGACGCGGGAGCACCTTCCGGATCACGGTAGCGGGGTCGGACCTCCTGGCGCCCGATCGTGCCGGGAAGCTCTTCCGACACCTGTTCGTGACCCAGATGCGGAAGATGAATCTGGCCTTCGGGGACTGGCACCCCACGGAAGGCTCTCTCCAGTTTGGACTCCCCTACACCCTCGTCAGGTTGGACATGGAAGCTCGGGAGTGGGCTTCCCTCGAAGGCCTCCTCCCAAGGATCCTTCTTCCCAAGGTTCTGGAGGACGTCTACGAGGACGTGGGTAGAGGAGGCCTGCCAGGGGTGGTCAGTCACCGCGTCTTCCGCCCCCTGCACCGCTTCGGACTCTTGGAGTGGATCCGACGGGACGACCGCCCCCTGGGTCACGAAGTGGCCCAGGTGCGGGTTCGTCCCCTCTTCCACCGATTCATCCGGACCCGCTGGTGAGCCGTTGCCGGTCTCCGCGGCTCTTCCGGCCCCCTTCTTTCCCTTCCCCTTCTTTCTGAGTCCCCATGACCCGACCGAATCCGGCGTCCCTGTGGCGCCCCGCCCTGCTCTTCGCACTCGCTGCCCTCCTCCTCCCCGCTGCGATCGTAGGGTGCGAGCCTGAGACCCTTCCAGACCCGGCCGCCGCCGAGACCGAGCTCGAGCGCTGGGAGGCCCGGGCCGCACGGGTCACCATTCAGAGGGACGAGTGGGGGATCCCCCACATCCACGGGCGCACCGACGCCGATGCCGTCTTCGGGATGATCTACGCCCAGGCCGAGGACGACTTCCCCCGGATCGAACGGAATTTCCTCATCTCACAGGGCCGCTGGGCCGAGGCGGAGGGCGAGGGGGAGATCTGGCGTGACCTCAGGCAGCAGATGTTCATCGACGAGACGGAGATGCAGGCGCTCTACGACGAGAGCCCGGCCTGGCTCCGGGAGCTCATGGATGCCTGGGCCGACGGATTGAACTACTTCCTCCACACCCATCCGGAGATCGAGCCCCGGGTCCTGGACCGGTTCGAACCCTGGATGCCCCTCACCTTCAGCGAGGGGAGCATTGGCGGGGACATCGAGCGGGTGAATCTGGGGCGGCTGGCGGCCTTCTACGGTGAGGGAAGTGAGCCTGTGCGAGCTGCGGCCACCCCCAGGACCGGCGAGCCGGTTCTGGCCTCACTGGTGACCGAGGACCCGTACCGGGAGCCCCGGGGATCCAACGGCTTCGCCATCGCGCCGCACCTGACGGCGAATGGAAACGCCCTTCTCCTTATCAACCCCCACACCTCCTTCTACTTTCGCCACGAGGCCCACATCCGGAGCGATGAGGGGCTTCATGCCTACGGCGCCAGCACCTGGGGGCAGTTCTTCATCTACCAGGGGTTCAACGAGACCGCCGGTTGGATGCACACCTCGAGCCGGGCCGACAACATCGACGAGTTCCTGGAAGAGGTGGTGGAGCGGGACGGCGAGCTCTTCTACCGCTTCGGTGACGAGGAGCGCCCCTTCCAGGTCCGGGATGTGGTGATCCGATACCGCACCGACGACGGGGAGCTGGCGGAGCGGCCCTTCACCATCTACCGGACCCACCGGGGGCCAGTGGTGCGGGCGGTGGACGGACGCTGGGTGAGCGTGGCCATGATGGAGGAGCCGCTGAACGCCCTCATCCAGTCCTACAGCCGGATGAAGGCCCGGAACCTCGATGAGTATCTGGAGGGGATGCGGGCCCATACGAATTCGTCCAACAACACCCTCTTCGCCGATTCAGAGGGGAATGTGGCGTACCTCCACTCGAACTTCATCCCCATCCGCGACACGCGGTTCGACTACGACAACCCGGTAGATGGGAGCGATCCCGCCACCGACTGGCAGGGGATCCACACCATCGAGGAGAGCCCCAACGCCATCAACCCCGAGACGGGGTGGGCCATGTGCACGAATAACTGGCCCTGGTCGGCGGCGGGGTCTGCGAGCCCTCGTCAGGACGACTTCCCGGCCTACTTCGACCGCGGCACGGAGAACGCCCGGGGCATCAATGCGATCCGGGAGTTGGAGGGGGTGGAGGGGTGGACGCTGGAGAGCCTCCACGAGGCGGCGTATACCACCCACCTGCCGGCCTTCGCGCTGATGGTTCCCCCGCTTGTGGAAGGGTGGGATGAGCTGCCGGAGGATCACGACCTCAGGGCATCCACGGACGAGGCCATCGAGCTCCTCCGGGAGTGGGATTTTGCCTGGGACGTGGAGTCGGTCCCCACGGCCCTGGCCATCTTCTGGGGCGAGGAGTTCCTCCGGGGGATCGGGAGCCGGGCCCAGGCCGCCGGCATGGACGTGATGGACTACGCGGCGGAGAGGACTTCCCCGGAGGAGCGCCTCGAGGCCCTGATCTCGGCCATGGAGCGTCTGGAGGAGGACTTCGGGGTCTGGCGGACCCCGTGGGGCGAGATCAACCGCTTCCAGCGCCTCACCGGGGAGGTCGTCGGGAGCTTCGACGACGACGCGGCGTCCTATCCGGTGGGCTTCACCTCGGCCCGATGGGGGTCCCTGGCCTCCTACGGTTCAGCCCCCCGCCAGGGGACCCGGCGTTGGTACGGGACCAGCGGAAACAGCTTCGTGGCGGTGGTGGAGTTCGGAGACCGGGTTCGTGCCATGGCCATCACGGCCGGGGGGCTGAACAACGACCCGGCTTCGCCCCACTTCAACGACCAGGGCGAGCTCTACGCCGCCGGCGGGCTTCGGCCCGTCCACTTCCACCCCGACGAGGTGGCGGCTGCGGCAGTCCGGAGTTACCGGCCGGGCGAGAGGTGAGCTGAGGCCCGGCGGAGCTGGAGACGGGATTCCAGCTCTGCCGGGCCCCTCACCGGGACCCAACCGACCCCTTCGGCCACCTGGGTTCTCTACCCCACAGGACCGAGCACCAGGGCGTTCAGGAAGATGAGGTTCAGTCCGTACCAGAGGCCCCGGTACGTGATGTCATCGGCCAAGTAGATGACCTGCCCCTGCCCCACCGGGTGCTGAACCACCAGGGGGCGCCCCACCACCGAGTCCCGCTCCGGCTCCCAGAGGAATCCATCGAGTTGGATCCGTTCCGGCTCGCTTCCGTAGTAGGCCAGGATCCGGGCGTCGCCCTCCTCCACCAGCTCAAAGAGGACGGGCTGGGCGGCGGGGGCGGCGAACTCCCGAGGGAGTCCGGTGGAGAGGAGAGGCTGGCCCACCCTCATCCCCGGCTCCCAGGATACCCGAGTTCCCGGCTCCGGTGAGGGATCGTCGTGCCAGTGGGCCCGCAGGATGGCGCCGAAGATATGGGTGGCCCTCCCCTGGGCCTCGATGCCTGCCCCCAACACCGGATCCCGGGCCAGCGCCTCGGCCGCTCCCTTTGCCGCTACCACCGTCCCGCCGGCGCGGACGAAGGCCCGGAGGTTCTCAAGCTCCAGCCTGGACTCCCACCCTCGGGCATCGGGGAGCACGATGGTGGTGTAGTCACGCAGCTCACCCCGGTTCAGGGTCTCCACCAGCACCGGGGTGAAGGGGAAGCCCATGTCCCCCTCCAGTGAACTCCGGATTCCGCCCCATACGTGGTCGAAGGAGACGGGGTGGTCTGCCACCACCGCCACCCGGGGCCGGGGTACGGCCGGCACGATCTGCGGGTTAGCAAGGGTCACGCCCGCGTCGGTGAGGGAGCCGGCCACCGGGACCACCGGAGCGTCCAACTCTCCGGCCAACTCCAGGAGCCGGGCTCCCAGGGTGGGCGGGTTCCGGTCTGCCAGGGTCACCCACGTCCCCTGGGGGAACTCGCGATCCCCCATGCGGAAGGGTGCGTTCGCGACCCGGATCCGGTACTCTTCCGCCATGAGGGTCGTGACCAGCCGCGCCGAACTCTCCAGGCCTGCGGGGATCACGAATCCGAAGGCCTGGGCGGAGGCCGAGGCCCGATCCGCCGTCCAGGGTCGGCTCCACCCTTCCCCTTCCCGATACTCCCGACCTTCCACCTCCACCGCACTGTTTGCGGCGTAGGCCGGCACACCGAAGAGCAGAGGCAGGTTCTCGATCTGGGCGTCGTAGAAGGGCGAGGGGCGCCGAAGCCATGGGTCCACCTCGGGGATCCCGTACTCGGTGGTGGGGTCCAGAATCGCCCGTGCCAGTCGGCTGAAGGGCTGGACCAGATCCACTACGAAGCTCCCGGCGGGGAAGCTCCGGGAGCGACGGTCGTCCAGCTCCAGGAAGGGGGCGGCTGTGGCCGAGAAGGCCGTCTCGCTCCGACGCACCTGGATCCCCTGGACGGTGAGACGGTCCACCAGCCGCTGCACCTTGTCCGGATCCACCCCCTCCCCCTCAACGGGGATGATCACGGTCCTCACCTCCTGGGACCAGGCCTCCTCGGCGCTTCGGACCGCCACCTGGTACGCATCCCGCAGGAGCTCCTCTCGGCGCTCCGCCTTCACCTGCAGGTGGGCCCAGGTGGCCAGGGCGGTGCGGTCTGTGGCATCCCGGAGGGTGGCCACCGTTCCATCGGGACGAGGGCGGTCCGGGTTCACACCCCCAAAGCTCTCCACGAACTGCCCCGTCACCACCGCCCCCATGAGAGCCCAGGTCAGACCGTGTCCCAGGTAGGTGATCCCGGCGTACTGCATCCCTGACGAGATGAGGAACCCCTCCTCTGAGAAGAGCTCCCCGGCCCGGGCAGTGGCGGCCCGGGCCCACTTCAGGTTCTCAGGAGGCCAGAGGGGGTGGTAGGGCGGGCCCGTGGGGGTCATGAAGAAGGTGTCCGGCCCGGTGTGAAGGTCCAGGATGGCCTGCGGGCGCCAGTGAACCCCGAACCGAGCCATGGCACGGGTCTCGGGGGTGGTGAACCAGGTGAAGTCCCGGTTCATGTCGATGCCGAAGACGTTGCCGTCGCTGCTGATCCCCCAGTGGGGGCGGTTCTGGATGGCGTTGGGGTCCCGGGACGAGCCCGGGACGTCGTAGATCCCGTGCCAGTTCACATACTTCACCTGGGCATCGGGGGTGGCCATGGGCATGATGGCGATGAGGAGGTTGTCGCGGATCCGCCGGGCCGTCTCGTCTTCCCGGGTGGCCAGCTCCCACGCCACCTCCTGCAGGGCCTCGGGACCGGGATTCTCATTGGCGCTGTCCAATACGAAGACCCAGATGGTGGCAGGGGTGTCCCGTACGAGCCGCTCCAGCTCGTCCGCCGCCAACGGATCGGTGCGGTGGCTGAGGCGTTGGGTGGCCTCCCGGATCTCTTCCCGTCTCGCCAGGTTCTCCTCGCTGCTCACGAAGAGGACCGGAAGGGGGCGCCCCATGACACTCCGTCCATACGACTCGTAGACGACCCGGGGGCTCTCGGCGTCCAGATGCCGGTAGTAGGCGTCCATGGACTCAAGGAGGAGGAAGCGGGATCCCAGCTCCCGGCCGTGGAATTCGGCCGGGGACTGCTGGGCTGTGGTGGGACCGGCCAGTAGGAGGAGGGCGGCCAGGGTGAGAAGAAGAGAGCGGGGGGCCATGGTCCGTGAGGTTGGAATGGTAACTTCGCCTGAACGGAAAACGCCCCGACCGCCGCATTTGTCGCGCGGCGACCGGGGCGTTCGGAAGATCGGTGGGTCCCTAGCGTACCGAAAGGGCGTCGTGATAGAAGCGGACGGCGTCTTCCTTCATCTTGATGAGGTCGGGCGTATGGATGTACATCATGTGCCCGGACTCGTAGTACTCGACCCGAATGTTCTGCCGGACCGACTCGTCGAGCTGCATGGTTGCAATGGTATAATCCATCGCGAAGTATGGCGTGGCAAGGTCATAGTATCCACTCTGCACCAGGACATGCAGGTACGGGTTCATCGACATGGCTCGGCGCAGGTCCTCGGCGACGTTCAGGTACCGGTTCTGCACGTTCGAGTAATCCCAGGGACTGGCGAATCCCCGAATCCAATAGGGCAGGTCGTTTTCAAGTCCCAGTTCACGGCGGAAGTAGTCATTTACTGTTCCGGTGAACGGGCCCATGATGGCACCATCATAGGAGGGATCCCATTCATAGCCCTGTCCTTCCGCACTCCGATCGATCCCCACGAATCGGCTATCGAGGCGCCCCACGGTGCGCCGGTCGTCACGCCTGAGTTCCTTCGTGAACAGTTGCGTGGTCAGGCGAAGATTCGCCTGCTCCACGAATTCAACCGATAGTCCGGTAAAGCGGGCAACCTGCTCGGCCACTGCGCGGATATCCGCCGCTGGGAGCATGTCCCCATGCATCAGGGCCCGCGTGTATTCGTTCAGAGCAAAGGCCTCCACCCGATCCAGTAAACCCGTTAACTCCAGGCTTTGAAGATCTGGATCGAGCCGGTCATGGTACCACGCAGTGGCAGCAAAGCTAGGCAGGAAGAGGATGGCGGGGAGGTCATTACCCACCTGAGGTCGAATCGTCTGGAAGTTGAGCACCGCTGAGACCAAGATCACGCCATTGAGGTGCATTCCCCTGGTCTGCAGGTAATTGGCCATCCCCGATACGCGCGTGGTCCCGTAACTCTCACCGGCGAGGAATTTCGGCGACGCCCAGCGCTCGTACCGGGTGACGAAGAGCCGGATCCACTCCGACAGATATTCCACATCCTGGGTGTAGCCCAGGAACTGGGCCGGATCCTGACCCACCGCCGGACGGCTGTACCCGGTATTCACCGGATCCACGAAGACCAGGTCCGTCTCGTCGAGCCACGTGTACTCGTTATCTGCCAGGGTGAAGGGGGGCGGGTGTGGATCGTCTTCTCTGAACCGTGTGGTCGTACCAGGGTCGCGCATCACCACCATTCTCGGTCCGAGGCCCATGTGGAGCCAGACGGATGCGGCTCCGGGTCCACCGTTGAACATGA
Source organism: Gemmatimonadota bacterium (assembly GCA_007121775.1). Classification (GTDB taxonomy): domain Bacteria; phylum Gemmatimonadota; class Gemmatimonadetes; order Longimicrobiales; family Gaopeijiaceae; genus PWLA01. The sequence goes on from SKJY01000222.1 coordinate 16,424, forward strand.
AGGTGATCGGCCGCTCCTCCGGGCGATCCCACCCGTCCTTCCGATAGTACGTGAAGTGAATGTTGGCCAGATGCGTCCCATCCCCGTCGTGGAGGGGAAGGTACCCGGTGGTCGCAGAGTAGGAGAGCGTCTCTCCTCCTACCTGGATCTGGTGCTGCGTCGTTACCACCTCTTGGTCCGGAAGCCTCTCAGCTCGGACCGGGTCACCTGACGGTAGGGTCTGAGCCCCGACCTCGCCCGTCACCACAGAGGTTGCGAGCAAGGCCAGGGCGAGGATTAGCGATGAGCGAATTCGGTGGATCCGTGATACAGGTCCCGAAGTCGTCTTCATTCGAGCAATCTCCCACTCGGAGGACAAGGGCGCATCAGATATTGGGGAGATTCGGATTCGACAGGCGCTCTTCCCGGGAGATGGGAACACAGGTGGCCCCCCAGCCCTCCGGGAAGAGCTCCCAGCGGCGCATGTCGATCATGCGCCGAGCCTCGAGCCATGTGCTGTAGCGCTTTTCCTCCTGAAAGAGCGGGATGGCGTCAGCCAGCGAAATATCCGTGGGAAGCGGTTCAAGATCCCAATCGGCTCGAACCCGGTTCACCAGATCCATCGCCGTGGCCACGTCGCCTCGATGTAGAAGGTGGACTTCTGCTTCGATAAGACGGGCTTCCCGCCAGGATCCCACGATCATGTTGTCGTTGTAGGTGGGATATTTCATCTGAGCCCAAACCGGCGTTTCCGTATCTGGCCCGACCCGACCCTGATCCTGGGTGGGGGTTCTCGGATCATCAGAGCCACGGAAGTCCGGATGCACGGAAGATTCTCCACGGTCATGGTTGTTGAACCAGAATTGAGCTCGTTCACCGGAGGCGTCCCGAAAGTTTGCTTCCCACATGAGGCCATCGGGCACGGCTGAGGCCCGTGCAAGAGCGTTGTCGGGGTCTCCACGATCCAGGGCGATCCTGGCAAGGGCCAGATCCGCCATGGCGGCGATGGAATCCACCTGCGCAGACCTGGCAGTGGCCTGGGCCCGCTCCAGGAAGCCCTGGGCAATATCGAAGGCGTCCGTTCTGGGAAGAGCCGGCCCACCATCGAAGGCGACTTCACAGAAGAGTTCGCCAAAGTCGGCATGGGTCAGACCGGCGTACAACTGCATCATGGCGACGCGCTCATCCGATCCGAAGTCGGATACCACTCTTTCCATGACCTCCAGGGTTTCGACAGCCGAAACACGGGCCCGCTGAAGGTCACGCCACATCCTCCAGGGGATGTTGATATGATCTGATTCGGAGGCCAAAAGGTCCAGAACTCCATTCTTGTCGGCCTGATGCCATGGATCCCAACTCCCGGAAGCCACCATCTCGTCTGAAATCACCCCCGTGAACATGATGTTGCGGTTGTAGGCGAAATCGTAGTTGTAGATGGCCCCCACCATCAGCGCCGTCATGGAGGCATCTGTTCCGAGGCTCTCTGCAGTGATGGAGGTGGGATCGGTGGCATCGAAGTCACACCCTGTGATGAGGCCCCCCAGGAGCAGGGCTCCTGAAGCGAATCTCGCCAGGCGGGGAGTACGCCTCCCGGCCCGGGTGGTTGAGGTTGGGGTTGATCGACCCGGGCCCGCGGTCGATTCCGGTGCATGATTGGCGTCCATCATCGTCTTCATAGTTATCTCCCCCTCAGAAGGTGATGTTGAAGCCGGCCATGAACTGCCGGGACGGTGGGACGCTGAAGAAGTCGGCACCAATCGAGAGGTTGTTCCCGGCGCCGAACGTGGATGACATCTCTGGATCCGTCCCGGAATAACTCGTCAGGGTGAGGAGGTTCTGCCCCGCCACAGTGAGGCGGATGTCGGAGGCACCCATCCGTGCTGCCACCGCCTGAGGGAGGGCATATCCCAGGGAAACCTCCCGGAGCTTGAAGAAGTCGGCATCCTCGATGTTCGTGCCGTAGATGCGAGATTCGGCAACATAGCGCTGTACGGCGGGGTGATTGGGATCATTTCCGTTGGCTATGAGGATGGTGAAGTACTCCTCTCCTGTCCGCTGCTGACCCATGTATGAACGAATATGATTGTTGATCACATGGCCCATTGCAAACTGCCCGTTGGCTTGGAGTACCACATTACCGTAGCTGAAGTCCATCCCCAGATTCCCGGTGTGGGGCGGGATGCTGGGTCCCATGTAGACGGCTGTGTCGGAAGCGATGGGCATGTCGTTGGAATCGTACCCTACGATGACCCTCTCCCACTTTCCGGAAACCGGGTAACCCGGCTGGATCCGGCTTCCGAACCGGTCCAAAGAAATCAGAGGGGTCTCCCCAAGGTCGAGTACCTCGTTTCGGTTGTAGCCGTACCCGGCCCGAGCATCCCAGGAGAAATCACCCCGACTCATGAGGTTCATCTGGGCGTTGAACTCGAAGCCCACATTCTCTACTTCACCGACGTTGGTCAGCTGTGTCGCCAATAGCCCCTGGGAAGGGGGAAGGCGCTGATTCAGGAGCAGGTCGGCGGTACGCTGATGATAGGCGGTGAAGTCCACCCCCATGCGCCCATCGAAAATCGCTGCCTCGAATCCGGCTTCGAACTCGCGGCTGACCTCCGGCGCGAGTTCGGGATTCCCGAAGGTCGCAGCACGAATTCCCGGGCGGCCGTTGAAGCCCACCACATTCCCGAAGGTACGGACGGCATCGAACGCTCCCGGCTGCGTACCTGCGGTTCCGAACCCGCCGCGAAGCCGGAGGCTCGAGATCCAGCTCACGTCGAAGAAATCCTCGTCCGAGATCACGTACGAAACGTCGGCCTTGGGGAAGGCCTGCCAGCCGAAGTCATCACCAAAGGCCGAGGATCCGTCCATCCTCAGACCCACCGTGAAGAACACACGGTCCTCAAAGGCCAGCTGGTGCTGCACGAAGAAACCGCCCGTCGTGTAGTTCAGCTCCGATTCATTGACGGAGGCGAGCGCGGTGCCCCCCAAGGAGCGCAACCCAGGGCTGGCAAAATCGGTTCCCGTAGCAAAGACCCGCGAATCGCGGCGCACGAAGAGCTGCCCGCCGGCGCTCACCTCAGACAGGAGGGAGCGGGTCCATTCCCGACTCAGGACGGCACCGTAATCCAAGTTCAGTTGGAGGTTCTGCCGCGTGTTCACCGAACGCGTCCCCGGACGGTCGGCCTGTCCAGGAGCCACGTAGTAGGGGAGGAGCGTCGTACCCTTCTGGTCGATGTATTCCATCCCGACTGTGGCTCGCTGGCTGAACCACGTGGCCGCCTGATGCCGAAGGGACAATCCCGTGGTGAACCGCTTGGTGTCATCCACGATCTCGCGCTGCAACACAAGGGGAACCGGGAGGAAGGCACCTCCCCACGGGTCCGATTCCGTACCCCGAGTCGCCGGGTTCCCGGCATAGATATTGGTAAGTACGCCACCGATCCAGTTGTCATTGGGTGGAAGTTGATTCTCCGTCATGGAGAATCCCGTGTTCAGATTCATGGTGAGCCTGTCACCGGGCCGCACCTCGAGATTCAATCTCATGGAGGTGCGCTCGAAGGTGTTGTTTGGAAACGATCCCTCCGTGTCCGTGTGGCTGACAGAGGCAAAATACCCGAGTTGATCCACACCTCCTCGGATGGAGGCGTGGTATTCCTGGTGAAGTCCCGTGCTTAGAAGGTCATTCGGGTCGGGGAACTGCGGATCCGGATGCATCCGGAGTAGCGGAGCAGCGAGGCGGCTCATCCCGATCCGGGATCCGACGGTATAGGTCGTCTCACCGGGACGGCCGCTACGGGTGAAGATCTGGATCACTCCACTGGACGCCTCACTCCCATACATGGCTGTGGCGGCGGACCCCTTGATGACCTCCACCCGTGCGATATCCTGGGGATTGATGTCGTTCAATCGGCTGACGGCCTGCCCTCCGGTGCCAACCATATTCGTGTTTCCTCGATCAAGACGAACCCCGTCCAGGTAGATGAGGGGCTGATTGTCCTGGGTCAGGGAAGTAACGCCCCGGAGGATGACTGGCCCCGCCGCCCCCACCGTTCCGCTGGCGGCGAGGCTGGTGACGCCGGCCTCACGACCCTGAAGCGCGTCCTGGAGACGGGTGATGGGAGCATCCCGAAGGCGCGTCTCGATATCAATGCTGGCGATTCCCGTTCCTGTGGCTCGCCGACGGCGCTCCCCCGCCGGTGAAGCCGTCACGAGCACTTCATCCAGGTCGATGGCCTGGGAGGCAAGTGCAATGGTGACATCCGTTGCCTGTCCCGAGACCACCGTCACTTCCTCAGTGGCAGCCCGGTAGCCAAGGAATTGCACTTGCAACGTGTGAGTCCCGGCAGGCACGTTGGCAATGCTGAAGTTCCCGCTTGAATCGGTGAGCGCACCGAGGTTCAGGTTCGGGATGGACACCTGCGCGCCTCCCAAAGGCCTCTGATTGGCCCGATCGCGCACGGTTCCCGTCACTTCCCCGGTCTGAGTGGGTCCAAGGGTCCGGAGGCCACTGTCACTGGCCTGGGCCACCCCTGGTGAAATCAAGATAGAGGAAAATCCAAAGAGGACGAGCGCCCACAGAAATAGTTGCTTCATTCTGACCTCCAGCAGCAGCGGCTAGATGGGAAGCTGGGCTTCAGGTGGGGTCACTACCACCACACAAATGGCCCCACCGGCCCTACGGTCGGTGTTCAGGACGGTCGAAGTCAGGAAACACTGAGTAAGCCACGCGACGCGTCAGGATGCGACCACAGTGTAAGCGCCCTGAATACCTTGCTGTGCAGGGTATTCGCCGGGTGCCTTTCGTGCAAGGCCAACGGAGGAGGTAGAGAATGGAACCGAACGCTACCGGCGGGGATCAGACCGCCGTTCGGCCTCACTTCAGGGCGGGCTTGCAGGTCTATTCACCAACTTCGCCACCTCCTGCATCTGCGCCCCTCGCCTCCGCACCCAGCCCGGGAGCTGGAGACGATACCAGGCGCCGACTCCAAACCCGGCCACAACGGCACCGAGCCCCAGGATCCCGGCGGGACCGGCGATGGCCAACAGGGCCGTGAAACCAAAGGTGAAAATTCCCACCAGAACCAAGACCGCAGCTACGCCAAACCTCTGCCATGCGTCCTTGTGGAAGGCGGTGAGGCGGAGGCGCCACCCCTCCCCCAGAGGGTCAGGCTCCACGGAGGCGGTCACGTCGCCCAGCTTCCACCTCCGGAGCAGCCCCTCCGCCATCTCCTCACCGTCTCCGCCGAAGTGGATCCGGAAGAGGGTCACCAGCCGATCCCACTCCTCGTCCTCCACGGGCCCGGGGAGGTCGACGCGGTGCGTCAGTTCCCGGGGAATGCGGAGCTTCAGCTCAAGCTCCGGATACCCTGTGGCCTGCTGCCCGATGAGCTCCCGGGCGGCGGCGGTGATGCGCTCCGGCGGAATGCCCACTTCCTTCCCGATTGACTGGAGCTCCGCCAGGGTCAACTCCCCCTCGGCTCCCGACGCCGGCGGCATGCCACGCCCGGCGTCCGGGCCCGGATTCCGGGAGGCACGATCCAGGATCTCGGCCACCTCATCGTCATCGAAGGTTCGCTGGGCCATGGGAATGGAGCATGGGTTGTAATGGGGCGGAAACCGGCCAGGAAACGATACGCCCCCACTTCTCCGTCCACCACCCTCCACGAAACACCCGAAGGGCTGTATCATCGAAGGTCGCCGTCGCGAAAGGGGACCCCCTCCCCTTTCCGTTCGTTTCCCTCCGACCGGTATTCCATGAGTGCCCTCACCCCTGACATGATCCTGGTCCTGGCCATCCTGGCCGGGGCCATCTTCCTCTTCGTGAGCGAGATCGTCAGGATCGACGTGGCGGCGATCCTCATCATGGTGGTGGTGGGGCTCACCGGGCTCGTGGAGGCCGGTGACCTCTTCAGCGGCTTCGCCTCCAACGCCGTCATCTCCATCATCGCCGTCATGATCCTGGGGGCGGGGCTCGACCGGGTGGGGGTCATGCAGAAGGTTGCGGCCTTCCTCCTGCGCATCGGAGGGGAGACGGAGCGACGGATCGGTTCGCTCATCTCCTCGGCGGTGGCCTTCATCAGCGCCTTCATGCAGAACATCGGCGCCGCCGCGCTCTTCCTGCCCGTCACCGAGCGGATGGCGGACCGGACGGGGATCCCGGTGAGTCGCCTTCTCATGCCCATGGGGTTTGCAGCGATCCTGGGCGGCACCCTGACGCTGGTGGCCTCAAGCCCCCTGATCCTCCTGAATGACCTCCTGGCCTCCACAGCCCGGAATCTGGATGTGGAGATCGAGCCCTACGGCCTCTTCTCGCCCACCCCCATCGGCCTAGCCATCACCGCCGCCGGAATCGGCATGTTCGCCGTGTTCGGCCGGTGGCTCCTCCCGTCGGTGACACCGGGGCGGGACGGGGGGAGGAGCCTCCCGGCCATCTCCGCCACCTACGGCCTGGACCGCCCCATCGCCCCCTACGTGGTGCCGTCCGGGAGTCCTCTTCGGGGACGACGCATCGAGACCATCGAAGAGGAGCATGCCGGCCTTCTCATCGTGGCGGCAAAGGGGGGCGAGGGGCTCATCGTGGCGCCGTATCGGGACTTCGTTGTGGAGGCCGGGGCGACCCTGGGCCTGGTGGGGGACCCGGAGGTGGTGTCGGCCTTCGTGGAGTCCCAGGGGCTCGAGGCGGCGGCAGGCGATCCCTTCACCCTCCTCCAGGATCAGGAGCATGCCGGGCTGGCAGAGGTGGTGGTACGCCCCGGCGGTGACGCGGTGGGCAAGCGGGTCCGGGACCTCCGGCTCCGGGAGGTCTTCGATGTGACGCTCCTGGGGGTCCACCGGGGGGGGCAGGTCATCACCGAGAACCTGAGGAAGGTGGAGCTGGAGGCCGGCGACGTCCTCATCGTCTTCGCCCCGTGGGAGAGGCTGGGCCCCCTCCTGGCCGACGGTCGGTCCTTCGTAGCCCTCTCAGACATCCCCAGCGAACCGCCTCGCACCGGCAAGCAGGGGTGGGCGCTGGGTGCCTTCGGCCTCTCCCTGGCCCTGGTCATCTTCACGAGCCTCCAGCTCTCCCTGGCCCTTCTCACCGGCGCCATCATCCTCCTGCTGTCCAGGGTCCTGACCCCCGATGAGGCGTACCGGTCCGTGTCGTGGAAGACGGTCTTCCTTCTGGCCTCCCTCATCCCCCTGGGCCAGGCGCTGGAAGAGACGGGGACTGCTGCCTGGATCGCCAATGGCGTCATCGCTGCCGCCGGAGACCTGCCACCCTGGGGGATGCAGATGGTGGTGGCCATCCTGGCCACCGCCTTCACCCTCACCATCTCCAACGTGGGTGCCACGGTGCTCCTGGTGCCGCTGGCGGCGAATGTCGCGGTGGGGGTGGGGGCGAGTCCGGCCCAGTTCGGACTCATCGTGGCGCTGGCGGCGTCCAACGCCTTCCTCCTCCCCACCCATCAGGTGAACGCCCTGCTCATGGGCCCCGGAGGCTACACGGTGAAGGACTTTCTCAGGGCCGGCACCGCCATGACCCTCCTCTTCCTGCTGGTGCTGATCCCCATGGTGAACCTCTTCGGGTAGCGGGCTCCGGCCCGCCCCCGACGCCCTCGGGGATCGGCCCCCGTCAGCGCTCCTTCTGCCGGGATCCCCAACGGGCCGCCTTCCGGACCATCCGGGTCACCTGAGCGGTGCCCACGCCGGGGCAGGAAACCCAGGGCCGCTCGAGTCCGGCCCGGAGAGAACGGCCAAACTCGGTGCGGACGTAGCGGAGGATGACCACGGCGTCCGCCCGCTCCGCCCGGGAGAGGGCTCGGTCCAGATTTCCGCTCCAGTTCCCGCTCCATCCTGGCGCAAGGTGCTCCACCTCGATGGGTTCTCCCAGGTCCCGGAGCATCTGCTGGACTCGAGCGCCCAGGGTGTGATTTCCCTCGTCGCCACCGACGATGAGGATGCGGTGGGGCTGGTGGGCATGCCGCCGCACCATGGGCTCATCGTCCCACTCCTCCGCCTGCCTGTGGGCCGAGGCGAGGCGCGCTTCCATGTCGGCAAGGGCACTTCGGTCCAGCGCCAGGCCCCGCGCCCGCGCCAGGACGGCTTCCGCCTCTTCCAGTTTGAAGGGAACCCCCCTGTGCCCTGCCATGCATTCCCTGAATTCCTGCCTGAGCAGATCCAGGGCGTCGGCGTCCCGACCCATGGCTTCCAGGATTGGGATGGCGGCCCACCGGGCGTCTTCCGAGCTCCAATGGGGAGAGAGGCGTTCGGGCTCGATGAGTAGCATGTCCAGGAACTCGTCCCGGCCCACCTGGCGGAGTCGAGCAAGCTCTTCCAGTCGGTCCAGGATCCGCCCGCCGCGGCCCGGGCCGATCCGGTGTTTGGGAAAGTCGGGGCCCGAGAGGAGGCCGAATGCTGCACGGAGGTCTGCGGCGCACCGGCCCAGGGAACGCTCAGGCCGGTCGGCCCGACGAAGAAGCGCCTCCACCACCGCAGGGCTCCGGCGGGCTGACCCGGTCTGCAGAAGCCGGTCCAGAACCTCCTCGTCCTCGGCGGATGTCAGTCGCTCCAGGAGGCTGTCCGCCAGATCGTCCTCGTGCTCCTCAAGAGCCGCCAGCACATCGGGCACCAGGTGGGCAGAGAGTTCTCCGCCCCCGTCGAGCCCCTCTACCATAAGGTCCCGTGCCCGGGGGAGCCGCGCATAGTCCAGCGCCAGCGCTTCGGCGATTCCCGTAGCCAGGGTGACCCGGGCCCAAAGAGAACGCTGCTGATAGCGATGGGGGCGCTGGAGGAAGGCGGCCCGAGCCGTCACAAGCAGATTCCGGGCCTCCTGCCAATCCCCTCTCGCCATGGCCAGGATTCCCAGGGGCCAGGCACCGTGACCGGTGGGCGGATCGGCCGCCGTGAGCGCTTCCCGGAAGCGGGGCTCGCCACGGGAGAGGGCCTCGGCGAGGTCCATCATTTCCACCCGGGTCCTTCCGAGACGAACCTCGGAGAGAGAGCGGAGTCCGGCGTCCAGAAGACCCAGGTCCGCAAGGACCATGGCCCGCAAGCGGGGGTCCCGTTCGTGCTCCAGGAGCCCCTCCAGCAAGGCCCGGGCCCGATGGGGTTCGCTAAGCTGCCGGTAGCAGTGGGCTCGCCGCCGGCGGACCTCCAGGAAGAAGCGCTCATCGGTGGACTGGCCGGCCCGCTCCAGAATCCCCATCACCTGGTGGAGGCGGTCCAGGAGGGGCCTGGCGGATTCGGCATCGTCACGCCGCAGGCACGCCGTGGCCACCTCAAGGAGCCGGGGCAGCATGACCGGCTGCTCGGCCAGGTACTCGGCGGGGAGGAGCGGGAGCGCCTCCACCTCCCGTTGCACTCGGGCGAGTGCTTCGAAGAGGAGGGGCGCGGCGAGGTGGACCGGCCCATCTCCAACGCCGAAAAGCCGGGCAGGGGGAGTGGCCTCCGCCAACTCCACGATCTGCCGCCAGTCGCCCCGGCGCCCCAACCCCGAGATCCAGCCGGCCAGATACCAATCCCTTCGGGCCGCGTTTTCGGCGGGAAGGCTGTCCCGGTAAGGCCCCTGCCATAGGGCATCCACGAATCCCCTGTGGAAGAAGGTCCGGTGACGTCTGCCATTGAGTTGGATCAGCTCTTCCACCATATCCTCCACCTCGGCCCGCTCCGGAGCGCCCTGGACCCCCTGAGCCGCATCAACGGCACTCCGGATCAGCACTCGGTCCAGGGGGGAGAAAGGAGAGGCGGCGAGCCCACCCTCCGGGGCCTCTTCCACCCGAGCATCCTGGACCAACTCCGGCTCGGGGGCGTCGGGGTCGGCGGCATCAGGATTGTCGGAGGCGGTGAGGGTCGGATCCATCTCACCGTCGGTAGGGGCCAGGGGCTCCGGTGTCGTCGAGGCGGAATCGTTCACCAGGGTGGCCGGCCTCCTCTTCCTCTCGAAGGCGTGGGACTCTTCCGGCACTCGCCCCCGTAGGAGGGAAGTCAGGCCCGGTGCGAGCTCGGACTGGAGGCAGACCAGTGCCACCAGATATGCCGCCACATCGTCGCCATCGAAGCGTCGGAACAGTTCGTCTGCCGCCTCTCGGGCCTGGTGGGGACTCGGCGGTGGTGGGTCACCCCTGACGACCCCGTTTTCATGGGGAATCCCAAGGGAGTCCAGATACGCCGAGAGGATGGGGGCAAACCCTTGGACCAGAGCCGCGCGAAAGAAGAGTTCCGGCACTGGGAGGGCCCGTCCGGACATGCGGGCAGCCCACCGGGCCACTTCCCCGGGAGACATGGCGCTCAGGCTCTGGGGGCGGAAACCTCCCACCCGGGCAAGCTCATCCACCAGGGCTCGGCGCAGTTCGGGGCTTCCCTCCCGGCCCGCCGTCAAGGCCGCTTCCATCCCCCTGAGCTTCCACTCCGGCGGAAGGGCCCGCCAGAGTCGCCTGAGACTCCACTCCTCCTCGGGTCGACGGAGGAATGCCTCCACGGATGGAGAGAGGGGCGAGGGGTTTGCGGACAGACGGGTGGCAGGATCCATGACAGGAAGGGGGTGCGTGGGAGAGGGGTCGAAGCGGCATCCCTGCTCGTGGAAAAACCAATCCGGTGAGAGACGCACCCTCAGATCCGGTGGAGGGCAGACGTTGGGGGCGAGAGCGCCCTCGGCCGGTCGGCGACCCATGGTCGAGTACCGATCTGGTCCGGCCCGGGTTCCCACTATTGCCTGGTTATCCCTAGCTTGGGGAGATTCCGCACTGGCTGAATCACCCTTCTTCGTTCTGGACCATTTCGACACCCCAGCGCTCCCATGCCCCTCCCCGATCATGGCTACGTGGCCTACCGGAGTGGTCTCGCCGTACTCGTGGCGCCGCCTAGGATCGAGCCGCCCTCCTGGATGGTCTTCGATCCTCGCTTGGAGGCCTTCGTGGCGCCGGGCCACCGACTCCCTGAACTCCGGCGTTGGGCACGGGAGATGGGTATGCCCGAGGAGGGTGCCGGTGAGCTGGACCCCGATGTGCTGGACCCGGAGTTTCGTGACCGGCGCACCCCGAGGGAGTATCAGCGTGAGGCGGTGTCGCGCTGGGAGGCAGCCGGGAGGCGGGGAAGTGTTGTTCTACCCACAGGGTCCGGGAAGACCCTGGTGGCGCTCCTGGCCGTTCGCGGGCAGGGGGAAGGGACGCTGGTGGTTGCCCCCACCCGTGCCCTGGTGGCCCAGTGGTTCATCCAGCTCGCCGACGCCTTCGGTGACCGGCAGGTGGGGGTCTGGTACGGCGACGAGAAGGACCCACGAGCCATCACTGTCACCACATACCACTCCGCCTTCTCCATTCTGGAAGCGAAGGGAGACCGGTTCGGCCTCTTGGTCCTCGATGAGGTCCACCATCTGGCCGACGGCAGGGACGGATCCCCCTCGGCCTGGCTCGACTCACTGCGGATCGCGCCGGCCGGGGCGCGATTAGGACTCACCGCCACCTATCCTGATGGGCGGGCGTCCGGGATAGAGCAGGTGGTTGGCCCCCCGGTGTATCGTCGCAGCATAGGGGAAATGGCGGACCGGGAGTTGGCCGAATTCGTGACCGAGCGACGCTTCGTCCCCCTTTCGCCAGACGAGCAAGAGCGCTACCGCCGGGCCGATGCCCGTTATCAGAGGTGGTTGGAGGCCCATTCCCATGGAGGGTCTCCCCAGGAGGTCTGGCTCCGCTTCATGGCCGAGACACGCCGGTCTCCCGCCGCCCGCCGCGCGTTCCAGGCCTTCCTGGAAAGGGAGAGGATCGTCCACACTTGCCGCAGCAAGCTTCTGGAGGCGGGGAGGATCCTGCGACTGCATCCAGCGGAGCAGGCCATCCTCTTCTGCGGAAGCCGAGAGGCAGCGGAGGCGGTGGCCCGACACTTCGCCATCCCCCTGGTCACCGCCGACACTCCCGCATCGGAACGACGCCACATTCTCGCTGCCATGGGTGCCTGTCAGATCCGTGCTCTGGCCGCAGTTCAGGTACTGGACGAAGGTTGGGACGTCCCGGGAGCCAAGCTCGGGATCGTCTTGGGCGACTCCAGTCGTGGAGGAAGGAGGCAGCACACCCAGCGGCTGGGACGGATCCTCCGGCGTAGCGGTGATCAGGTTGCTTCGTTCTATGAGTTGGTGGCGGCCGAAACCTTCGAATTCTTCGCCTCCCAGAAGCGACGGGCGGGCCTTCGCGCCGCTCGTTCTCCCCAACTCGGGCTGGGCATCTGATGCTTCGCCGTCCCCAAGTGGAACCCTTCCTGCGTCAGCAAAGCGCTTCCGGAGGGGACGCGGTCCTGGAGGTGGATTTCCTTCAGGATCGCATCGGCACGGTCCGCCCCTTCCTCCGACGACTTCTCCGACTTCTTCGCCGCCTCGAAGGGTCGCCCCGCAGGACGGTGGAAGATGCACTCCGGCGACAGCAGCGACGGGTCAGGGATGCGCGCCGAATGGACGGAATCGCCCGGACACTCCTCTCCCTCTGCCGGTTTTCCTCCCCGCCTGATGCGGACCGGGCCCCGGACGTGCGCTGGGAACTCTACCGGCGACGCGGTGAACTCTGGCCTCCGGTGCCTGGAGACGAGGAGGCCCCGTACCAGGCCGCGGCGGCGGCGCTGGGTCTTCCGGTGGATAGGGTCCACACCCTCCTCTTCTCCGACGACCCGGGGGCCCGGGTGCTGGTGCGAGCCCCGCGCCTTTCGCCCGCAGCCCTCCTCCATCGCTACAACGTTGATCTGGCCCGAGGTGTCCTCCTTGATGCCGTGGAGATGGAGATCGAGGCGGGAGAAGGCTGGCGTGACCTCTTCCGCATGGTGAAGCTGGCCCGCCTCATGCACGAGATCCGTCCCGCCGGCCAGGGGCGCTATCGGGTGACTGTGACGGGCCCGGCGGCCCCCTTTGTTCTTCGACCCCAACGCTACGGGATCCGTCTGGCCCGGGTGGTGCTGGGACTCGCGTGGACCCGTGGGTGGACCCTGGACGCCCGGGTTGTGCACAAGGGCCGGATCGTCCCTTATCGCCTTCGGCCTGTGGGTCCCCTCCGCCCTTCACGGCTCAGGAGGCCTCGCTTTGATTCGCGTTGGGAGGAGGATCTGGCCCTAGCCTTCGTCGAGAAACTCGGCTCTGAGCGGGACGGATGGACGCTGACGCGAGAGGATGTGCCCATCGCCCTGGGGGGTGAGGTCTTCCTCCCCGACTTCACGGTGCGCCACAGTGATGGTCGGGAGGCCCTTGTGGAGTTGGTGGGATTCTGGACCCCCGAGTACCTGGAGACCAAGCTCCGGAAGCTCCGGCGTGCAGGCCTGGAGAACCTGGTTCTGGTGGTCTTCCGAGGTCTCGCCGCGGGCCGAAGCACAGAGCCTGGCTTGGGCGGAGGAGGATCCACCCAACGGGGTGGGATACTGGTACGGGAGCTCTCGGACCTCCCCGGCGAAATCACCTGGTTTGCCCAACGGGTCCGAATCGGGCCGGTAATGGCGGCAGTGGAGCGGGTGGCCCGGGAGCCGGGCAGCGGAGATGCGTGACGGCCACGGTGGAGTGCATACCCGAAGGCGGACGGCTCACCCCAGGGTGGACTTGACCACGAACCATACATTGGCGGGACGTTCAGCCAGGCGGCGTACGTACCATCGGTACCAATCCCGACCGTAGCTGATTAGGGTACTCACAGCCTGGCCCTCCGACCGGAGGCGCGCCTGCTGTTCGGACCGGATGCCGTAGAGCATGTGCACCTCGAATCCGTCGGTGGGAAGGCCCCGCTCGCGCACTTCTGCCTGGATCCTTCCCACCAAGAGGAGGTCATGGGTGCCCAGAACAGCCCGGCTCGTAGGCGCCCTGCCCTTCCTTCCGTCCGCCACCAACTCCAGCAGCCTTAGCGCTACCTCCCGGAAGGCCCGGTCGGTATCCGACTTCTTCGGGAAGGCCACCTCCGACGGCTCGGCGTAGGCTCCCTTCACCAGTCGGACCACCGGTCCCAGGGGAGCCAGGCGCTCCAGGTCGGCAGGAGTGCGGCGCAGATAGGCCTGAAGCGCCAGCCCCGTGCCCGGATATCGGTCCTTCAGCGTCTCGTACAGGTCGAGGGTTCGGTCCACATACGAGGAATCCTCCATGTCCAGCCAGAGCGTCGAACCCGCAGCCTGGGCCCGTTCCGCCAGCTCCGCCGCGAGTTCGGCGCAGCGAGCAGGTGACTGGTCCAGCCCAAGCTGGGTGGGTTTCACCGAGATCTCGCCCGGAAGTCCGGCTGACTCCAGTTGGTTCAGGAGCGCCAGGTAGTGGTCCCGAACCTGTGCGGCTTCATGGAGATTCGTCAGCGCCTCACCGAGGCGGGTGAAGAGGAGTCCGCGCCCGTCCCGCTCCACCAGGCGGCGCCCGGCTTCCAACGCCGCCTCCGGCGTCTCGCCAGGCATAAAGGCGCGGGTGGCCCGCCGAATTACCGGGCTGCGGGTGGCAAAGCGGTTCAATCCGTCGCTGGCGGCGGCTGCGAGGAGGAGGGATCTGCCGAGTCCCATGGGGCCTTACTCCTTGGTTGAGGGTCCCTGGTGGTCCGTGGGGAGGGGTGGGTCAGACCCTGTGTAAGAGGTGCTGCTTCGGGAGCCGGCGCAAGCCGCCACGGTACGCGGCCGGATCACCCATCCGGGATGAGAGTGTGCACCAGCCTGCGGAGGAACCCCGTCTCCAGTCGCCCATCCTCCACATCCCGACGGACGGCCTCCAGGAGTCGGAGGTACAGCTCCTCGGCTGTGAGGCGGGGGGTTGGATCCAGATACCCTTCTGTCTCGAGCCACTCCCTTAGCTGCTCGCTGCTGGACTGCCGCCAACGGGCCAGCTCACCTGCGTCCAGCCGTGCCATGAGTTCTGCCCCGTCGCCCCCGCACTCCGCCGCCAGCTCCACCACCCTGTCCAGGAACACATCGGACACGCCCTGGGCCCGGGAGAGCACTTCCCGGTTTACCGACCGGGCCCGACCGATGCGCCAGAGTTCGCTGGCCCGCTCCACCGCCCGGGCCCGGGCTCCCAGGAGCTCCAGCACCTCCGGACCAACGCCGCAATCTGCCAAGAACCCCGGGACGGCCTCACCCATCCGGAGCAGCCCGCCCCAGTGGTGGACTCCCTCGGTGAGGAGGCGGTGGAGGGTGGAGACGTCGTCCATGAGATGCCAGAGATGGAGTCCGTCAGCGGAAGGAGCCCACGGATCAACCCCCGGGAGGAGGCCCGCCTCGGCGAGACGCCTCCCGTACGTCTCCCGGTCATCCCCCAACGGAGCCGGGATGGTCCGGGTGGGCGGTCCCTCGAGCGTGGGGGGAAGTGTGGCGACCCGCTCCCGCCCACGGATCTCGTCCAGATCCAGGTGGCGGAAGGGTACGCCCGTGTCCTCAAGCCTCACCTTCCACTTGGCCACCTCACTGGGTTGGGCGGTGAAGCAGAAGACCTGCCGCCCCTGGCGGGCGATCTCCACCACCGTGTCCACGATCCGGGTGATGCGGTGGTCGTCGCTCGTGGCCAGTGCCTCATCCAGGAGGAGGGGGAGGGCGGCGGACTCCTCCTCCTCCACAAAGGCCAAGCGCACCGCCATGAGGGTCTGGATCCGCTCTCCTCCCGAGAGTTCGTCCAGGGACCGGAGAGGTCCATCGCCCCGCCGGACCCGGAACTCGGCTTCGCCGGACGATTCGTCCACCTCCAGGGCCAGCAGCCCCCGGGTGAATCGAGCCAGGAGGTGGGTGGCACGGCGCAGCACGGCAGGGCGGGAACGCTCGCTCTCCTCGGCCCGGATGAACTCCAGGAGTTCGGCTCCTGCCACCTGCGCAGAGGCGCGAGCCAGCTCATCGGAGAGCGCCTCCAGAGCGGTGTCTCGATGGGCGAGGCGCTCCGACACTGTATGGCCGGAAGAGGCGTGCCCGACCTGGGCCCGGATGGATGAGATCTCTTCCATGAGCTCCTCTACGCGCTCTGCCTCCCGCCGGGCTGCCTCCTGTCGGTCCCGGATGTGGGCGAGGGCCGGGACGGTGTCCGGATCGGGCGACCCTGCTCGCTGGTGCAGTCCGTCCCGTCTCGCCCGGGTATTCATGAGCTCGGTCCTGAGCGTGTTCCACTGGCCGTGGCGGGAGAGTCGCTCCTTGAGGGCCGCCTCCTCGCCCTCGTCCAGGCCCAGCCCGGCCCAGAACGCTCCTTCCCGCTCCTTGAGCCCCCTGAGGGCGTCTTCCACCCCCCGGGCTCGGCGAGCAG
>SKJY01000225.1 GCA_007121775.1 Gemmatimonadota bacterium
AACCCGGCGTCGATGGCAACGGGGAGGCGCTTGAAGCCACTGGACTGGGCATTCTGGAGCGCCTCCACCCCGTCCAGCACATTGGCCACCGGGATCCGGACAACCGGGGGGAAGTTCTCCGGAGCATCCGGGACGGCCACCCGCTCAAAGGTGTCCGGGTCCCCTTCCACCAGCACCATGGAGGGCCCGAAGACCGGCACCAAAGCGAAGAACCCGAAACGGCGATGGACGATCTCCATGTTGGGGACCTGGGGGTTATCGATGTCCCGGGAATCCGGCACGTCCACATACATCTCGAAATCGGCACCGCCCAGGTTCACCGGGGAGTTGGGGTTTCCGTTGGGGTCGTCCCGGTGATCGAGACCCTGCTGGGCGATGATGAGGCCCTCACCGGGGGCCACCGGCACATCGGTGGGCCCACCGGGAATCTGCCAGATGGCGTCGGCGTAGACGTGGTCCTGATCATCCTGGAAGGGGGTGGGCTGGCTTCCCGGGTTGATCTGACCCGACACGCCGAAGATGGGCGCCAGCATGAGGCCCCCGGCGTAGAGGGTGTCGGTGGAGTTGTTGTAGATCTCGAAGAACTGATCGAAGAAGTAGTTGCCCCCTGCAGGGGTCTGGGAACCGGTGTAGTACATCTCGCTGATCACCCACCCTCCCACCGGCGAGCCGGTGAGCTGAAGGGAGAAGACGGCTCCAGCGGGATCCGAGGTGAGACTCAGCCCGGTCTGGGCAGCATTCAGCTCCACTGTGGCCCGGTTCCCGGTGAGTTCGAAGGTCCGATCCTCGTCCAGGCTCAGGGAGGCGCGGAGGTCGTAGGCCCCGGGGATCACGTCCAGGAACCGGGCGACTCCAGTGGCGTCGGTGGTGGCGGTCTCCTCATCCCCTCGCTCCAGGCTTCTCAGCGTCACCTGGGCTCCCTGGGCCGCCTCCAGGGCGTAGCTCTCCGGGAAGAGAACCTCCACCTCCACATCCAGCGTCTGGACCGAGGTGGAATCGGAATCGCAGGCAGCGAGCCCCAGGGTCAGGAAGGCGCCCAGGGCCAGGGCGCCGGGAACGGAAGATCGAAACGTTTTCGTCATTGGATTCATGGGTTCAGTTCAGTTGCCGGGGCAGTCCGGCAGAGCGTTGACCTGCAAAGCAGGCTCACTTCAACGAAGAGAGGTCGTCATGGGAGCCAGGCCGGCCCCCGGACCCGGGATGCGCTCCTTCACCGCCAACCTCCCACCCGTCCGGTCACCTCGGCCCCAAAGAAGAGAGGGGGGTTCCGGCGCTCGAAGCCGGTTCCTCGACGACGTTCGTGTAGCGGGCGGTGAGAGAGCGCGTTGTTCAGAAAGAAGGACAACTCCAGGCCGGCGGGCAGGGCCTTGGAAAGCCTCAGGTTCATCATGGGAAGGGGCGGCCGGCGCTCTTCCACCCCGGCGGTCTCCGGGAGGGTGCGACGAAGGTCACGGAAGGCCTCGGAGCGAGCCTCCTCCGGCGTGAGCGGTGTGACTCTGGCCGCCCGATCCACGAAGGCCTCGGGGTACGCGGTGAGCCCGGTAGCTCGATCCCGGTCCAACCAGATGGTTTGGATCGAACCGGTGAGCACGAGCCCCACCTCCGGAACCCTGTGAATCAGATGGAAGGTGGTAGTGGCTCGCTCTCTCCGAGTGCCGGTGGAGGGATAGACCCCGGCCCGCTCCGGAGGTCGGGAGCTCCCCACGAAGGCCCAGGTATCCACCGTGGGGGCCTGGTTGCGAGCACGGGTCCGGAACCAGCCTCCGGTGAGGGAGAGGCTGGTGCGGGCCGCCGTCCACTCCGGGAGATCCAGGGTAAGCTCAAGGCCCCGGGTATCGTAGGCCCAGGTGGGAGCGGGCACATCGTAGGCCGTGAAGAAGGTGTCTGCCCGGGCCGGGTCCGGAACCACCACCGGTGGCTGCCCCGCCGGCGCATCCACGATCTGGAAGCGCTCCACCGGGAAGGAAACCAGGGCCCGATCCCACCCGTAGGCGCCGCGGGTCCGTTCGTGGAAGGCGGTGAGGTGGGCATCCACCCCTCGAAGGGGATGCCCTACCGGGCTCCGGGCCCCCCGCCAGGATAGCCCTCCCTCCAGCTTCCGGGTTGTGAACGACCTGGCACCCTCACTCGACGGGTCGATCACCCGGGTGGTAAGGATCAGGAGCCGCTGGGCAGGATCGGGGTGGTAGTAGTTCAGGTTCACCAGGTCGAAGTACCGCGGGCCGGGGAAGAGGTAGGCCAGCGGTGGAGCCTTGGCGAGGCGGCCCGCGCCCATCCGGAGCGCCAGGGCGGGGAGAGCCTCCGGTGCCGGTACGATCTGAAGGTTCGCCCGGGGCTGCAGCTCGGTGCCGAACTGCCCGGAGAGGAGTCCCCGGGGGTTCACGTTGTCGAAGCGGAGCCCCGCCTCCAGCTCTACCTCCCGTCCCAGCGCCAAACCGCTCAGACGATCTTCCAGGTAGGCCGAGAAGATTCGGAGGGCCGGCACTTCGGTGTAGGGACGTGGGCGATCGCCCACCGAGTAGTTCTGGCGAGGTGGTGTAGCGAGGTCGAACTGGCGCCCCCGACCCCGGTTCTCATCGTGGCGGAATTCCACGCCCCCCCGGAGGCGATGCCGCCACCCCCCAACGCTCCCCCGGGCCTCGGCTTCAGCCCGCACGTAGCCATGGACGGGTCGACCATGAACGGTGGTCTGATTCAGGTACTCGGACGGCCCGTAGTCCGCCACCATGGTGGTGTCGGAGAAGGCTGTGGCGACGGGCGAGATGCTCCGGTTCACCAGGCTCTGGAAAAACCCCTCCTGGTCTTCGATGGAGCCGGAGGCGGTCCAGGTGAACCGCACCCGCTCATCGAGGCCCCTGGGCTCCCACTCACCGGAAAACGTTCCGCGCACGCCCCGGTCCAGGGCCCGCCGCTCCCGTTGCTGCCGGGTGTCGTCGGGATCCCGCCGCCGCTCGTCCAGCGTCCGAAAGGCCTGCACGCGGAGGCTGCTCCGAAGGGTGCCGTCGGCCAGCTCCGGACTCCGCCAGGCCAGATTCAACGTGCCCCTGTCGAACCCCTCCACCGGCTGGCGGGGATCATCCTGGGACGACGTGTAGACCACGGTCGCCGACCACCCGCTCCGCTCCACTCCGTCGCCCCATCCGGCCGTACCGGAGATGTCGAAGAGGGTGGGGTTGAGGCGTGTGCGCACCTCCGGTTCCCGGGCTCCGATCCGGGTGCGAAGAAGGATAGCACCGGCTGTCACCTCCCCGTGGCGCACCGAGGGGATGCCTCGGATCACCTCCAGCGATTCGATCTCGTCGGGCGAGATACGCCGGAGGTCCGGGGCTCCCCCAGCCGTAGACGAGAAGGGGGGCGGCGTTTCCGGGCCGGCGTTCAGGATGGTGAGGTCGGTCTGGAGGTTGGCGGCGTTGGAGAGGGGGGCCCCGTCCACCACCAGCGCCGTCCCCAGGGCTGCCGCCCGACCAGCCGCAGCTGTGGTGGGAAGCTGACGCAGCAGGGGCTGCCGGGCACCGGCCAGCGACGGGTTCGTGGAGATCTGCCCCGGAAGCAGTTGGAAGATGTCCGCCAGACTCGAGGCCTGGAGATGCTCGATGGCGCTCCGGTCGATGCGGGAGGTCGAGCCGGCGCTTCCTCCTCCTCTTCCCTCCTCTGCCAGCACCTGGATCCCCGGGAGCTCCAGCGCCCGCCGCGCCAACCGGAGCTCCACCTCCGGCACCGATCCCTCCCGGGGGATCTGCACCGTCCGCTCCAGGGGCGCGTACCCCATGGTCTCCACCCGCAGCCGGTGCTCACCGGGCTGGCGCCCCGGGAGGCAGAAGCGCCCCGCGCGATCCGAGAGTACCCCCCCCTCTTCGTCGTCCCAGCGGAGGAACACGCCTGCGAGTGACTCATTTGTATCGCCATCCCGCACCACCCCGCAGACGGGCTCTAGGCCGGAAGAAGGCTGGGCTGCCAGAGCAGCTGGAGACGCCTGGAGAGGTGCCGCCAGGGACGTCGCGATCACGGTCAGGATCACCGAGCCACTGGCCCGGGCTCGAGGAAAGCGCATTGACATGGCAGACCGCCAGGCAAGGCGCCTGATGGTCCCCAGGGGGTGCGGGATAAACGTGCAGAGGGCAGGTAAAGCCACAGGGCGAAGAAGAGAGGAAATCGGGGTGCGTTCCGGGGTGGATCGCCCGGAGAGACGCAAGTTTTCGATGATGAGTTTCTACTATCATCTTTTGTCCCTCCCCGGTCAATGGGGGATTCAGAGAGACACCGCCCCGACAAGGACGCTCAGGAGGAAGTGAACCGATGGCACCGCAGAGAGACCCTACCGACGACCCCACGGGGTGCCATCCCCCTCACCCCCGGATAGGCAAGCCCTTGCGCTGAGCTTCCCGCAGATGCCGAGCCGCCAGATCGGTGGCCGGGTGGCCGATCCCCTCCCGGGACTCCTGGCCCGTCTCCAGGTTTGGATTGGAGATGGTATCGAGGCCTGACCCTACCAGAAACGGGAAACCCTCGGCGACGGCCTCGATCCCCTCCTGGACCGCCGCCACGAACCACGGCCTGGGTGCTTCGGGGCGAAGAAATCCCCCCAGTGCATCCTTCCGCCCGGCGGTCCGGGTGAGACGCCCCAGGAGGGAGCGGGGAGGCGGAGCCCCCGGCGGCATCGCCGGCTGCAGGGGCAGGAGGGATAGGGTGCGGGGCCAGAAGTGGGTGAGCCGCGTAGCCCGAACGTGGTGCTGGGTCAGGGAGGAGGGATCCCACTCCAGGTCGTAGGTCTCGGCCAGCGCCCGGGCCAGATGCCGCACCCTCCCGGCCACCGGGAAGTGAGGGCGTCCAGGGGGACGCGGCAGCCGACCTTCCCTGCGCAGGATGGCCATATCGAGCCCTACCTCGAGACTCACGTGGGTCCCCACATCTTCCATGGCGTCCACCCGCCGGGACCGGTCGCCGAAGAGCCGCTCCCCCACGGCGCGGCCCACCAGGGGATGGATCTCCACATCCGCCGCCAGATGGGAAGCCCAGCCCCAGGCGAAGGCCTCTTCCTGGGCGCTCCCTGCCGTCCGGAGCAGGGCCCGGGCAAGGTCACCCGGGCGGACGTAGTGGGCCAGTTCAGAGACCAGCCGGTGGGTTCCGGGGATGAATCCCATGTCCGGCGCCATGGCACCATGGACGAAGGCCTCCTCCACCCCGGGGCGGGAGAGGTTCACCGGGGCCCGGGCGGGGGTGTCCCGCCACATCCCCAGAACGCGGCCGGCTACGGCCATATGGACGGTGGCGCAGGGCATGGAGTTCTCCGGCCATGTGGAACCCCGGCAGCCAGCGGGGGATCCCGCCGAAGCAGTCCCACACCCCACCTCTACCTCCGGCTGAACCACCCGCCCGCCAGACCCCAGGGTATCCACCGCCCCCTCGATTCCTTACCTTTACACGCTGCAGGGTTAAGGGCGTTTGGCACCCCCTTAAGGGATTCTTTGACCTCCGGAAGAGGGAGCCTCCCGCACCGGGGCGTCACCGCCTTCCCAGCACCGAGTTCGACTGAATCCAACGCCTGGACCCACCGTATCGACGAAGGGGAATGCCCGTGGCCCATACCAGAAAAGACCCGTTCGGCGCTCTCATCTCCCTGGACCTCCCCGAGGGCCGTACCTCCGTGTACCGGCTCTCCCGCCTGGAGGAAGAGGGGATCGCCTCCATCGACCGCCTTCCCTTCTCCATCCGGATCCTACTGGAGAACGTCCTGAGAAACGCCGGCGAGGGGTATGTGACGGCCGAGGACGTGCAGCAGGTGGCGGCGTGGAGCCCCACGAACTCCGGCGCCAACATCCCCTTCCTCCCGAGCCGAGTGGTCCTGCAGGACTTCACCGGCGTCCCCGCCGTGGTGGACCTGGCCGCCATGCGCGCCAGCCTCCACGGGATGGGTGGTGACCCGGCTCGGATCAACCCCAAGGTCCCGGCCGACATGGTGGTGGACCACTCGGTGCAGGTGGACTACTTCGGCTCCGCCGACGCCTACCGTCTCAATGTGGAGCGGGAGATGGAGCGGAACCGGGAGCGCTACCAGCTCCTGCGGTGGGCACAGCACGCCTTCGAGGACTTTCGGGTGGTCCCGCCTGGGACCGGTATCGTCCATCAGGTGAACCTGGAGTATCTGGCGCAGGTGGTGCATCGGCGCTCGGAAGGGGGCCTGGACCTGGCCTATCCCGACACCCTGGTCGGTACCGATTCCCACACCACCATGATCAATGGCCTGGGTGTGGTGGGGTGGGGTGTGGGGGGGATTGAGGCCGAAGCAGTCCTCCTGGGCCAGCCCTACTACATGCTCCTCCCGGAGGTGGTGGGGGTAAAGATCTCCGGTGCCCTGCCCGAGGGCGCCACTGCCACCGACCTGGTTCTCCGGGTCACCGAGATGCTCCGGTCCCACGGGGTGGTGGGGCGCTTCGTGGAGTTCTATGGAACCGGCCTGTCATCGCTCCCCCTCCCGGACCGGGCCACCATCGCCAACATGTCGCCGGAGTACGGTGCCACCATCGGCTTCTTCCCGGTGGACGCCGAAGCGCTCCGTTACCTGGAAGGTACCGGACGCCCACCGGAGGTGGTCCGGCGGGTGGAGGAAGTATCCCGGGCCCTGGGCCTCTTCCGCACCGACGACACCCCGGACCCCGAGTATACGGTGGCCCTCGAGCTGGACCTGGGGACCATCGAGCCCTCGGTGGCTGGGCCCCGTCGGCCCCAGGACCGAATCACCCTGGTGGACCTGAAGCCCTCTTTTGGCCGCGACCTGCCGGGCCTCCTCCCCCAGGGGTTCAGCCTCTCCAATGGCGAGGGCGATGAACCTGGACGCACCGGGGACTCCTGGTCCGGTGAGGGTGGCGGCAGCCCCATGGTGACGGCAGAGGGCGACACGGCGCCGGAGCCGGCGGCGGCCACGGGAGGCTCCGTGCACTCGGCGTTGCTCACCGAACCGGCCCCGGACGGGCCTCGCCATGCACGCATCGAGATGGACGGGCAGACCATGTCCATCACTGATGGGAGCATCGTTATCGCTGCCATCACCTCGTGCACCAACACCTCGAACCCCTCCGTGATGGTGGGGGCGGGGCTCCTGGCCCGGAAGGCAGTGGAGCGGGGCCTCCAGGTGAAGCCCTGGGTGAAGACCTCCATGGCCCCAGGCTCCAAGGTGGTGACGGACTATCTGGAGACCTCCGGGGTCCTCCCCTCCCTGGAAAAGCTCCGCTTCGACGTGGTCGGCTACGGGTGCACCACCTGCATCGGGAACTCCGGGCCCCTCCCGGAGCCCATCGCCGAGGCGGTGAAGGAGAAGGGGCTGGTGGTGTCGTCCATCCTCTCCGGAAACCGGAACTTCGAGGCACGGATCCACCCCCTGGTCCGGGCCAACTATCTGGCCTCACCCATGCTGGTGGTGGCCTTCGCCCTGGTGGGCCGCATCGATGTGGACCTCCATAGCGAGCCGCTGGGGATCGGGTCCGATGGGGAGCCGGTCTTCCTCCGGGACATCTGGCCCACCCAGAAGGAGATCCGCGACACCATCCGGACCTCCCTGAAGCCCGAGATGTACCGGGAGCGCTACGCCGAGGTCTTTGAGGGCGATGAGCTCTGGAAGGCACTCCCCCTCCCCGAAGGTGACCTCTCCCTCTTCGAGTGGGATGAGGATTCCACCTACGTGCGCAATCCCCCCTTCTTCCAGGGGATGGATCTGGAGCTTCCGGAGCTGTCCGACATCCATGGAGCCAGGGTTCTGGCGCTCCTGGGCGAAACCGTCACCACGGATCACATCTCCCCTGCAGGGGCAATCCCCAAGGATGAGCCGGCCGGGCGATACCTGCAGGAGCACGGCGTGAAGCCTTGGGAGTTCAACACCTTCGGCTCCCGTCGCGGGAACCACGAGGTGATGATGCGGGGGACCTTCGGGAATGTGCGAATCCGGAACCTCCTCCTGGACGGGAAGGAGGGCGGTTACACGAAGCACATCCCCACCGACGAAGTGATGCCCATCTACGACGCCTCCATGGCCTACCAGGCCGCGGGGACGCCGCTGGTGGTGCTGGCGGGCTCGGAGTACGGAACCGGTTCATCCCGGGACTGGGCAGCCAAGGGCACCTCGCTTCTCGGCGTGAAGGCGGTGATCGCCACCTCGTACGAACGGATCCACCGGTCCAATCTGGTGGGGATGGGAGTCCTCCCGCTCCAGTTCATGGAGGGACAGAGCGCCGCGGCCCTGGGGCTCGACGGTACGGAGGTCTTCGATATCACGGGGATCGCCGAGGGGCTCGCCCCCAACGGAACCGTCACCGTGCGGGCCACCCGGGAGTCGGGGGAGGTCCTGGAGTTCCAGGCCGCAGTGCGGCTGGATTCGGATGTGGACCTGGAGTATTACTCCAACGGCGGAATCCTCCACACCGTGCTGCGGAAGATGGGGAAGGGCGAGATGTAGGGTCGCGGAAGTCGCGCCTCACCCAGCGGTTCGGGCCGCCTTCCACTGAGTGGGAGGCGGCCCGTTTTCCTTGGAAATGCTCCTCAATGGAAGGAGGCCCGCTCCAGCTCTGCCCCAAAGAAGCGGAACTCGTCGGGAGCTCCCAGACGCCACCCCGCCTCCATGAGGGCCGGGAGGGTGTAGCCATCCGCAGAAAGCTCTCCGGCCATCTCCACCACGAAGCGTTCGTACCCGGGCTCCCTGCCCTCCTCGGCGTCATCCGCCCAGCGGAGCGCTTCGATCCGCAGGGGACGCCCTTCGGCGTCGACCTCCAGCGTCGCCTCCACCACCTCCGTCCCCACCGGGAAGTGGAAGCGGGCCCGGTGCTCATCCACCTCCTCCCAGCGGAGCCCTTCAGGAGCGAAGGGCGATCCTGGGATCAGGGTGGCGGGCACCAGCACCGCCTCCATCCCCAGTCTGCCCGCCGCCGATCGGGTGACCCCCTCCCCTTCCGCCTGCACCACCGGAACGAAGCCGAAGAGCTGCCACCGCATCTCGCCCCGTCCGTCGCTGTAACGGTCATATCCTCGGATCCGGGCCAGCCCTCCCCCCGCCACCGCCAGCCAGATGAAGCCGTGGGGAGGAGCGAGGACCTGCCGCGCCTCCAGGCTGAGGGGCTCTTCGTCCGGAACCAGGGCGATGGAGCCCGTCATGTCCAGCTCCACCGCCCCTGCCAACGGGGTACCCGGGGCGATGGCATGGAGGAAGAAGCGGCGGGCGGGCTCCGGGAGATCCTCCACCATGGCAGGCTCGAAGGTCACCTCGGCGACGCCTTCGCCCACACTGATGAGCTCCATCCAGATCCGGTCGAGCTCTGCGTCTGCCCCTCCGCACGCCGGAAGGGTCAAAAACACGAGGAGGGGTAGCAGGGACTGGAAGGCTCGGCGCATGGTGACGGTGCGGATCTGTGGATTCCTGGATGGAGACCGAGGTATCTTGGGGTCAGGATCGATATCCCCGCCCCCAGGAAGATAACCCCCCTCCTCCGGGAGAGCCTCCCGTGTCCGCTTCATCCCTGGTCCTGACGTCCATCGGGAAACGCGTCCGCCTGGTGCCTCTGGTGGCTCCCGCGCTACTCCTCACCCTGGCGGCCTGCCGGGCCCACACCCCGCCCATCACCCTCCCGGACGGACGTCCGGATCCGGCGGGGATCGCGGTCATGGAGACCGTGGAGCTGGGTGGGCTCGAGCAGTGGATCCTCATCCGTGGGAAGCGGGCGAATGCCCCGGTCCTCCTTCGTCTCCACGGTGGGCCGGGTGCAGCGGACATGCCTGTGACACGCCACTTCAACCGGGCGCTGGAAGAGCACTTCGTGGTGGTGAGCTGGGACCAGCGGGGCGCCGGCAAGTCCAACCCCCGGAGCTTCGATCCCGGGACCATGACCTTCCAGCGGTTCATGGACGACGCCCACGAGCTAACCCGCCATCTCCAGGGGCGGTTCGAGCAGCCCAGGATCTTCCTCATGGGTCACTCGTGGGGAAGCCAACTCGGACTCCGTCTGGTGGAACGCCACCCCGAGGACTACGCCGGCTACATCGGTGTGGCCCAATCGGTGGATCAGGAGCGGGCACTGGGAGTGGCCCACGGATGGCTGGTGGAGCAGGCGGAACAGGCCGGCGACGAGGCAACCCTTCAGGCCCTCGCCGACCTCGGTCCCCCTCCCTACCCGGTCCACGCCGACTTCGTCCGCTTTGTAAGGTTACTGGACCGGTACGGGGCCAATGTGGACGTAGGCTTCGGCACCCTGGCCTGGGTGGCCATGACCGCCCCCGAGTACTCGGCTCGGGACCTGGCCCGCTGGCTCCGGGGGGCCCGCCGGGGGAGCGGCCCCATGTGGGACGAGCCGGCCTATCGCGGGTTCGATGCCTTCACCCAGATCCCCCACCTTAGGGTGCCCAGCCACTTCTTCATGGGGGGCCGGGACATGAACACCCCCCTCTCTCTGGTGGAGGAGTACCGAAACGGCCTGGTGGACGCGGAGATGGCAAGCATTGTGGTCTTCGAGGGCGTAGGACACACTCCCTTCCTGGCAAACCCGGAGCGGTTCACTCAGGAGGTTGTCCGGGCTCTCCTGGGGCCGGACGCCCCTGTCACCGGCAGTTCCGAGGCCGACCGACCCCGGTCCAGTTGGGCCGCCCTTCCCTTCGCCTTCTACTCCCCCGAAACCCGTTTCGGCGGAGGTGTCTACGGGAGTGTCCACCGACGCCTGGGACCAGACCTCCCTTCCTCGAGCCTCGAAGTCGCCCTCAGCGCCACCGCCCGCCGCCAGTACGTCCTGGATCTCTTCCCCAGCCTTCACCTCCAAGGCGGCCGGAGAGTGGATGCGACACTCCAGGTACAGGAGTACCCGGACCGGTTCTTTGGAGTGGGACCGGGGGTGCGGAGTCTGGACGAGGGCTTCACCACCC
The DNA here is from genome assembly GCA_007121775.1 of Gemmatimonadota bacterium. Classification (GTDB taxonomy): domain Bacteria; phylum Gemmatimonadota; class Gemmatimonadetes; order Longimicrobiales; family Gaopeijiaceae; genus PWLA01. The sequence continues at coordinate 10,894 of SKJY01000225.1, forward strand.
GGACCCTGGCCGCCCGAGCCCGGAGCCAATGGGAGTTGCTGCCTGGTCTCCGAGTGGGCGCGCAGGGCTTGGCGCGATGGGACCGGCTCACCCAGTGGGACGAGGGTGGGTTTTTGGAGGAAGGGCTTTTGGCGGGGATCCAACCCGACGTCCGGTCCGGCCGATGGGTGGGCCTGGGGCTTCTGGCGACCCAGGATTCCCGAAACCACATCCTGAACCCTGTCTCCGGGCAGTATGTGGAGGTATCGGCCCTGGCCCGCCCGTCATTCCTGGGCAGCACTACGAGCTACAGCATGCTTACCGCTGAGGTACGCCGCTTCCAGCCCATGGAGAGGGGCGGGACTCTGGCCTTTCGGGGGGCCCTGGGTCGCGCCACTGGAGAGGTACCCCCACTCCTCCTTCCGGCCCTGGGGGGGCGGGAACAGCTCAGGGGATACGCCGGGGGTCAGCTCCGGGATCGGGCGCTGGCGGTGGCCCAGCTCGAGTGGCGCACCCCGCTGATGGGACGCCTCCACGGCGCTCTCTTCGCCGACGCGGGTCAGGTGGCGCCGGAGTTGGGTCGGCTGGACCTTGCGGATGCCGAGCTCTCGGCGGGGGCCGGACTCCGATTCCTCCTGGGCGCCGGCTCACCCATCCGGATCGACTGGGCACGGGGTCGCCGGGGCGCCGGGCTCTACATGACCATAGGGCACCCTTTCTGAGCCTGTCGGGGATTACCGGAGCGGCCCGATCTCGTCCCGAAGGGCCATAGGTCGGTCCAGCACTTCCTTGAGCACCACCGCCTTCCGGAGATCGTTCATACTGCCCGTCTCCAGGAGCCGCGTATAGGGGGTCCCCGCACCGCCACGGACCCGGGCCCGGACGTGGTCCTTCTCGTCGGTGGAAAGGGGTGAGGAGACCTCCGTGAGATCTCCCTTGGAGATGTCTTCCAGCTTCCCCCAGGGCTCCTCGAGCTGGCGGTAGACCTCAGCCTCCCCCACCTCCACTGCTTCCACCCTCTCACTCCAGCGGTCCGAGACACCCCGGTCGTCCATCCCCTCCATCCAGCGGGACGAACGACGGGTCTCAACCTCAGTCGCCTCTACCGGCTTTGACCCTTCCCGCGTCGACCGGGACATCCGGTCACCAGGGGTGGGTGCCGGAATCCCGGGGCCCGGGTCGGGCTCCGGAGATGGTCGCTCAGGAGCCCGACCGGTGAGGATGGCCCAGAGGTCTTCAGGCACCATGCTTTCGGCGCTCTCCTCGTCCCTCTGACTGGACGGCGCGCCGGCGGAGGGTGCCGGTGACGGCTCTCTCTGCCTGCTGGGAGCCCGACGGTAACGATCCTCATCGGGCTCGCCGGCCCCAGGGATCCGCCGGTAGCGGTCGGGATCTTCCTCCACCGCTACCGGCGAATCATCACGGCCAGTGGCATCCGGGGACCACTGCTCCCCGGAGTCCTCCGCCTCCATCTCTTCCATCCGACGCTGGCGCTTCTTCTTCCGTCCCACGGCATCGATGACTGACGCCGCCATGAACAGGAGGATGAAGAGGATGGTGACGAAGCCTTCTTCCACGGGTCAGTCCTCCTTAGGAGCGGGGACGCTGGCCGCCGCCCTGCTGGGACGACTGCTGATCGTCGGAACCGGCGATGGCCTCGCGCATGGTGGTGTCGGACTGGATGTTCCGATACTTCATGTAGTCCATGATCCCCAGGTTGCCGGACTGGAAAGCGCCGGCGATGGCCCGGGGCACCTCGGCCTCCGCCTCCACCAGGCGGGCGCGCATCTCCTGCACCTTGGCCCGGTTCTCCTGCTCCAGCGCCACGGCCATGGCGCGCCGCTCCTCGGCACGGGCCTGGGCCACCCGCTTGTCGGCCTCGGCCTGATCGGTCTGGAGTTCGGCGCCGATGTTCTTGCCCACGTCCACATCGGCGATGTCGATGGAGAGGATCTCGAAGGCAGTCCCGGAGTCGAGTCCCCGGGAGAGCACCGTCTTGGAGATGGAGTCTGGGTTCTCCAGTACCGCCTTGTGGGAATCGGAGGAACCGATGGACGACACGATCCCCTCACCGACCCGGGCCAGGATGGTCTCTTCTCCGGCACCACCCACCAGCCGGTTGATGTTGGCCCGGACCGTGACCCTGGCGATGGCGATGAGCTGGATCCCGTCCCGGGCCATGGCAGCCACCCGAGGGGTGGCGATGACCTTGGGGTTCACCGAGACCTGCACCGCCTCGAAGACGTTCCGTCCCGCCAGGTCGATGGCGGCAGCCTGCTGGAACGAGAGATCGATGTTTGCCTTGTCCGCCGAGATCAGGGCCCGGACTACCCGGTCCACCTGCCCTCCCGCCAGGTAGTGGGCCTCCAGGTCACCCACCTTGATGTCCAATCCGCCCTTGGTGGCCCAGATGAGGGGCCGGACCACGGCGGGAGGGTTCACCTTCCGGAGGCGCATCCCCACCAGGTAGCCGATCCCCACCCGTGCTCCGGCGGAGATGGCCTCGATCCAGAGTCGGACCGGGATGATCCACAGGATGATGATGAGGAGGACCAGAAGTCCGGCCAGCGCCAAAAAGGCGGTTCCGGACAGGAAATCGTCAGCCATCCGTCGTGTACTCCTTGAGAAGTGGAGTTCGGGTCGTGGAGAGGACCGGACCGGGTTTTGGCCCGATCCAGTACATTCGATGTGCGATTCGAAAAGGCCCGGCCGTTCACCTCTTGGGTGCCCGTCCAGGGCCTGGCCGAGATGGCGTGAGCCGGGTGCTTTACCCGGCCTCGGGCCCAGGGTGCCCTGGAGTGATTTCCCGGTCCGGCGCCACCCGGACCACGTGCCGGTACCCCTCTGAGGCGACGATCTCGATGGGGGTGCCCGACTCGATCCATGCCTGCTCCGAAACCACATCCAGGCGCTCGTCGCCGAAGAGGCCCGTGCCTGCCGGGCGGAGGTCCGTCACCGCCACCCCGCGCTTGCCCCGGAGTTCATCCCGGCGAACGGAGGAAGTATACCCCGTCTCCCGGTGGGTGTCTTCGCCCAGGAAGATTCCCAGGCGGGTAAGCCGCCGGTTAGCCGGCATGCGGCGGATGAGGAACCACGAGCTGGCCATCACCAGGGTCAGGGTCATGGCCAGGGTCATGGCGGCACGGCTGTAGTCGTTGACGGTGGGGATGTCGCCGATGAGAGACATGTAGATCCCCGCCAGGATGGCCAGAGCGCCGAGGATCCCGAAGACTCCGAGACCCGGAAGGACCAGCGCCTCCACCAGCACCAGCACCACCCCCACACCGAAGACGATGAGCCCCTCGAGCCCCGCCAGCCCGATGATGAGGTGCGAGCCGAAGAAGAGGGCCAGGGCTAGCACCCCGGCTCCCCCCGCCAACCCAATCCCCGGGGACTTGATTTCCACCAGGAGCCCCAGGAAGCCCAGAGAGAGAAGGAAGGGCGCCACCACCGGGTGGGTGAGGAAGCGTACCGTGCGCTCCGCCCAGTTGGCGGTCTGGTCCACCACCTCCCGTCCGGTGGTCCCCAGCGCCTCCATGAGGGCGTCCCAATCTGCCACCTCGGTGGCGTACCCCAGTTCCACCGCCTCAGAGTAGGTGAGGGTAAGGAGTCGACCGGCCGCCACCACGCCCTCGATCTCGATCTCCGGGTCCACCATGGCCTCGGCCACAGCCGGGTCCAGTCCCCGCGCCTCTGCCAGAGACCGCATGGTGCTCCGCATGACGGACACAATCTTTTCAGGCGCCGTCTCCCCGGTACCATCCACGGGGGTAGCCCCCCCGATCCGGGAGCCGGGACGCATGAAAATCCCGTCGGTAGCCAGCGAGATGAGAGCGCCGGCGGAGATGGCGGCGCGGTTCACATAGGCGTAGACCGGAACCTCCGAATCGGCGATGGCGGCGGCGATGCGCTCGGCAGCGTCGACCCGTCCGCCCGGCGTATCCACATCCAGGATCACCGCCGCTGCGTCGGCGGCCGCCGCCTCCTGCAGACTCCGCTCAAGGAAGGGGGCAAGGCCCAGTTCGATCACGCCCTGCACCGGAACCCGGAAGACGGGCCCCTCACCCAAGGCCTGAGCCGGAGTATCCTCGGTGCGCTCCTCCGGAACATCCTGGGAGTCCAAGGCCACGACGGGAGCGAAGCCTGCATTGCCGGGCACAGCCGGACGTTCCGGACCCCATACCGCTCCCATCAGCACGGTGGAAAGCGCCGCCAGGGGTGCGGCCACCAGAGCCGCAGGCAACGCACGGCGGAGCGTTTCGCGTCGGAACGAAAGATTGAGCATGATCCCTCCGTGGCTCGATTTCCCCTCGACGTCGGAAGACGCCAACTCAGGGTTCGGGTGTCAGGGCGACCCGAGCTCGTCCAGGAGCCGGATGGAGTACCAGGCCCGCTGGAGAGCCAGCACCGCGTCTCCGTTTCGGAGCGCCGATCGGGCACCCACAAGGAGCCGTTCGGCTCGGGCCGCCTCTTCACCAGGATACGAATGAACCCCCGAAACCCTTCGAAAGGTTTCCTCCGCCTCCACCAGTAGCTCCCGGGCCAGGGTCTCGGGCGTGGTGGCTCGCAGGTGATCCGCCGCCCCCAGGAGGTGGAGGACCGCTCCTTCCTGGTCGTCCATGGCAAGGGACGCCTCCGCCTCCCTCTGATGGGCCCGAGCCGCCTCCAGCGTCGGTGCCAGGTGCAGCGGAAAATCCCCCTCCAGAAGCTCGTCGATGCGGCGGAAGGTCCGGTCCAACTCCCGGATCGCCGCCGCCAGGTCCCGTTCGTGGAGGCGTGGGGCCAGGAGGGGCGCCGCAGCCCGACGCACCTCGGCTCGAAGTGGCTCCCCTTCCTCACGGGGGAGCGCCCAGGAGGCCTCCCAACTCTCGATGAGTCGGGTAAACTCGCGGCCCCGGGCAGACCAGCGCAGGATCCGGGGCAGGGTCGGCAGATCGGCCTGGTAGCGGAGGGTGGGGAAGCTCTCCTTGGCCTCCACCTCCACCGGCTCAGGAGCCAGGAGGTCGCCGCACCCGCAGAGTACGAGAGTCAAACATACGGCCAGGACCGAGGTCCACCGGCTCCGCCGTCGGCGGTGGGGAAGAGCGAAGGCGCGGAACCGAATCAAGGAGGCGATGGGGTGGCTGGGGACGGCGCTGGATACTGACGTCGCAGGATTGACCTTCGCACGGCGCAGCATGGTGGACCAACCTTGGGCAACCTATGGTACTCTCAGCCTGTGGGCCAGGGTCCGGAAGACGTGCCCCACGAGCGTCTACCCCCTGATCCCCTGCCACCCCATCTTTCCGTCTTTCCAGGCGGCCAGAATCACTTGCCGGACCGGTCCGCATCCCTCAGCGGATCCCTGCTGCGTTCACCCCCACCATCCCCCGATTCCGAATCCCGTGAGCCTCCGTTCCCGCATCGACACCTGGGTCGAGTCCACCCCGGTGCAGGCCACCGTGGTGACCCTCATCGTCATCAATGCCGTAATCCTGGGTCTCGAAACCTCCGAGACCGTCATGGACCGCTGGTCACACATCCTGCTGCCCGCCGACAAAGCGATCCTGGCTGTCTTCGTGGTTGAAATCGCCCTCAAGATCTTCGCGCGGGGGTGGCGCTTCTTCCGTAACGGATGGGACGTCTTCGATTTCGTGGTGGTAGGGATCGCCCTGGTACCGGCGGCGGGGCCGTTGGCGGTTCTCCGAGCACTCCGGGTTCTGCGGGTCCTGCGACTCCTCTCCATGGTCCCCCAGCTCCGCTTCGTGGTGGACGCGCTTCTGAAGGCCATCCCCGGGATCAGCTCCATCTTCGCTCTCATGGGGATCCTCTTCTACGTCTTCGCCGTCATCGCCACGAGCCTCTTCGGGTCATCCTTCGAGGAGTGGTTCGGCACCATTCCGGCCTCCCTCTACTCCCTATTCCAGATCATGACGCTGGAGAGCTGGTCCATGGGGATCGTCCGACCGGTCATGGATGTGTACCCCTACGCGTGGGTCTTCTTCGTCCCTTTCATCCTGATCGCCACCTTCACCATGCTGAATCTCTTCATCGGGATCATCGTGGACACTATGCAGACCCTCCACGACTCCGGCATGGAGGAAGGGAAGGAAATCCTGGACGATGCGCTGAGCGCGGAGGAAGGAAGGATCCGCCACGAGATCGACCTTCTCCGCCAGGAAATGCGGGCCCTGCGCCAGGCCCTGGAGGGCCGCTGAGAGGACGGTGGCCGCTAGTGCGCCAACCCTGGACACCGGCTCTTTCGTTGGACAATGTGAAGGGGAGGCAGCGGTCCTGCGCACCTGTGCCGGACCGGACTCGCCCACCGGCTCCGCTGACTCGCTGGCCGGCTTCGTCCCACGGCCGAGCCGCGCATCCCCCTCCTTCTTCCGTCTCCAGCCATCCGGATCCATGGCCAACAACATCTTCGGCACCCCTTTGGACCCCTGCAGCAACGACCCGCTCACCGGCTTCTACCGGGATGGGTGCTGCAACACCGGCCCGGAGGACCTGGGCGTCCACACGGTCTGCGTCATCGCCACGGAGGAGTTCTTGGCCTTCAGTCGGGAACGTGGGAACGACCTGAGCACCCCACGACCGGAGTACCGCTTCCCGGGTCTGCGTCCGGGAGACCGCTGGTGCGTGTGCGCCGCCCGGTGGAAGGAGGCGTGGGAGGCCGGCAAAGCACCGCCCATCGTCCCCACCGCCACCCATGAGGCCACCCTGGACTACGTTCCCCTCAAGACCCTGGTGAAGTTCGCCCACCGGGAGCCGGATCCGGAGGAGGCATCCCGGTGACGGATGATGCCATGCTGGATGGGCAGGGGCCTGATCAACCCGACGAAGAGCTGGATGGTCTTCGAGAGCGGATTTCCCAGGTGGATGAGCAACTCATCCGCCTGCTGGACGAGCGCAGGAGACTGGTGGTGGAGGTGGGGCGCCGGAAGGCCAGCATGGGCCTTCCCGTTCTGGACCCCGGGCGGGAAGCGGCCGTAGTACGGAAGGTTGCCGGAAAGGCCCGGGAACTGGGGGTTGATGAGGAACTGGTCCGGGACGTGATCTGGCGAATCATCGCCGCTGCCAGGGCAGAACAGGAGAACCGTCCCCTTGGGTGGCCCTGACGCTGGGACGCCGACGCCCGAGCTCAGGTCAGCCATGTGCCCGCCGTCGGAATCAGCGGGAGGGACCGGTCGACAGCGCTGCCACCACCTTCTGGGACGTACCCATGGGCACCCGGACCAGGATCGAACGATCCGGAGGAGTACTTCCCCGAATCAGGTGCGGATTCAGCTCCGACATCAGCGCCGGCGAGATCTCCAGGATCCCCGCCAATCGGCGAAGGGGGGTAGCGGGCGGGACCAGGACCTGATCGAAGAGGTACGGGAGGGAGCGTTCCACCTCAAACCCGAAGTGCTCCGGCTCTTCAGCCAGGAGCGCTGCGGCCAGAAGCTTCGGAACGTAACTCCTGGTCTCCCTCGGCAGGTGCTCGATGATCTTCCAATAGAGCTCTTCGTCCCCGCCGGCGACTACCCCTGACCGCCGGAGCGCCTGATGAACCCGCCCGGCGCCGGCATTGTAGCCGGCGGCCGCCAGGTACCAGGAGCCAAACTCGGCGTGGAGTTCCTCCAGATAATCCAGCGCGGCATCGGTGGCCCGAATGGGGTCACGACGCTCGTCGACCCACGAGTCCACCGTGAGTCCGTAGGCGCGGGCCGTGGGCCCCATGAACTGCCAGACGCCGGAGGCGGCCACAGGGGACGTGGCAGTGGGCGAGAACCCCGATTCGATCATGGCCAGGTAGAGGAGCTGCTCCGGCATTCCTCGCTGCCTCAGTCGATCCCTGATCATGCCACCGTAAAGGCCCTCCCGGACCAGATACTCCTCGAAAGTGACACGGTCCGGGCCAAGGAAGCGCCGGACCCACCGCTCCACCCTGTCGTTCACCTCCATGGGCAGTCGGCTGTCCATGAGGGCTTCCGTCGCATCCGCCACCGGGAAGGGCAGAGCCTCCTCCTCGGCGGAATACGGGTCCACCATGGCCGCAACCGTTACAGCGGACCCCACCGTCAGGGGAAGGACCACCAGAACCAGCCGGCGGATGGGGATTGTTCGCCGTGTGCTCACGGCTGACCTCCTTCAGAGACAATAGCAATGGCCGGCTCGGGCACACCACCTGGAGTGCGCCGGAAAGGGCCAAGCGTCATTGTACGAGGGGGACAGAAAAAGGATCCCCGGCGCCACAGAGGACGCCGGGGATCGGAACCTGCGATGCGGTGCTGGTCAGCCCGCGGGATACACCGACACGGAGGGACGCCGACGAATCCGCTCGAACTTCACCACGCCGTCGGCGGTGGCGAAGAGCGTGTCGTCGTTCCCGCGCCGGACATTCAGTCCAGGGTGGAACCGGGTGCCGCGCTGGCGCACGAGAATACCCCCGGCCTTTACCTCCTGGCCGCCGTACCGCTTGACGCCCAGACGCTTCGGGTTGCTGTCCCGACCGTTTCGGCTGGATCCTACGCCTTTCTTATGTGCCATGGGTTCCTCCTATTTCTCGTATGCTGCTTGTGCTGTCGATGTCGCCCGGAACCGCCCTCACTTCAACCGAATCCCGGAAACCTCCCGAGATTGATCTCCCCGATCCGGACCTCCGTGAATCCCTGCCGGTGACCCTGCTTCTTGCGGTACCCCTTCCGGCGCTTCCGCTTGAAGACGATGATCTTCTTGTCCCGACCGTGGGACACAACCTCGCCCTTGACCTCCGCCCCTTCAACCTGCGGCTTACCCACCGCCACAGCGTCGCCGTCGGAGGCAAGGAGAACGTCGTCGAAGGTGACGGTGTCTCCGGCTTCCGCGTCGAGGGACGGGACTCGGACGATGCGTCCGGGCTCGGCCCGGAACTGCTTTCCACCTGATCTGAAAACCGCGTACATCGGAACCTCGTTCCGGTTCATGTCTCGTGCGACTGGCAGGGCCGACGGGCGACCCGGTAGCCAGCAAAGATTATGTCGTTCCCTCACCGGGTCAACCCTTTCGGTACCAATGGGTCTCCCGGTGCCCTCGATTGCGCAACCGTCACCGCAGGGTACGTACCTTCTGCCGGGTGACATACCGCTCGGTCACATCCGTTTCGGCCGGGCCGGAAAGGAGCCGGAACTCATCTTCCCGGAGAAGGGGATCGTCCTGGATCTCAAGCCTGAGGGACACCCTCTCTCGCAGGCGGGAGAGGAAGTCCGCCTCTTCCTCCATGATGTGCAGGGCCACCTCCGGGTGCATGCGGATCACCACCTGCCGCTCCTCTCCCGACGCGGCGGCTCGGGTGAGGCTGCGTTCAACCCTTCGGGCCACCGTGGGGGGGGTGAAGATCCGTCCGGATCCCCCGCAATGCTCGCAGCTGCGCGTCAGCGTCTGGAACAGAGGCGGCCGCACGCGCTGCCGGGTCATCTCCACCAATCCCAGCTCGGACACGGCGAAGGCCTTGGTCCGCGCCCGGTCCCGCCCCAGATGGGTGCGGAGTTCCTGGAGTACCCGGTCCCGGTTCTCCTGAGACTCCATGTCGATGAAGTCGGCCACCACGATCCCGCCCACATCCCGGAGCCGGAGCTGTCTGGCCACCTCCCGGGCGGCGTCCAGATTGGTCCGGAGGATCGTCTCCTCCGGGTCCTTCCGGCCCTTCCCCGTGAACCGGCCCGTATTCACGTCAATGGACACCAGGGCCTCGGTAGGCTCCACGATGATGTACCCTCCCGACGGGAGGTTCACCCTACGCCCGAAGGCCTCGGCGATCTCGTCCTCAATATCGTACCGGTCGAAGAGCGGTGTGGCCTCCTGGTAGAGCTTCACACGGTCCAGGAGATCCGGATCCATGTTCTCCACGTAGTCCACCACCTCCGCGTGGACCTGCAGGTTGTCCACGATGAGTGCGTCGAACCGGTCCGAGAAGAGGTCCCGGAGGACCCCGGAAATGAGCCGCGCCTCGCTGTGGAGCAGCGCTGGGGCCTCGAGTCGTCCGGCCTTCTCCACGATCTCGCCCCAGATGGAGTGGAGACGGTTGAACTCCCGCTCGAACTTCTTGCGGTTCAACTCCTCGCCCACCGTCCGGATGATGAGCCCCACCGGTTCTTCCGGGAGGATCTCCCGAGCCAACTCCCGCAGCCGGACTCGCTCATCCCGCTGATCGATCTTCCGGCTGACGCCGATGTGGGACGAGTGGGGCATGTAGACCAGGAATCGACCGGGAAGGGAAACCTGTGCCGTCAATCGCGGTCCCTTGGTCCCGATGGGCTCCTTGGTCACCTGAACGATGATGGAGTCGCCACGGGAGAGGTGATCCTGGATGGCGGAGACTCGCTTCCGACGACGGCGACGCCCCCCTCCATTTCCTCCGTTTCCCCCGTTCCCTCCGTTCTCCTCATCGTCCTCATGGTCGTCCGATTCATCCTCGTCGGCCACCAGATCCGAGACATGGAGAAAGCCGGCCTTCTCGGTCCCGATGTCCACGAAGGCGGCCTGGATCCCCGGGAGCACCGCCTCCACCCTCCCCAGATGGATGTCGCCCACGAGGCGACCCTGATCGGGCCGGTCGAGCATGAGCTCTACCAGCCGATCATCTTCCATGAGCGCCACCCACGTCTCCTGCGGTGAGGCGCTGATCAGTATTTCGCGTTTCAAGTAGTGTCGGACTCCCCGGAGCGTGCCGGTTCAGATTGGAGATCCCTCCGCCATCCGCGGACTGCGCCCCGACCCCAGGGCTGACTGCCCAGGTCGTCGAGGTGGCCTGTCCCGGAGGACCGAGGTCCGGTTCCAACCCCTCCCGTCACTGCCCCGCTATATGCCCCACCCGCCGTGGCCGGTGGGAACTCATGCGGTACCGAACGCCTCGGTCACCAGATGGCGCCCGATGACGATCTTCTGGATTTCACTCGTCCCCTCTCCGATCTCGCACACCTTGGCATCCCGGAGGATCCGTTCCACCGGATAGCGATCCGTATACCCTGCCCCGCCCATGACCTGGATGGCCTCCAAGGCCGCCTTCACACTGAGTTCCGAGGCGAAGAGCTTGGCCATGGCCGCCTCCTTGGAGAAGGGGCGCCCCTTCTCCATTAGCCAGGCCGCATGATAGGTGAGGTGCTTGGCCGCCTGCAGTTCCGTGGCCAGATCCGCAAGTCGGAACTGCACCGGCTGGAAATCGAAGATCTTCTTTCCGTACTGGGTTCTGCGATTCGTATACTCCACAGCGGCGTCCAGGGCTCCCTCAGCCAGCCCGATGGAGAGGGCAGCGACCCCGATCCGCCCGGAATCCAGCGTCTTCATGAAGTTCCGGAAGCCCTGCCCCTCGGGGCCCAGGCGGTTCCCGTCGGGCACTACGGCATCTTCCAGAAGCAGTTCTCGGGTGTCGGACGCCCGCCACCCCATCTTGTCCTCCTTCTTCCCCGCCTGGACCCCGGAGATGTAGGCGTCATCGGGAAGACTCCCCATCCCCGCCCCGGCCGCCCCCTGTGGGTCGGAGGTCGGTTTTGCCACGATGAAGCTCGTGATCCCCCGGGAGCCCTGCTCTGGATCCGTCACCGCTGTCACAGTGAACACCTCACCCACACCTGCGTGGGTGATGAAGATCTTGGATCCGTTCAGGCGCCACCCGCCATTCTCCCGGACGGCCCGGGTCCGGGATCCGGACGCATCGGAGCCGGCGCCGGGCTCGGTAAGACCGAATCCGCCCAGGATTTCCCCCCGCGCCAGCGGAGGGACCCAGCGCTCCTTCTGTTCCGGGCTCCCGAAGCGGAGGATGGGCGAGGTACCCAGCGTGGTATGCGCCGACACGGTGATGGAGTGACTGGCGTCGATCCGGGCCAGCTCCTGCACCACCAGGAGATAGCTCAGGTTGTCCTTGCCCAGACCGCCCAGCTCCCGGGGGACTGGAACTCCGAGCCACCCCTTCTCGGCCATGGCCCTGACATTCTCCCAGGGGAAGCGGGACTCCCGGTCAAGTCGAGTGGCCACCGGGGCGATGGCCTCCTCGGCGAACCCTCGGACCTCCCGCACCAGCGCTTCGTGTTCGTCGTTGAAATAGGGCTTCATGACGTCGTGGATCATGTGGTTCGGGGACCACCCCTCCCGCTCCCGCCCCAGAGAGGCGGCCGGGACCAGGTGGACGGTGTACAGCCGTACAAACCTATCGGGAACCGATGCCCTCCAAAACCCCGCCCCACCCCATACAACGATCACACCCTCGGCACCGGGCCTGACGCTCCTCCCCGAACCAGCCTAGGAGAGCCTTCCGCCGGCACCCAGCGGTGGCGGCGTAGCGAGCCACCGCCCGGAGCTTCACCGTCTGGGCCCGACGTCGCTGGAAGCGCCGAGCCAGCTCGCCGGCCCGCCAGAGCCCGAACGCCACCCTAGGGGAGCGCACAGGAGGATGGGTCCGGTCCAGAAAGGCCCGGTGGATGGCGCCGTCTCCCGGCCCCCGCAAGGCCACACAGAGGGCGGGGCCTCCATCGCGTCCCCCACGCCCCGCCTCCTGGTAGTAGTCTTCCAGGCTCCCCGAGAGCTGGTCGTGGACCACGAGGCGTACGTCGGATCGATCGATCCCCATGCCGAAGGCATTGGTGGCCACCACCAGGGGGCGCTTCGCCTCCATGAAGAAGCTCTGCACCCGGGTTCGCTCCTCCTCCGGGAGACCTGCATGGTACGCCTCGGTGCGCAGGCCTCGCCGAGCCATGGAGGCCCGGATCCGCTCCACGCGCTTGCGGGTGGCAGCATAGATCAGTCGGGCTCCAGGCGCGGGCGAAACGAGCTCGTAGAGGATCCGGTTGCGCTCGCTGTGGGAACGTGCCGAGCGGACGGCCCACAGGAGATTCTCCCGATCAAAGGACCCCACGAAGCGGACCGGATGCTCGAGCCCCAGGACCTCCTCGATCTCCGCCCGCACCCTCGGAGTGGCGGTGGCGGTGAGGGCCTGCACCGGGGCGCCCAACTCACGCCGTACGTCCCCGAGCTTTCGGTAGGCAGGGCGGAAGTCATGACCCCAGCAGGAGATGCAGTGGGCCTCGTCCACCACCAGAAGAGAGACCCGGAGCCGGGGGAGGAGGGGGGTAAAAGAAGGGGACAGGAGGCGCTCGGGAGCAACCAGGAGTAGCTGGATCTCCCCCGTTACCGCCGCCCGCCCCACCGCGTCCCGCCGCTCCGGCGAGAGGCCTGAGTGGATGGCCTCGGCCCGGATTCCCGCCTCCCGAGCACGACGGAGCTGGTCGGCCATGAGGGAGATCAGGGGGCTCACCACCACCGTGAGCCCTGGCAGCGCCACACAGGGGACCTGGAAGCAGAGGCTCTTGCCACCCCCGGTGGGGAGGATCCCCAGGGCGTCCCTACCGGCCAGCGCTGCCTGGACCAGTTCGAGTTGGCCAGTGCGGAATCCGGGAAACCCGAAACGGTCCCGGAGGATACGGAGGGGGTCGGGAGGCGTCATGTCCCATCCTGGCCCCGGTTCGTGGGCGGGAGAAGGATTGGATGGGACCGGCGAGGGCACAGGCTGTCAGCGGCGCTTCCCTTCCCCCGCCTCTTCCTCGGTTGCCTCTTCCGCCTCCTCGTCCCACCCCTCTTGCCAGGCGTCGTCCTCCCCCTCCGGCCGCAGGCCCTTGCCGCCCGGTAGGAACCGGATGAGGAAGCCGGCCAGGAGCACCACGATCCCGATCCAGATGATCCAGTCTCGCTCCAGGACCATTCCGCCCACCGAGAGGGAGGCTCCGATGACGAATAGGCGCACCTTCCAGACGAGCCAGGGATAGGCTTCTGCGCGACGACTCCGGTCCATGAACATCAATCCCAGTAGGGGTTCAGGCGCCGGACGCGCCACCACCGGCGCGCTGGAGGAAGGCACGAACGCCGGCCTGGCAGGCCTCGGTGGAGCGGGCCAGGGAATTCACCTCCGCTCCCCGGGCAATGCCCTCCTCCACCGAAACACCGTCCAACCCGTAGAGCAGCCGCTTGGTAAGCTCGACCGCCGAGGCGGGACGCGCCGCCAGTTCCCGGACGAAGGCGGCCACCTCCACCCCGAAGAACTCGGAGGGGAGCACCCGGTTCACGAGCCCGATGCGGTAGGCCTCGGCGGCGTCGATGCGGTGCCCCATCGTCACCAGCTCGAAAGCCTGCCCCTCTACCACCTTCCGTCGAAGCAGCGTCATGACCATGGCGGGCACGAAGCCGAGATGGACCTCAGGGAAGCCGAAGCGGGCATCGTCCCGGGCCAGGATCAGGTCGCAGGCGGTGGCGAGGCCGCACCCGCCCGCCAGCGCCCGGCCATGGACCGCCGCCACGATGGGTCGGGGGAAGCGCCGCATGGCCGTGAAGAGCCGGCCCATGCGGTCCGCATCCGTCAGGGACCGCTCCGGTCCCATCCCGGCCACGGCCTCCAGTTCGGCCAGATCCGCGCCGGAACAGAAGTCCGGGCCATTTCCCCGGAGCACCACCACGCGTACCTGGTCGTTTCCGGCGGCCTCGTCCAGCTCCTGACTCAGCGCCTGCACCAGAGCTCCGTTCAGGGCATTCCGCTTTTCCGGACGATTGAGGGTGAGGTGGAGAACTCCCTCGGTCGGGCCTTCCGCCAGGACCATCGTCACGGCCCCTCCCCGGCGGGCATCCGCCCGCGGCCCCGCACTCGGGTCGCCACCTCTGCCGGGACCTCCACCTCCATGCGAAGCAGAGCGGTAGAGAAGACCTTCCCCTGAGCATCGGTCATGAGGGACACGGTGCCGCCACCGCCCAGCGCACCGTGGAGGAGGAAGTTCAGGGCGTGGAGGTTGGGGAGTTCGAAGCGCTCCACCTCACCCGCTACCATGGCACCGAAGTGGGCCTTCACCCGCTCCACGGTGAGAAGCTCCCGGAGGAGGGGGTAATCCCGGGAGTCATAGGCGATGACGCCCACATTCGCCGTATCCCCCTTGTCGCCGGAGCGGGCGTGGGCCAGATCCACCAGTTGGATGCGCGCCGTTTCACCCTCGAATCCGAACCCATCTGAAGCGGGGGCCGATGCCGGGCCAGGAGCTCCTCTCGTGTCCATGCTCATACCTCCAGAATCCGCACGTCCAGGTGGGGCTCCACCGCCTCCTTCCGGATGAGGGCGGGCCAGTAGGCCATGATCTCCTGCACCCGGGGCCGTCCCCCGGCGAACCCGGTGACGGAGGGCGGGCCGGTGAGGACCAGGGGCGCGATCTCCCGGGTGAAGCGTTCCACCGGCGCCGCCTCCCGGGCCCGGACCGCTACGCGGAGCTGCACCTCCGGCAGATCCGCCGGTGGGGGTCCTGCAAGATGACCATGGGTCGAGTCCCACCCCACCAGTTCGATCCGGACCTCATCGAAGCTCAGGCCCAACCGGTCCAGACGGGCCTGAAGGATCCGGGCCGCACTCCGGGCCTTGGCCGCGGCATCGGGCCAGGCGTAGACCAGCGTCCCCACCGCCTTGTAGCCATCGGCGTAGGCGATGGAGACCTTCAGGAATTCTGTGGCCTCCCGTCCCCGGGCGCCGGTGACCCGAACCCGATCCGGTCCCACCTCGTCCAGGGAGATCCCGGTAAAATCAGCCACCACGTCCGGTGTGATGTACTCGGTGGGATCGCCCATCTCGTAGAGGAGCTGCTCCGTCACCACCGGCCGGGACACCCTTCCTCCCGTACCGGGGTGCTTGGTCACCACGAAGGAGCCGTCGGATCGGGCTTCGATGATGGGAAAACCCACCTCCTCCATCCCGGGCATGGTCCACCAGTCCACCAGGGCATTCCCCCCACTTGCCTGGGCCCCACACTCGTTGATGTGACCGGCCACTACGCCCTGGGCCAGGTGGTGGTGGTCGCCCCGGCTCCACCCGAACTCGTGCATGAGGGGGCCGTAGGTAAGGGCCGTATCGGTGGAGCGGCCGGTGAGGACCACATCAGCCCCCCGGCGAAGGGCCTCCACGATGGGGACAGCGCCGATGTAGGCGTTGGCGCTCTCTACCCGGTCCCGGACCTCCGCCAGGGGGGCGCCGGTCTCCATGTGCCGGAGTTCATGCCCCCCGGCCAGCAGGTCGTCCAGGCGCTCCATGAGGTCGTCGCCGGTCACCACCCCCACTCGGGCACGGCCGCCCACCCCGGCCGCCCTTCCGGCTTCCACCACCGCCTCCCCACAACCGAGGGGATTCACCCCACCGGCGTTGGTCACCACGCGCACGCCCTTTTCCAGGCAGGTGGGGAAGATCCGCTCCATCAGCGGGGGGAAGTCCCTGGCGAACCCGGCCTCCGGACGGCGGCTCCGCTGCTTCTGCATGATGGACATGGTGACCTCGGCCAGATAGTCCATCATGAGGTAGTCCAGGGGACCTCCCTCCACCTGCCGGACCGGGGCCTCCAGGTCGTCACCCCAGAACCCCTGGCCGCTGCCGATGCGGACCACCTTCGGTTCGGACCGGGGGGTGGATGCCTCGCGATTCGAATCGGAAGTCATGGCACCGTGGGAAGGGTGAAGGGCCCCAGGTGCGGGCCCGGATTGTTGAGGGTAGTGCGGAGGAGGAGGGAGAGGGCTCCCCTGAGCTCCTCAGGAAGCACCACCTCGTCCACGAACCCGCGGGCGCCGGCGAAGCGGGCATCCAGCTGCTCGTCGTACTCGCGCCGCACTTCGTCCATTCGGGTGGTGAGATCCTCGTCGGGAAGCTCCCCAGCCTCCTTCAACTGATCGAGCTGCCGGGAGAAGAGGGCCATGACCGCGCTCTCACCCTCCATCACCCCCATCCGACCTGTGGGGAGGGAGAGGATGAAGTCCGGGTCGAAGCCCTGCCCCGCCATGGCGTAGTAGCCGGCGCCGGACGCGTGGTTCAGGGTCAGGACCAGGCGCGGCACGGTGGCCGAGGCCATGGCTTCCACGAAGCGGGCCCCGGCGCGGATGATCCCCGAGTGCTCCGCCCCGGGTCCCACCATGAACCCGGAGACATCCTGGACGAAGAGGAGAGGGCGGCCCTGACGGTTCATGGTCTCGATGAAGTAGGCCACCTTCTCGGCACTCTCCGTGTAGACGATCCCGCCGAAGGTGGGTTTGCCGCCGCGAGGATCCCGGATGAGGCCCCGGGCATTGGCGATGAGGCCCACCGGCACCCCGTCGATCCACCCGGTGCCGCAGATCATCTCCCGGGCACGATCTCCCTGGAACTCGGTGAGTTCACCGCCGTCAAGGATGCACTCCAAGACGGCCCGGGCGTCGTACACCTGCCGGTGATCGTCGGGGAGGAGCTCGTAGATCTCCAGCGGGTCCCGGGCCGGAGGTTCGCCGGCGGGAGGAACCGCCAGGGAGCGGGCCGGCTCGGGAAGGTCCCGTACCAGATCCCGGAGGAGGGCCAGGCACGCTTCATCGTCCTCTACCCGGTAATGGGCGACCCCGCTCACCTCGGTATGGACGCGGGCTCCCCCCAGTTCCTCCGACTCCACCACCTGTCCCGTGGCCCCCTTCACCAGGTTCGGGCCGCCGAGCCCCATGAAGCTCGTTCCCTCCACCATGATGATGGTGTCAGAGAGGGCCGGAAGGTACGCCCCCCCGGCGATGCAGGGCCCCATGACGGCCGAGAGCTGGGGCACCTTCAGGTAGCGCCGCATGAGGGAGTTGTAGTAGAAGATCCGAGCGGCGCCGTACTGGCCGGGAAAAACACCTCCCTGGTACGGGAGGTTCACCCCGGCCGAGTCCACCAGATACAGGATGGGGACCCGGTTCCGCATGGCGATCTCCTGGGCCCGGAGGATCTTGGTGATGGTCTCGGGCCACCACGAGCCGGCCTTCACCGTGGCGTCGTTGGCCACCACCACCACCTCACGGCCATGGATCCGACCCACGGTGGTCACCACACCGGCGGCGGGGGCCTGGCCCCCGTAGCGGTCGTGGGCCACCAGGAGACCCACCTCCACGGTGGGCTCACCTGGATCCAGGAGCCGCTCGATCCTCTCCCGTGCCGTGAGCTTGCCCTGATCGTGCTGGCGCTGGATGCGCTTGGAGCCACCGCCTAGACGGAGGCGGTCCCGAAGCTCTGTAAGCTCACCGGCCAACCCGCCCAGCCGGCCACTCGTCGGGGGGGCAGTCGTCGTCATCAAACCCCTTCGGGCTGTCGGTGCGTGCCGAACCACTCCCGGATGTAGACCACCGCGTCGGTGGTGGGAGTCCCCGGACCGAAGAGCTTCCCGATCCCCCGGGCCTCCAGCTCCTTCATGTCCTCTTCAGGGATGATGCCCCCACCGGTCAGTAGGATGTGCTCGGCTCCTTCCGCCTGCAGCAGCTCCTGGACTCGGGGGAAGAGGGTCATGTGGGCCCCGGAGAGGACGGACATGGCCACCACATCCACGTCTTCCTGCACCGCGGCAGCCACGATCATCTCCGGCGTCTGATGGAGGCCGGTGTAGACCACTTCGAACCCCGCATCCCGGAAGACGCTGGCGATCACCTTGGCGCCCCGGTCATGCCCATCCAAACCGGGTTTGGCCACCAGTACCCGGATCTTCCGCTCACCTTCAGTCATGGATCTCGCTCCGTGCACCCAGTTGTCCCGTAGAACCTTCAGCCCCTTAAGCTAAAAACGACGTGGGGCCCGGGCTACCGGTGAGAGAAATAGTCCGGCAGATCGCGGACCGCCCGGACCCGGTCCACCGGAAACTCCAGCCGACCCGCAGGATCCAGGAGAACCGCGGACATGTCGGCGCCCCAGGCCCCCATCACGTCCACCGGGTAGAGGTCTCCCACATAGAGGCACTCCTGGGGCGAGAGGTCCAGGCGCTTGGCGCCCTCCCAGAAGATGCGGGGGTCGGGCTTCTCCATCCCGACCTTCTCCGAGTCGATGACGAACTCCACCAGCTCCCGGAGGCCGGTCTGCACCAGGACATCCTCCATACGCCCATCGGCGTTGGAGATCACGCCCAGCCGGAATCCCCGACTGGCCAGGGCCTCCAGGGCTTCTGCGGTCCCTTCCTCCACATGGGTCCAGAGGTGGTCCCGGGAGTGTTCTTCCCGGAGGAGTCGCCCCACCTCGTCCATGGCTTCAGTGGGGACGCCGGAGAGGGAGAAGATGGTGATGAAGTAGTCTCGCCAGAGGTGGGGCTCGGTCCCCACGTGGCCCTCCGACACTCGGCGGGCAAGCTCTTCCCGGGCGGTGAGCTCCGCCGACACAAACCGGTCCACCTGCCAGGTCACCCCGGCGGAGGTGTAGATCTCGGCCATCCGCTCCCGATCGGCGAAGACCAGTGTGTTGCCGGCATCGAAGAGGACGGCGCGGGGGGCTGGCGAAGAGGGAGGAATAGCGGAAGACAAGGGTGGGGACTCCGAGAAGAATGGATCGGACATCATGGGCAGAGGCGCCGTGTGGGCGGAGGAGCTCACACCGTGAAGGCGCTCACAGAAGCTAACAACCTGGGCCGTACCCTCACCCTCCCCGGGGGTTCGATACGGACCCGCCCTGATGGAGACCCTTGGCGGCAGGTCAGTCTTCCACGGGACCCCGTGGCGCCGGCCCCTCCTCCTCGATCCGCGCCCGCTCCTCATCCGTGAAGAGCCGGGAGTGGATGAAGAAGCGAACACCCTCGGGAGCCTCCAGGGAAAACCCGCTCCCTCGCCCTTCCACCACATCGAGCGTCAGGTGGGTGTGGGCCCAGTACTCATACTGCTTCCCGCCGATGTAGTAGGGAGTTCCGGCGATATCGCCCAGGTAGACGTCCCGCTGGCCAACCTTGAATTCCCGCCGGGGATAGCACATGGGAGAGCTTCCGTCACAACAACCGCCGGACTGGTGGAGAACAAGGGGACCGTGCACTTCCTCCAGCGAAGCCAACAGGTCCACTGCGGTCTGGGTGGCCGATGACCGGAGCCCCTGGACTACCACCTCCACCGGTTCCACCTCGGCGTCCGCCGGTGCCGGAGCGGTCGATGTCGCGACATTTGGATCAGACGTCTTCATGGCAGGATGTTCCCAGCGTGATTCGTGAACGTGGAGGCGTTTGAAGCTGGAGGCGCGGGATCAGGAGGGGGCCGGCTCGGTCCGGTGAGATGCCCCGGGGGGGGACTGTCCCCCCGGGACACCCCGGTATCTGGGAGGCGGTGGCGCCTGCCCACCACCGGACCCCATGCCCCTGGCCTCTAGAAGAAGCCCAGCTTCCGGGGCGAGTAGCTCACCAGAAGGTTCTTGGTGTGCTGGTAGTGGGAGAGGCTCATCTGGTGGTTCTCCCGACCAATCCCGGACTGCTTGTAGCCACCGAAGGCCGCGTGGGCCGGATAGGCATGGTAACAGTTGACCCAGACCCGACCGGCCTGGATTCCACGCCCCATCCGGTACGCCTGGTTCTGGTCCCGGGTCCACACCCCGGCCCCAAGACCGTAGAGGGTGTCGTTGGAGATCTCCAGCGCGTGGTCGAAGTCCTTGAAGCTCGTGACGGAGACCACCGGTCCGAAGATCTCCTCCTGGAAGACCCGCATGGAGTTGTCGCCCTCGAAGATCGTCGGCTGGATGTAGAAGCCTCCCTCCAACTCACCCTCGTGGACCCGTCGGGCGCCCCCGGTGAGGATCTTCGCACCCTCCAGCTTCCCGATGTCGATGTAACGCAGGATCTTCTGCAGCTGATCCCGGGAAGCCTGGGCCCCGATCATGGTCTCCGGCTCCAGGGGGTTACCCTCCACGATCGCCTTGGTGCGCTCTACGGCCCGCTCCATGAAGGCGTCGTAGATGGACTCGTGGACCAGGGCCCGGGAGGGGCAGGTACACACCTCGCCCTGGTTCAGGGCGAACATGGCGAACCCTTCGAGGCACTTGTCGAAGAATTCATCGTCTGCATCCATGACGTCGGGGAAGAAGACATTGGGCGACTTCCCGCCAAGTTCCAGCGTCACCGGGATCAGGTTCTCCGAGGCGTACTGCATGATCAGCCGGCCGGTGGTGGTCTCTCCGGTAAAGGCGATCTTGGCGATCCGGTCACTGGAAGCCAGCGGCTTGCCTGCCTCCACCCCGAAGCCCTGCACCACATTCACAACCCCGCTGGGGAGGATGTCCGCCACCAGCTCCATGAAGGCCATGATGGCCACCGGCGTCTGCTCTGCCGGCTTGATGACCACGCAGTTCCCCGCTGCCAGTGCCGGGGCCAGCTTCCACACCGCCATGAGCAGGGGGAAGTTCCAGGGGATGATCTGCCCCACTACCCCCAGAGGCTCGTAGTAGTGGTAAGCCACGGTGTCCGCATCCAACTCCGAGATTCCGCCTTCCTGGGCTCGGATGGCTCCGGCGAAGTAGCGGAGGTGATCCACCGCCAACGGAAGATCTGCGTGGGTCGTCTCCCGGATGGGCTTCCCGTTGTCCAGGGTCTCAACCAGCGCCATGGCATCCAGGTTCTCTTCCAACCGGTCCGCCATCTTGTTCAGGATCACGGCGCGCTCCGCCACCGAACTCCGACCCCACGAAAGTGCTGCAGCGTGTGCGGCATCGAGGGCCATCTCGATGTCCCGATGATCGGACCGGGCCACCTCGCACAGGGGCTGCCCGGTGATGGGGGTCGAATTCATGAAGTAACGCCCGCCCACGGGAGCCCGATACTCGCCGCCGATCCAGTTGTCGTACCTGGGGCGAATCGGGATCGTCATCTTCTCGGCATCCACAGCCGAGGGTAGGGTGGGAGGAGGAGTCGGTGTGGTGGTGGCCATGGAAGAGCTCCTTGCCTGGGGGGAGAGGAATGGCGCATGCCTGA
>SKJY01000105.1 GCA_007121775.1 Gemmatimonadota bacterium
AGTTGACCGACGATCCGGAGGCCGGACAGCTCGGCGTGTCCCTCGACTTCAAATCCCTCGAGGATTTCAACCCGGACCGGGTGGCCCAGCAGGTGGAGCCCATCCGAAAGCTCCTGGAACTCCGGCAGCAACTGGCGGACCTCCGGGGGAGTCTGCAGGGGAATGAGAAGCTGGACGAGATCCTCCAGGAAACCATTTCCGATGCGGACAGACTCAGCCGACTCAAGTCTGAGTTGGGATCTGAAGGGGAGGAGTCCGATGGCTGAGGCTCGGGAACAGCAACAGGCGGCGGCTGAGACCACGGAGGAATTCTCTCTTCTCGATCAGATCGTCGATTCCGGCCGGTTCGGTGAGGAGGTCCAGCAGAGGGAGCGAGGTCGGGGGCTGGTGAAGCGTTTCGTGGAGGAGGTGCTTGAGGGATCGATCCAGATCTCCCGGGACACCGAGTCCATGCTGAATGCCCGCATTGCCGAGATCGATCGGCTCATCTCGCGGCAGCTCAGGGAGGTCATGCATCACCCGGAGTTCCAGCGTCTGGAAGGGACCTGGAGGGGGCTGAAGTACCTCCTGAACCAGACCGAGACCAGCACTCAGCTCAAGATCAAGGTGCTGAACGCCCCGAAGAAGGAACTCCTGAAGGATCTCCAGAAGGCGCCGGAGTTCGACCAGAGCGCCCTCTTCAAGAAGGTTTACGAAGAGGAGTACGGCGTCTTCGGCGGCGCGCCCTTCGGGGCGCTGCTGGGGGATTTCGAGTTCGGTCGCTCGGGGCAGGATATCGAACTCCTGGAAAAGATCTCCCAGGTGGCGGCGGCAGCCCACGCCCCGTTCATCACCGGGACCAGCCAGAGCATGTTCAACCTGGAGCGGTTCACCCAGCTCGATCAGCCCCGGGACCTGGCAAAGATCTTCGACACCACCGAATACGCCAAGTGGAAGGCCTTCCGGCAGACCGAGGATGCCCGGTATGTGGCCCTCACCCTCCCACGGATGCTCCTGCGGGAGCCGTACGGGCCGGACACGGTTCCGGTGGAGGCCTTCGACTACAACGAGGGCGTGGATGGCCGGGAGCACGACCGGTATCTGTGGGGCAACGCCGCCTGGGCCCTGGGGGCTAGGGTAACCCAGGCCTTCGGCAAGCACGGATGGTGCGCCACCATCCGCGGCGTGGAGAGCGGCGGGCTGGTGGAGGGGCTTCCGGTCCACAACTTCCGCACCGAGTCCGGCGATGTGGTGATGAAGTGTCCCACGGAGACCCAGATCACCGATCGTCGGGAGAAGGAACTGGCGGACCTGGGCTTCGCCCCCCTTGTTCACCAGAAGGGGACCTCCAACGCCGCCTTCTTCAGCGTCCAGAGCGCCCAGAAGCCGAAGGTTTACGATTCGGACGCGGCGACGGCCAATGCTAGGATCTCGGCCCAGCTGCCCTACATCTTCGCCGTCTCCCGCTTCGCCCACTACCTCAAGTCCATGATGCGGGACAAGATCGGGGGCTACATGTCCCGGTCCCAGGCCCAGTCGTTCCTGAACACGTGGATTGCGAATTACGTGGTGGGCAATGATGACGCATCGTTCGAGGTGAAGGCCAAGCGTCCCTTGCGTGAGGCGAGGGTGGATGTGGTGGATGTACCCGGGAAGCCCGGAGCCTATCGGGCCGTGGCCTTCCTCCGTCCCCACTTCCAGTTGGACGAGTTGAGTGTGTCCATGCGGCTGGTGGCGGACCTGCCGCCGCCGGCGAACTGACGTACCCTGGCACCCGGCGCCACCACCTGGATGGTGGCGCCGGGTGAGCAGGCCACCGAGGGGTACTCCGCCGCGGCGGGCCGGCCCCTTAGCGATCCAACAACCCATGCGAGCAAAAGGAGACCACTATGGCCTACGATGCATTTCTCAAGATCGAGGGTGTTGATGGAGAGTCCACCCGGGACCAGCACGAAGGAGAGATCGAGATCCTCTCCTTCAGCTGGGGCGTGTCCAACCCCACGACCATCGGGTCGGGCACGGGGGGAGGCGCTGGGCGGGCGAGCCTTAGCAGCTTCAACGTCATGAAGAAGAGTGACAAGGCGAGCCCCAAGCTCTTCCAGCACTGCGCCCAGGGACGGCACTTCCCCAAGGCCACTGTGGTCTTCCGGGCCGCCGGCGGTGACAACAGCCTGGAGTACCTCAAGTATGAGTTCGAGGAGGTCTTCGTAGAGTCGGTGCAGTGGAGCGGAAGCTCCGGCGGGGACGATCGTCCCACCGAGAGCCTGTCCCTGGCCTTCGGCAAGGTCGAGGTCACCTACACGCCTCAGACTGCGACCGGTGATCCTGGTGCTCCGGTGGTGGCCAGCTGGGATCAGCGAGCACGTAGGACCTGATCGCTTCCAACACCACCTTGATCTGAGGAGGGCGCCGGGATGGCATCCGCCAAGGCACGAGCGCTGTATGAGCGGGGGGATCTGGACCAGGCGATTCAGGCCCTCAACGCCGAGGTCCGGGACCATCCGCTGGATGCGTCCCGGCGCACCTTCCTCTTCGAACTGCTGGCCTTCGCTGGTCAGTGGGACCGGGCCGAGAAGCAGTTGGACGTCCTCGCTCGAAATGGCCAGGAGGCGGAGATGGGAAGCCTCCTCTACCGGAGTGCTCTCCATGCCGACCGGGAGCGGGATGGCATGTTCCGGTCCGGCGCCTACCCCCAGGGGGAGACGGGCCCTCCGTCCGTTTCCGGTACGGTGAACGGTCGCAGCTTCAAATCCATCGAGGACGCCGACCCCCGTCTGGGTGGACGGCTCGAGATCTACGCCGCCGGACAGTACACCTGGATCCCGCTGGAGCACATTGCGGTCATCCGGGCCGAGGCCCCTCGCCGTCTCCGGGACCTTCTGTGGATCCCGGCTCAGGTGGTGCCGGGACCGAAGCTTCGGGGAATGGAGCTGGGAGAGGTCCTCATCCCCGCCCTCAGCCCTCTCACGCACCTCCACCCGGACGGCTCGGTGAGGCTCGGCCGTGAGTCCATCGTTGAGTCATTGGAGGGACTGGAAGAGGCTCTGTACGGTCCCAAACTCCTCCTGGCCGATGACGAACTGATTCCCTTCCTGGATCTCCGGGAGGTCGTCATCGACCAATCGGATGATGCCGACACCACCGACTGAGTCAGGTATGGATGCCATCGAGCCCTTCCTCCAACCCATCCCAGGCGATAACCCGGCCGGTGCCAACCTCCGGTATGATCCCGTCTACGATGAGATCAAGCGAGCCAGGGAGGAGGAGGACGACAACCTACCGCAAGGCGAGTGGAAGCGGGAACTGAAGGTCGCCGATTTCCCCCTGGTGCGTCGGTTGGCCACCGAAGTGATTACCGAGCGATCCAAGGACCTGCAGATCGCGGCGTGGTTGACGGAGGCCTGGACGCGCCTGGAGGGATTCGAGGGGATGAACCGGGGGTTTCACCTCCTCCGCCGTCTCATGGAGGAGTTCTGGGATGGAGTCTACCCGGAGATCGACGAAGATGGCGATATGGAGTTCCGAGCCGTTCCCCTGGAGTGGGTCGGTCGGTACATGCAGACGTCGGTGGAGCTCGTACCGCTGACGGAGGGCGGCTACGGCTTCCTGAATCACCGACAGAGCCGCCTCATCCCCACCGAGGACGAGGCGGACAAGGACTCCGACAAGCGCCGGATTCGACGAGACGCGGAGGAGTCGGGCCAGGTCACCCCTGAGGCCTTTGACGAGGGGGTCCTCACCTCATCCAAGGAGTTCATCCGGTCGACCCTGTCCCTTCTTGAGGAGGGCCAGAGCGAACTCGCGCAGCTGGAGGTCTTCTGTGATGAGCGCTTCGGCGACGTAACGCCAAACCTGATCCCGCTCCGGGAACTTCTGGAGAAGGTCCACAGGCTCTGCAACCAGAACCTGCAGAGGAAGCTGGAGGTGCATCCTGATCCCGTGACCTTCGATGAGGGCGAGGGGGATGAGTCCGGTGAAGAGGAGGCTGGAGCGGGCGCGACCGGCGGTTCACCGGAGTCGGGAGGCGGCTCGGCGGGTCCCACCGAATTGGCGTCGCCCGCCGACGCCATCCGTCTTGCGGTTGAGTCGGCTCGCTTCCTCCGCAGGAGCCTGCCCACCAACCCCTCCCCCTACCTCATGCTCCGGGGACTTCGCTGGGGGGAGTTGATGGCGGTGGGAGACCCGGTTGAACCGAAGCTTCTGGTGGCGCCGCCAACACAGGTGCGCACACGGATCCGAGGTCTGGCCCTAGATGGGAAGTGGGAGCAGCTCCTGGACGCCTGCGAGGAGGTCATGGCGACACCCCACGGACGGGGCTGGCTGGATCTGCAGCGATACGTCCTGGAAGCGTGCGAGGCGCTGGGAGCCGACTATGATGCGGTGGCCGGGGCCGTTCGCACCGAGCTCCAGGGGCTCCTCCGGGATCTACCGGGGCTGGCGGATGCCACCCTCATGGATGATACCCCCACAGCCAACGAGGAGACACGGAGTTGGCTTCGGGACACCGTTGGAATCGGGAAGGAAGAGCCGGCAGGCGATCCCTCCGGTGACCCGGATCGAGCTTTCGATCGGCGGGTGGCCCGGGTTCGGACATCCAATCCCCAGGAGGCCATTCAACTCCTCATCCAGCAGGCCAACCGGGAGCGTAGTTCCCGGGCCCGCTTCCTCCGCCGTTGTGAGGCCGCCGCCATCATGGTGGAAACGGGGTTGGAAACGGTGGCGCTTCCCATCCTCCGGGACCTGGCCGAGCAGGTGGAGCGGCACAAGCTGGAGGATTGGGAGGAGGGGGAGACGGTGGCGAGAGCCCTCTCCCTGCTTTCCCGTTCCCTCATCCGGCGCAATGGGGAGTCCGGTGAGACTCAGGAACTCTATCTCAGGATCTGTCGATTGGACCCCCTGGAAGCCATGAGGCTCGACGGGGCCGCAGGTGCCGGCGGATGAGGGATCGGGGTCGGCCCATTCGGCCATCCCTCATGGATCGTCTGGTGGACATGGCTCCGGGGGAGGCGGCCGATCCACCGGTAGGGCTTGCCGAATCCCGGGCCCGCTTCGAACGGTCCGTCCTCCGGGATCTGGAGTGGCTCCTGAACACCCGCCAGACAATCGAGCCGGCAGGCCGGAAGAGTCATCCAGAGGTGTTCCGGTCTTTGCATAACTTCGGGATCCCGGACGTCACCTCCCTCAGCGCCGATTCCAAGGAATCCCGTTCCTACCTCCTGGAGCGTGTGCGGGAGGCGATCCGAATCTTCGAGCCCCGCTTGCAGGATCTGGATGTGGTCGCCTTTCCCGGCGAGGACGGGACCCGTTCCGTCCGCTTTCGGGTCGAGGGAACACTGGTCATGCAAGAGGACGCGGAACGGATCGTCTTCGACACGGTCCTGGAAACCACAAGTGGCACCTTCGCGGTAGACAGTTGAGATGAGGGACGAACTCCTGGACTACTACGAGCGGGAGCTTTCCTTCCTCCGGAAATCGGGCATGGAGTTCGCCCGTACCTACCCCAAAGTGGCGGCCCGTCTTGAACTGGACGCCAATGAGGCCGGCGACCCCCATGTGGAGCGACTCCTGGAGGGGTTCGCGTTCCTGGCAGCCCGGATCCATCTGCGACTGGACGACGATCTCCCGGAGATATCGTCCGGGTTGCTCCAGTCCGTCCACCCGCAATTCGTGCGGCCGCTGCCGTCCCTCTCCATCGCCCAGTTCCATCTGGACAGGACCCAGGGAAAGCTGACCCAGGGGCTTCGCATCGAGCGGGGTGCGTATCTGCGAACCCGATCGGTAGACGGAGAAGCTTGCCGCTTCCGGACCTGTTACGACACCCACCTCTGGCCCATTCGGGTTGAAGATGCCAACTGGGGAGGGGGGAGTGGGAGTTCACCTCGATCCAGAGACGCAGTTGGCGCCATCCGCCTCGTTCTGGGGAGCTTTCCCGGAGGCAGCCTGGGGGATTTGGAGATGGACCGCCTCCGATTCCACCTCTCTGCCGATGGCAGTCTGGTGGCGGCCCTGTACGAGCTCCTCCTGAACCACTGCTTGGAGATTGTGGTCCGGGATCCCACTCCGGGTAGTCGGGTGGAACCCTTCTCCCTCGCCCCGTCGGCACTGACTCCGGTGGGGTTCGAGGCGAGTGAGAGCCTTCTCGGCGCTCCCCGGCGGGCACTGGCGGCGTACTCCATGCTCCAGGAGTACTTCGCGTTTCCGGACAAGTTCTCCTTCCTGGAATTGCGGGGCCTTGATGGCCTGAGGGAGAGGGGCTTCACCGAGCGCGTCGAGATCGCGTTCCAACTGCGCTCCTTCGAGCGACGGGACTGGCGGAGCCGACTGGAGGATGGCATGTCGGCGGATGTCTTCCGCTTGGGGTGTACGCCTGTGGTGAACCTTTTCACCAATACAGCGGAGCCCATACTCCTGAACCAGCGACGGGCGGATTACTCGGTGGTACCGGACGTTCGCAGGCGCCAGAGTGTCTTCACCTACTCGGTGGATGAGGTGCGGCTCGTGAGTCCGGACCTTCCTGAGCCGGAGCTGTTGGATCCGTTCTACGCCCCCGTCCGACGCCCCGACTCCCGCCCCATCTTCTGGCGCACCCGCCGGAAGCTTCCTCCCGGCTCGGGCAAGGGAGCGGACCGGGTTGATATCTCTTTCGTGGATGCATCGGACCGGACCGTTCATCCCGAGGAGGATGTGGCCTCGCTCCGGGTGACCTGCTACAACGGCGAACTCCCGTCGCGGTTGCCTGTGGGGATGGGGGAGGGGGACTTCCGTCTGGAGGCCGGGGGGCCCTTCGAGCGGATAGATGCTTTAGTGAAGCCTACATCGCCCTCGCTCCCTGCTCTGGGAAAAGCCAGGGTCTGGCGCCTTATCTCCCAGCTCTCCCTCAACTACGGATCCCTCATCGAGGGTGGGGCCAGTTCCCTCAAGCAACTCCTGCAGCTTCAGAACCTCACCGATTCAGCGGCGGGTGATCGGCAGATCAATGGGATCCACTCCCTTGAGAGTACGCCCATCCATGCCCGGGTCCGAACGGAGCACGGCATCTCCTTCGCCCGGGGCCACCGCATCGATCTGATCTTCAACGAAGATGAGTTCGCCGGAGCTGGAATCTACCTTTTGGCCAGTGTGCTGGAGCGTTTCTTCGGGCTCTATACTTCCATGAACAGCTTCACCACGCTCCGGGCCCGTAGCCTGCAGCGGAAGGGAGATGTGCGGGAGTGGGCTCCCCGAGCGGGCTGGAAGAGCCTGGTATGAGCAACGATGCTTCGGCCCCGCCACCCCTCACCGGCCTCCGCGGGGTCCTCCGCCGGGAGCCGGAGACCTTCTCGCTTTTCCAGATCCTGCGACTCCTTGAGCGGGTGGAGCGGGAGGGAACGCCGGTGGGGGGATTCGGAGATCCCGCCGAGGAGTTGGCCCGCCTTACCCACAACCCGTCCCTGGCCTTCTCGGCCCGGGAGGTGGAGGCCGCCGATATCTTCCGGGAAGGACCGGCGCTCATCGAGTCCAATATCCTGGGACTCACTGGTTCGGAGGGTGTTCTTCCCCACCCCTATTCCATTCTGGTGCGGCAGCGAGAGAGGGTCCGGGATCTGGCGCTCCGTGCCTTCCTGGATCTCTTCCATCACCGTCTCCTCTCCCTCTTCTACCTGGCCTGGCGGAAGGGGGTGCCGGAGCTGGCGCTGGAGCGGGGCCAGGAAGACGGTCAGTACCGTCACCTCCTGGATCTGGTTGGGATGGGGCACGAGCCGGATGAGGCCTTACCCGTCCCCTCCGGGGATGTCCTGGCGTGGTATACCGGCCTGTTGGCGCCCCCCACCCGGAGCGCTCCGGCGCTGGAGCAGCTCCTCTCGGACCGCTTCGGGGTTCCCGTCTCGGTGGAGCCCTTCGTTGGAGGGTGGATCCGTCTCCGGGATGTGGACCTCTGTCTGGTGGGCGAGGAAGATCCAGCCGCCACCCTGGGTACCGGTGCGGTGGTGGGCGATGAGGTGTGGGATCCCCACGCCCGGATTCGTGTCCGCATGGGCCCTCTGGATCGGGATCGCTACGATGACCTCCTTCCGGGAGCGCCCGGCTATCTGGCCCTCAAGCGGTTGGTCCGGTTCTTCACACATGACCAGTTCGAAGTGGAACTGCAGCTCATCCTCGCCGCCGATGAGGTGTCCGGCACCGTCCTGGGCGGGGGGCCGGGACAGGACGTCCCCCTGGGTTGGAGTAGTTGGCTCTGCTCCCGGCCCCGTGAGGTGGACGGCGACGAAACCGTGCTCCTGCTCTGATCCTTCGATCCACCACCCACAACGGAGTCCACTGACGGGATTCCAGGAGATGACACATGCGAGTTGATCTGCGGTCCCTCATCGGCAAGCTGAACCCGGAGACCCGGAACGCCGTGGAGTCGGCGGCGGGGCTGTGCCTCTCCCGGACCCATTACAATGTGGAGATGGAGCACTTCCTCCTGAAGCTCCTGGACCAGACGGACACGGATGTATCGACGATCCTCCGGCATTACGAGGTGAATCGCTCCCGTCTGGCGGAGCAGCTTACCGACAGCCTGGATCGCCTCAAGACGGGGAATGCACGTACTCCGGCGCTCAGCCCACAACTGGTCCAGGCCATGACCGATGCGTGGACCCTGGGGTCGGTGGACTATCAGGGCGGAAGGATCAGGAGCGGGTTCGTCATCCTTGCCATGCTGCTGAGTGGGGACCTTCGGCGGGAGCTCACCGACTCGGCCCGTGAGATGGAGCGCATCGAGGCGGAGGATCTCCGGAAGAACTTCCACTCCATCGTGTCGGGCTCGGTGGAGGAGGCGGGGGCGGCGGCCGCTGCTGGTGAGCCCGGTTCCCCGGGGCGTCCCGGCAAGAAGGCCGGCGGGAAGACGCCCCATCTCGACCAGTACACAGTGGACATGACCCAGCGGGCCCGGGACGGGGAGTTGGATCCGGTACTGGGAAGGGACTGGGAGGTGCGGCAGGTGGTGGACATTCTCACCCGGCGCCGTCAGAACAACCCCATCCTGGTGGGGGAGGCCGGGGTGGGGAAGACGGCGGTGGTGGAAGGGTTTGCCATGCGGATCGCCCAGGGCGACGTACCGCCCCCCCTCCTGAACGTCTCGCTCCATTCGCTGGATCTGGCCTTGCTGCAGGCCGGGGCCGGGGTCAAGGGTGAGTTCGAGAATCGGCTGAAGGGCCTCATCCAGGAGGTCAAGTCGTCGCCCACCCCCATCATCCTCTTCATTGACGAGGCCCACACCATGATCGGGGCCGGAGGGCAGGCCGGGCAGGGCGATGCGGCGAATCTCCTCAAACCTGCGCTGGCCCGGGGCGAACTCCGCACCATCGCCGCCACCACCTGGTCCGAGTACAAGAAGTACTTCGAGAAGGACCCGGCTCTCACCCGGCGCTTCCAGGTCATCAAGGTGGAGGAGCCCAGCGAGAAGACGTGCATGGTCATGATGCGGGGGATCGTCCCCTCCCTGGAGAAGCATCACCGGGTGCGCATCATGGACGATGGCGCTCACGCTGCTGTCCAGCTCTCGCACCGGTACCTTCCGGACCGCCAGCTTCCCGACAAGGCGGTCAGCGTCCTGGACACGGCCTGTGCTCGACTGGCGCTGGGACAGAACGCCACCCCCGCTGCGGTGGAAGACGCCCGCCGCCGACTGGACGACCTGGAGGTGCAGAGCCGGGTCCTCACCCGGGAAGAGGCGGTGGGCGCCAACCACTCGGAGCGTCTGGAGGAGATCGGCCAGGAGTCGGCATTCACCCGGAATCACCTGGCGGCGTTGGAGAAGCGGTGGGACCAGGAATTGGAGCTCGTGCAGAAGATTCTAGTGGTGCGGGAGCGCCTGGAGGCGCTGGCCGATGGGGCGGCTCCCGGCGAGAACGGAGCGGGGGCCCCAACCGGGGGGCCAGGAGGAAACGGAGCCGATGAAGAAGATGCACTGGCCGATTTCCGCACCGCCCTGGATGCCAAGGACGACGACGAACTCCGCACCGTCCTGGCGGAGCTCACCGGAGAGTTGGACGAGCTCCAGGGAGAGGAACCGCTGGTTCCCGTGAGTGTGGATGCCGAGTTGGTGGGGCAGGTGATCTCCGGGTGGACCGGGATCCCGGTGGGGAAGATGCTCCGGGATGACATCCAGGCCGCCCGCGAACTGGAGCGCACCCTGGGCAAGCGGGTGGTGGGGCAGGACCACGCCATGGAGATCATCAGCCACCGAATCCGCACTTCCAAGGCCGGGATTGCCGATCCCCAGAAGCCGGTGGGCGTCTTCCTTCTGGTGGGGCCCTCGGGAGTTGGGAAGACGGAGACCGCGCTGGCCCTCTCGGACCTCCTTTACGGCGGGGAGCAGAACCTCATCACCGTGAACATGTCCGAGTTCCAGGAAGCCCATACCGTCTCGACCCTGAAGGGATCGCCTCCGGGATACGTGGGCTACGGCGAGGGAGGGGTGCTCACCGAGGCAGTGCGGCGGCGGCCCTACTCGGTGGTGCTTCTGGACGAGATCGAGAAGGCGCACCCCGACGTGGTGGAGCTCTTCTTCCAGGTCTTCGACAAGGGGCGGATGGAAGATGGAGAGGGGAGGGAGATCGACTTCAAGAACACCATCATCATCCTCACCACCAATGCCGGAACCGACACCATCATGAAGCTCACGGCCGATCCCGAGACCATGCCCTCCTACAAAGGGCTGGCGCAGGCGCTGAAGCCGGAGCTGGATGAGACGTTCAAGCCCGCCTTCCTGGGACGCACCGTCATCATCCCCTACTTCCCGGTCCGAGACGAGGCGCTCCGCACCATCATCCACCTCAAGCTCGGGAAGATCCAGCGGCGGATCCACGAGGTGCACCGGATCACTCTTGACGTTACGGAGGAGGTGGTGGACGCCATTGCCGAGCGTTGTACCGAGGTGGAGAGCGGTGCTCGGAATATTGACAACATCCTCACGAATTCCCTGTTGCCCGAGTTGTCGGATCTCATCCTGAAGACTATGGTGGACGGAGTTCGTCCAACGCGGGTGGAGGTCGGCTTGGACGAGGACGGGAACTTCACCTACGAGACCTCCTGATGACGGGCTCATGGCACTTACGTCGCACCGCCGCCTCCGGCCGCCCCCGAGGCGGCTAGCTTCCGCCCTTCTCTTCGGGGCAGCATTGATGCTTTTGGGCGGGGGGTGCGCCGCAGGGCCGGGCGCACCTCCCGCTCCGTCTCCCGCTGAGATCCCCGCCCTGGAAGAAGCGCTCCGGGAGCAGCCGGGGAGCGCGGCCGTCCTCCTCCGTCTGGGCGCCGTCTACCGGGAGGCCGGGCGGACCGAGGAGGCGGTGGCAGCGCTGGAACGAGCGCGAGAGTTGGAGCCATCGAACGCCGGGGTCCTCTATTACCTGGGTCTGGCCCATGAGGACGGGGAGGCCTGGGTTGAGGCGCGGGAGGCCTATCAGGGCTTCCTGGCCCTTGGCGCCCAACCGCAGCTGGATGCTCTGGTGAGAGACAGGCTGGCGAGGGTGCGGCGATCCGAACTGCAGGAGGCCGCCCGGACGGCCGTTGCACAGGAGGCGACGCTTGCCGACACGGCCCCTGCCGCAGGCACGGTCGCCGTCTTCCCCTTCCTCTTCACCGGGGTGGATACCCGGTTCACTCCTCTGGGCCGAGCGCTGGCGGAGCTCACCACCTCCGACCTGGCCCGACTTGGCCGGGTCACCGTCCTTGAGCGGGCCCGGGTGCAGTTCCTACTGGATGAGCTAGCTCTCTCCGAGTCCGGGCGGGTGGATCCGTCCACGGCGGTGCGGAGTGGGCGCATCCTGGGAGCCGGACGGGTTGTGCAGGGAAGCGTCGAAGCTAATGCTGATGCCGTGGATGCCCTGGCGACACCTGTTCCGGTAGCCACCGGCAGCCCCCCGGACCCCGTTGCCGAGGCAGATGCACTGGAGCGCCTCTACGAGGTTCAGGGGCGACTGGTACTGGGGC
>SKJY01000262.1 GCA_007121775.1 Gemmatimonadota bacterium
CGGAGAACTTCCCCCCGGTTGTCCGGATCCCGGTGGCCAATGTGCTGGACGGGGTGGAGGCGCTCCAGAATGCCCAGTCCAGTGGCTTCAAGCGCCTCCCCGTTGCCATCGACGCCGGGTTTACCTTCGCCAGCGGCACGTACACCGCGGAGAGTGTCCGCCGGAGGGTGGCCCGAACCATCGGGGACCGGGTGGTGCTTCAGGATACCAACAACTCGTCCAACGACTTCGAACTGCTCCCCACTCCATCCATCGGGACGCCGTGACCTGGGGTTCAGCGGGCATGATGGCAGACCTACAGGGTGTGCCTGGAAGTGTGGTGCGAGGAGGGGGAGAGGCCGGGGGCCGAGAGGCCGGTGCCCTGGGTTCGAGCGGCCTTGCGCGGGCTCGGGCGGCGGCGCTGTGCGCCGCCGTCCTGGGCTTCTGGTTCGGTCCGGCAGTGGGTGTCGTGGCCGGTCAGGACCCCTTGCGTGCGCCGCTCCCGGAGCCGGGCCGGAGCGCAGCCGGCGTCCCTGCGGTTCAGGGGCCACTTCTGGTTCCCGGGGGAGGCCTGGTACTCCCGGGTGTGTCCCTGCATGGTGTTGAACCCGGGCCGGTGCCGGGCCCCTGGGCCCAGGGAGGCAACCCCGCCGGTCTCGGGACGGCTCGCCTTCCGGGCGGCGAGCGCTTCCAGGCAGTGTGGGGCCAGGTGGGGGGGGGACACCGCCACCCCCAATCCCCGGCCTCGGGCCGGGGCCTGCAACTCGGGATGGAGGGAAGCCGAAGTGAGGGACCGGAGCGATGGACCCTCCACGGCGCCTTCCACTACGCCCTGCGTTGGGACGGAGACCAACTCTGGAGCGCCGTGGATGATCCCCAGGGTGGCAGCCCCTACGTATGGGCAGACTCCACCGGGGGAGACTGGGACCGGACCCGGGCCGTGGTGCACGGGGCCGTCGGGTCTCCACGCCTGGGAACCGGGTGGCGGGTTGGAGCGGCAGTGCAAGGCAGTTGGGGTCAGGGGGCGCGGGAGAACGACCCCCGTCCCCTGGTTCGCACCCGGGATCTCTGGTTCACCCCTGGAGTGTCGTACGAGTGGGACGGGGTGGACAGGCCGGGTCTGACGGTGGCCGGGCATCTTCGACTGGGAACGCTCCTTGAGGAGTCGGATATCGGTGGATTCGCTTCGAGGGATCCCTTTGTGTTCCGGCTGAGGGGGCACGGCACCTTCGACCGGACCCAGTTGGTTCGCGCCGAACGTGAACGGACCGGACGACATCTGGGTGGCGGAATCCAATTCGGGCGCTCCGGGGACGAGGGGCCCTGGGCGGTGGGGCTGGAGGTGGGACTGGTGGCCGATTCCATCCGGCAGGGGATCGCCGCTCCTGAATTCGCCGGTGGAATGGAGGTGCAACTGGCCACCCTCCACGCGGCTCGGGAGGGAAGAGGTGGTGGGGGTGCCCCCTCCCTTCTGGCTGCCGAGTTGCACCTGAGTCGGGTCCAGGGTGAGGATCCGGTGTTTCGAGCGGTGAATGTTTGGGCCGACCGGGTAACCGGAGGGGTCCAGTGGAGCGGCGAGATGCCGGTGGTGGGACGCCGCTTTCGTGAGGTGGGACGGTCCGTTGAGGTCCTCTCCCATCTGGGCGCGGGCGGGGAGTGGGATCGCCGGGAGGACCGGGCCGCCGCCACGGAAACGAAGGTGGGCGCGGCCTGGCTTTCCCTGGGGGTGACGCTGGTGGACCAGGGAGGTGGGGAGGCAACAAGCAGGCGGGCCCATGGGAGACTGGCCGGTCAAGCATCGTTCCCCGGTCGCTGGGGGATCGGGATCCAAGGGGGACGCCGGCAGGTCTTCCAAGACCGTATGGAGGCCGGTCGACCCACGCTCATGACTGAGGTCCTGGTGGCGCCGGCGCACGCCTGGAATCGCGCCTCGCGGCTCTGGGGTGGAGTGCACGGTCACATGAGGCTGAGCGAGGAGCTGACCGGAACCGGCGGAGGACGCCTCGTCCTCTGGTCGCGGCTGGAGGCGGTTCAGGGCCAGGGGTCATCGGAGCCCTGGGCGGTCCCTGGAGGAGGCGCGGATGGCCTCCCGGAGAGAACCGCGAATCATGCCGGATCCAGGGCGGCGCCCTCCGACCCCCGGGGATCCCGGGTCCGCCTCTCTGTGGGTCTTGAACTGAATCGGCGGTAGAGGTGAAGATCCCTCTCACCGCCAATGGACCGAATCTCCGACCCAGGCCAGACATGCTACGGTTCTTACCCTTCCGGTTGACCCTCCTGGCAACTGCCCTGCTCCCCTTGCTGCTCGTGGGCTGTGGAGCTTCCAGAGGGGAGGCCCCATCTTCACCGACGTCCTCATCGGGACCTGACCACGGGGAGCCGGCGTCGGGGTCGGTTGACGTCACGGTAGGGGAGCTCCCCGGACCTTCCTGGGGTGCCCTCCCCGGCACGGAAGACGCCCTCTGCTTCCCGGTGGATCGCCTTCCCGAAACCCTTCAGGCTCGGGCCGATACCATCCTGACCCGCGCCCTGGACAACGAGGCGCTGTTCACACTTTGGGAGCCGCTGAAGCCCATGAGTTCGGTACACCTGGAGCGTACGACTCTGGCGCGCGTGGATGCCCCGGAAGGTGTGCGGGACCAGGTGCGGGCAGATCATCCTGACCTTTCGGTGCTCAGGGAACTCCAGGAGGTGGTGCGTCACCTCCACTGTGGGGCGCTGACCATGACGGTGGTGCCGTACCGCGCCACCCAGGACTCCACCCGGTCGGTTCAGGTCACGGTGGTTCACCAGGGGCGCCTCGACGAGGTGGTGGAGCGGGACCTCCCCTTCTGGGGACAGTGGGGGATTGTGCCTGGAGCCAGTGCGCATACCGTCGTGCCGGTGGTGGAGTTCGAGTCACCGCTGGACCGCTTCCGGGGGTACGGCTATCTATTTGGCTACCCTGAACACGCGGTGACCTTCTTCACCGAAGCGGGCCGGGAGATGCAGGAGACGGGAGACTTCGTGGAGCGCGACTTCTTCCAGATCCCGGTGCACAGCGCCGAAACGGGCCGGTTCGTCTACGCCGTGCCTCCGGGCCACACCCCCCTCCCCGAAGACGAATGGATCCGATCCGAGGCTGGCCGAATCCTGGAGGTCTACCGGGATTGGCGTCCCCGCTTCGAGAACGAAGATGGGACCCTGCGAGCTGCGGAGATGCTCAGGGCCTGGTTCATCCAGGGAGGAGGCGCGACGCCTCGGGACTGAC
>SKJY01000271.1 GCA_007121775.1 Gemmatimonadota bacterium
CCAGTGACCCCGCCGGGGTGGAACAGGCCATCTGGTACCTGCCCTCCCTGGACGGAACAGGAGACGCCAGGCGGATCGGCCCGGGGAACTCCCCTGCCTTCCGACCCGACGGTTCGGGGATCGCCTTCCTCCGGGGTGGCGTGGTCTGGTTCCACGATCTGGCCGCCGGCTCGGAGGCCCAACCTCTGATCCGGGCCCGGGGGGGACTGGGGTCGCTGAGGTGGTCGCCGGATGGGAACCGGCTGGCTTTTGTGAGCAACCGGGGAACCCACGCCTTCGTGGGCGTCCTGGACCTGGGCACCCGGCGGATCCGGTGGATGGATCCCACCGTGGATCGGGATTCGAACCCGGTCTGGTCACCAACCGGTGACCGACTCGCCTTCATGCGGACGCCCGCTTCATCCGGGTCTCGGCTGTTCCGACCGGTGCGGGAGGCTGAGCCTTGGAGCATCCGGGTGGCTGATCCAGGGACCGGCGCGGCCCGGGAGATCTGGCGGGCCGAGGCGGGGATGGGGAGCGCGTTCTGGGGGATGAGCGCGCAGAACCAGCTCCTGTGGGGCGCAAATGACCGCATCGTCTTCCCCTGGGAGAGGACCGGTTGGCTCCTCCTCTACTCGGTGCCGGCCTCCGGGGGGAGCGCCACCCTCCTGACACCAGGCACCTTCGAGGTGGAGCAGGTCACCCTGGATGCCAGCGGGCGCACCGTATACTTCAACTCGAACCAGGATGACATCGATCGGCGTCACCTCTGGAGGGTGCCCGTGGACGGCTCGAGCCGACCCGAGGCCATCACCGGCGGCTCGGGGATCGAGTGGGCTCCCACGCCCACCAGCGGTGGAGAGGCGTTGGTGTTCCTTCGGGCGGCCGGGCGGATCCCTGCCCACGAAGCGATTCTGGAACTCCCAGCCTCGGGCCCCCTATCGCCGGTGGACGGCGCGGCACCCCGGAGCCTGTTTCCAGACCCCGTCCCCTCGTCCTTCCCCGCCGCGGCTCTGGTGGAACCGGAGGCGGTCATGGTGTCCGCATCCGACGGGATGGAGGTTCCGGCCCAGCTCTTCCTTCCCCCCGACCTCTCGCCGGGCGAGCGGAGGCCCGCCGTGGCCTTCTTCCATGGAGGGTCGCGACGGCAGATGCTCCTGGGCTTCCACTACATGTCCTACTACCACAACAGTTACGCCCTTAACCAGTACCTGGCGACCCAGGGATTCGTGGTCCTGTCGGTGAACTTCCGGAGCGGGACGGGCTATGGGATGGAGTTCCGGGAGGCGCTGGGATACGGGGCTACGGGAGCCTCCGAATTCCACGACGTGATGGGAGCGGGGCTGTACCTGCGGAACCGGAGCGATGTGGACCCGGAGCGGATCGGGCTATGGGGCGGATCGTACGGCGGCTACCTCACGGCCATGGGGTTGGCCAGCGCCTCGGATCTCTTCGCCGCCGGGGTCGACGTCCACGGGGTCCACGACTGGAATGTGGGGATCCAGACCTTCCGCCCCGACTACAACCCCCTGGTCGATCCGGAGGCGACCCGGGTGGCCTTCGAAGCATCACCCATGTCGCGGCTCGATGGCTGGCGGTCGCCGGTCCTGGTCATCCATGGGGATGACGACCGGAACGTTCGCTTTGTTGAGACCGTGGATCTGGTGGAGGAACTCCGCAAGCGGGAGGTGGAGGTGGAGCAGTTGGTGCTCCCCGATGAGGTGCACGGCTTCCTCCTCCATGAGAACTGGATCGCCGTCCTGGGATCCACGGCGGAGTTCCTCATCCGGCGATTGGGGCGTTGAGGCACGAAGCTCCCGCCCTGGACGCCAGGGGCGGGAGCTTCGTGGAGCGGCGGTGCGGGTGGCGGCGTCCTCGTCTCAGCGGCTGGCGTCCTCGTGGGGGACGGGGTAGAGGAAGGAGTAGTTGCTACCCAGATCGGCCCTGATCCGGACGACCTCATCGCCCTCCCACTCGAAGGTGAACTCCTGGGTTCCCATGGCGAAGCGGTCCGACCCCAGGTGGCGAAGGGGGCGGGGTTCGCCGGCCCCGGCGCCCGTGAGAAGTTGGAGGCCGTCGGCCCCGGTGGAGATCTGGACTCGGAAGGGGGCGCCCAGACCCACCCCTTCATAGGTGCCCTCATACTGCTCAGCGGGGCGAGGGAGGGGCTGGGCCTCCGGGGTCGTCTCCGTCCCCAGGAGTGTGGCCACGATCCCCCCGGCCACCGCTCCCGGGGCCACCGGGCCCGCCGTGTTGACCAGGACGACCACGGAGAGGTCGTGGTCCGGGAGGTAGGCCAGGTGCGAGAGGAATCCATTGATGCCACCTCCATGGTGCCACGCCCGGTGGCCCTGCATGGGGGTAAGGGAGATCCCGCCACCGTACCGAAGCACCGTCCCATCATTGAGGGTCCCGCCGGTGACCAGGGTGCGGTGCGCCTCCTCTCTCAGGATTCGTCCACCATGGAGCGCCTGGTTCCACGCCACCAGATCCAGGGTGGTGGAGCAGAGGGACCCGGCGGCGTAGGGGTGACTGTGGACGATGGGGTCCCGGTGCACCAGCCCCTCCGGTGTCCAGCTGTACCCCTTCGCCTTCCCCGGTGTGATGCGAGTCTCGGAGCAGTAGCTGGACCTGATCATGCCGGCGGGGGCGAAGAGGTGTTCCTCCACGTATTCCGCGTATTCCTGCCCCGAGACGGCCTCGATGACCAGGCCCAGGAGGTAGTAGGCGGAGTTGTTGTAGATGGCTGCCTCACCGGGCTCGAAGTCGAAGGGCCGGGAGGCGAAGGTGGCCACCAGGGTATCCCTGGGGACGTGGCGAACGGATAGGAGGGGGAACTCCGGGAGGGCCGTATAGCTGGTGATTCCAGACGTGTGATCCAGAAGGCGGCGGAGCGGGAGGGGGCGGCCTCCGGTGGGGTAGTCCGGGAGGTAATCGGTGAGGTCACCGTCCAGGTCCAGCTCCTCGCGCTCCGCCAGTTGCAGGATCGCCGCTGCGGTGAACTGCTTGGTCACGGATCCGATCTCGTAGACGGATTCAGGGCGGGTATCCACCTCCAGCTCCAACTCCATGCTCCCGTAGTATCCCCGGGCCAGGATCTCGGTACCCCGAGCTACCGCCACGGACATCCCCGCCGCCTGGCCCTGGCTGAGTGCCTCCCGGGCGATGGAGTCCACCACCGCCTGGACCGGGGCCGGCTCCAGGG
>SKJY01000119.1 GCA_007121775.1 Gemmatimonadota bacterium
TAGCGGCAGGGTTCTTGGCGAGGTCCCACCTCGCTACCTGGATTTGAGCAACGGACCCGGTCTCCCACTCCGGGCCGGTCGCTCGCGCCCCACCCACCAGGTGGACAGGACGATGATGAGGGCTCCCACGACCGTCCACAGGTCTGGAAGCTCGGAGAAGAGGAGGAGTCCCCAGATCCCGGCGAAGACGATCTGCAAATAGGCCACCGCCATGGCCCGACCGGCACGCTCCTCCCGGAGCCCAAGGGTCAAGAAGAGCTGGCCCAGGTGAGTGGTGACCCCCACCCCCAGCAGGAGGAGCCAATCCGTCCCCCTGGGAAGTACGAAGTCCATGGCCACGAAAGGGGCAGAACCCACCGTGCTCACCAGGGCGAACCACCAGACGATGACCACCGGATGTTCCCGGTGCCCGGAGCCGTCCTGGCCGCCTCGCCCCAGAAAGCGCACCGTCACGTAGGCGGCGGCGCTGAAGACGGCGCCCACCAGGGCCACCCCCGCGGGGATCAGGGGAAGCCCCGAGAGTTCACCCCCCACTAGAAATCCCGGGCGCACCATGACGATGACCCCGGTCATGGCCACTAGGGCCAGACCAACTTCCCGGCGCCGGAGTCCTTCCCCGATGGCCACGGCGGCGAAAATGGCCGTGAAGACCGGGTTCGTGTACTGAATCACCGTCACGTCGGCCAGGGGAAGCCTGATGACGGCATAGTAGAAAGAGGTGAGGGCGATGAACCCGAAGACGCCCCGGAGTAGGAGAAGGCCACGACGATGCCCCCGGACCGGCACACCAGCACGGCGGAGCATGACCCAGGCGATGGCCAGGACCACCACGGAGCGCGCCAGGACGATCTCCATTGTGGGTAGGCGAGTCCCGGTGATCTTCACCAGGGCGCTCATGAGTGCAAAGAAGAAGGCTCCGGCAGCCATATACCGGAGCCCCCTGGACAGGCCGAGCCCCCTGGAATCAACCATCCCGGCGCTGCTCACCCTCCCCGGTATCGGTGGCTCTGACCTGGTGGACGGCGTTCTGCCCGTGTCCGTCGGAGCCTGCCCCTGAACTCTCCGGCGATCCATCGGGTTCGACCCTGACCTCCAGGATCCGGTGCCCCTCCAGAAGTGCGTCCATCACCTCCACGCCCTCTTCCACCCATCCGAAGGCGGTGTAGCCTCCATCCAAGTGGGGTTGCCTCCCGTGGGTGAAGAAGAACTGGGATCCCTCCGTGTCCTTCCCCGACGAAGCCATGCCTACCACCCCTCTCTGGAATGGCACGGTGGTGAACTCGCTGCGAATGGTGAAACCGGCGAACCCGGAACCGTCTCCCTGGACGTAGTCTCCCCCCTGGGCCACGAAGCCGGGGATCACCCGGTGGAAGGGAACCCCCTCAAGAGCCCCTGATTCAGCGAGGCGGGTGAGGGACAGCACCGTGAGGGGAGCCTGGGAGGGGAGCAACCGGATCCGCAGATCCCCGGCGTCTGTTCGCAACCAGAGACGCGGCTCCGGCCCCAGCGCCTGAAGCCGGCCCCAATCCACCTGGGACTCCGGTTGCGGGGGATCGGTCCCCGGCGGGCGCTCTCCCGTGAGACGTTCAAGGGCAAAGCCGGCGGTAGCGCGGACATACGGATCGGGATCGTCCAGAAGGCCCTGCAGGTCCGTCACAACCTCTCCCACCTCCAGGGCGGCAAGGAGCTGGATGACCTCGGTCAGTACGGCCCCACGGGCCGGCTCCGGTGCCATGGCGAGTCTCATCCGAGCCGCAGGTAGGATCGCCTCCCCGCCGCTCATTCCATGGAAGACCCGGGACGACAGGGCCGTCGCCGCCTTCTGAGCCTCCAGGGCAGAGCCCGATTCCAGGGCGGCCAGGAGCGCCCCCAGGATGAACCGCATGGTTTCCTCGTCCATGGAGACCCCCTGCCAACGGGTCCCCAGAAGCGAGAGCGCTCTTGCCCGCACCCGCGCATCCCGGTGGTCCAACGATTCAAGGAGGAAGGCTGTGGCCTCGTCGCTGGGAGATGCGCCGATCAGCCCCACGGCGCGAACGCCGGCCCGGTCGTCCCGTGCCGACACGCGCCGAGCCCACTGCAGAGCCACCTCCAGATCCGGCTCCCCGAGCCAGAACTCCACGAGGGGTACGTGAGCCCGCCACCGCTCCACAGGGCCTCGCAGCAGTTCGTTCTCTATCCGTTCCAACACAGGCCCTGGGAGACTCCCTCCCTCGGCCAGCGCCTGGGCCGCCGCCACCGCCACGTGAGGGGACGGATCGCCGGTGATGGCCTCCAAAAGGTTGGATCGGACGCCGTCCGCCTCCAGAAGCGTTGGATTCCCCAGAGCACGGGCGGCCGCCACCCGGATCCGCCAGTCCTCCCCTCCTCGC
The DNA here is from genome assembly GCA_007121775.1 of Gemmatimonadota bacterium. GTDB lineage: Bacteria > Gemmatimonadota > Gemmatimonadetes > Longimicrobiales > Gaopeijiaceae > PWLA01. The sequence goes on from SKJY01000119.1 coordinate 2,373, forward strand.
AACCACCCCAGCAGGCGCCCCACGTCCGCCCAGTCCCGCAGTTGGCCCACCCCCAGAGTCAGTTGGATCGCAGTCGGATCATCCCGATCCAGGGCGTCCAACGCCTGCCGTACCCGATCCCGCTGCGCTGCCCATCCCTCCGGCGTGGTACTACGGCCAATCAGGTAGGCACCGGCCTTGCGAACCGAGGGGGAAGGGTGAAAGAGGGCATCCACCACTTCATCCACAAGCCCTGGGACGAATACTCCAGCAACGCCCATGCGGGAGAGGGCCAGGATCCGGGCAGCCTCTTCCCATTCATCCGTGGTGACCATGGTCACCACATCATCGGCCTGGCCCCGGGCCGCCCTCTTCCCCAGCGCCTCAAGGAGGCGGATTCTCACATCCGGATCCACTTCCGTCTCCAGCGCCACCATAAGGCTTCTCCCCCCATCGGGGAGGCTGACCTGTCCCAGGGCAAAGGCGGCCATGGCTCGGACCTGGGAGTCTGGATCGTGGAGGAGGCGCTGGAGTTGTGGCACCGCTTCCTGATCCTGCACTGAGGCCAGAGCCAGAGCCGCTCGGGCTCGGATGTCTGGAAGGTCCGACGAAAGGGCTTCCCGCAGAGGGGAAGGATCCCGCCGGAGTTGGGCCTCCACGACTTCCTGCACCGCCCGATCTTCCCACGGCAGGGTGAGAACCGGGATGTGGGGGGGCGGGGCTGGCGGAAAGCCCCCGGAAGGAGTTCCGTCGCCGCACCCCGACAGGGCCAGGAGTGCGGCGATCCACATCACCAAGATTCTGACCATGGTCACTCCCACTGAA
>SKJY01000151.1 GCA_007121775.1 Gemmatimonadota bacterium
GGGATCGGCATCTCCGAGGAACAGCTTGGACAACTGTTCAGCAAGTTCACCCAGGCCGATGCCTCCACCACCCGGGAATTCGGTGGGACAGGATTGGGCCTGGCCATCTCAAAGGAGCTGACCGAACTCATGGGAGGGGAAATCGGGGCCGACAGCCGACAGGGGAAGGGCTCCGATTTCTGGGTAGTCCTTCCCTTCTGCCTCGGCCAAACGCCAGTGGCCCCGACGCCTGCCCTCCGGAACGGACACCCATCCGATCCGTCGCCGGGGAGGCCCCATCAGGACCGGTACAGCAACCGTTTCGCCGGGAGCGGCATCCGAATCCTGGTGGTGGAAGACAACAGCGTGAACCAGCTGGTGGCCATGGGCATCCTCCACCGGATGGGGCTCCGGGCCGATGCTGTGTCCAACGGGGTGGAGGCCCTGAAGGCCCAGGCAGCCACCCCCTATGACATCATTCTGATGGATGTGCAGATGCCGGTCATGGACGGGCTCGAGGCCACGCGTATCCTTCGAGCGACGGAGGGGGATTCCGGAGATCGGACCGTCATCATCGCCGTCACAGCCCACGCCATGAAGGGAGACGAGGAGGCCTGCCGTGCCGCCGGGATGGACGACTACCTGTCAAAACCCCTGACGCCCGACGGGCTGGCGGGCAAGCTGGAGGTGTGGCTGGAGCGGGTGGACCAGGCTTCAGTGGGTGTGTAGGGAGTTGCGTGGGGCCTCCGCCAAGGATACTCCTAGCCAGGTACTGAATTCATCTCCTTCCAGCGCGGTCCCATGCGACAGGCACGCCCAACCTCCATGTCCGTGACCCTTCTCCTTGCCCTCGCTGGAGTCCTTGGTGGGTGCGCCCCCGAATCCGGGAGCCCCGAGCGCCCCGAGGCGTCCCAAGACCTCTTCCCCACCGAGATCCGACCGGAGGTGGCGGGCACCCAGGGGGCCGTGGTGGCCGGGCACCCTCTGGCGGCGGCGGCAGGCTACGAAGTACTGCGCGCCGGCGGTACGGCCGCAGACGCGGCGGTGACCATGGCGGCGGTCCTGGCCGTGGTTCGACCCCACATGAATGGAGTGGGAGGCGATGCCTTCGCCCTCTTCTACGATGGGCAGACGGGAGCGGTGGAAGCGCTGAATGCGTCTGGGCGGGCTGCTGCGGGCGCCACCCCCGACTTCTTCCTGGAACAGGATCTGGTGGCGATTCCCGAGACGGGCCCACTCTCCGTCACGGTGCCCGGTGCCGTGTCCGGGTGGGCAGCGGCGCTGGAGCGCCACGGAACCATGAGCCTGGCCCAGGCCCTTGCCCCGGCCATCCGACTCGCTGAGGAGGGCTTCGTCGTCACCACCACCCTGGAGAGCGATGTTGCCGCGGCTGTCGGGGGTCTGAACGAAGCTGCGCGGGCCGTATATGCTCCCGGAGGAAGTCCGGCTCCGGCAGGGTCGATTCTCCGGAGCCCTGCCCTGGCAGGGACCCTCCAGACCCTGGCCCGTGAGGGACCCGGAGCCCTCTACGGGGGAGGGGTGGCAGCCTCCCTGGCCCGATTCCTGGAGGAGGAAGGGAGTCCTCTACGCTTGGCGGACTTCACCGCCCATTCGGCAGACTGGACCAGCGCCGTCTCCATCCCCTTCCGTGACCGGATCATCCACACCCTGCCCCCCAACAGTCAGGGGATGACGCTCCTTCAGATGCTGGGGATCGCTGAGGCCAGGGGGCTCGACGGCTTTGATGACCCCAGGGATCCCGAACTCCTACATATCCTCATCGAGGCCAAGAAACTGGCCTTCGCAGACCGGGACCGGTGGGTCGCCGATGCCGACGCAGCCCCGGCCCCCCTGGACCAGCTCCTGGACCCGGAGTATCTGGCCCGGCGGGCCGGAGAGATCGGCAGCAGTGCCATGACCTTCGCGGCTCCGGGACCGCTGAGAGGCGAGGATGGCGGGGAACCGACTCACACTGATCCGGTGGAGGGGAGTGGTGACACCGTCTATCTCATCGCGGTGGACTCGCAGGGGAATGCGGTAAGTTGGATCCAGAGCCTCTTCCACAGCTTCGGGAGCGGGCTCATGGATCCAGCTACCGGAATCATGCTCCAGAACCGGGGAGGCGGTTTCACCCTGGAGGAAGGACACCCGAACCGGATCGCCCCGGGCCGGCGCCCCTTCCACACCCTCATGGCCACCCTGGTCACCCACGCCGATGGTAGCCTGGACATGGCGTTGGGCACTCCCGGAGGCCATGGTCAGCCCCAGACGGTGGCCCAGGCCCTCGTGCAGATGCTCCTCTTCGACCTGACCCCCCAGCAGGCGGCGGAAGCGCCCCGGTTCCGGAGCTACAACGGGCATCGGGTATCGGTGGAAACCCGGTTCCCGGAGTGGGTGAACCAGGGGCTGACCGACCGAGGGCACGAAGTGACCCAGGTGGACGGCTGGACCGCCCCCTTTGGAAACCTCCAGATCGTCCGGCGATCCCCGGACGGCGTTCTCCGGACCGGGGCGGACATGCGTAGGGAAGCGGCGGCGGCAGCCTACTGAGTCACACCTTTCTACCGGACGGCCTCCCGGGAGCTGCTGGGGTGATGGGATCCCGGGAGGGTGACCTCCACCGTCGTACCCCTCCCGAGGTGACTTTCCAACTTCACCAGTCCCCCGGCCCGACTCACGATTCCGTACACGGTGGACAGACCCAATCCCAATCGGCCGCCGTGCGGGTGGGTGGTGAAGAAGGGGTCGAAGGCGCGGCGTCGGACATCCTCCGGTAATCCCGGGCCGGTGTCGGTCACCTGGATCACGCATGTGGGCCGGTCCGAAACGTCCTTCCCCTTGAGTCGCTGGATGGGGTCGCCGCCGTTGCCGTGACGCCTGTGGTCGACTGTGGGGTCGCCGCCGTTGCCGACTCCAGCACTGCCACGCCCGCCTTCGGAGACCGCAATGGTCACGTCGCCTCCCTCGGGGAGGGCATCCCAGGCGTTCCGAACTAGGTTCCGGACAATCTGGTCCAGGTGCCTGGGGTCCATGTGTACCCTGGGGACAGCAGGATCCACCTCCAGATGGATGTTCAGGCGATCACCGAATTCTCCACGATATCGGGTGAGAAGGCTCTTCAACTCGGTGGCTGGACAGAGCCACCGCGGTTGAGTCGGGTCCCGGCGACCGAGCGCCAATAGCTGTCGGACCATCCCGGCGGCCCGCTCCGAGGCATATTCGATCTGCGCAGGACCGTCGATCCCCTGACCACTGCGGGCCAGATCCTCCTGGATCAGGGCATTTTCCATGCGAATCACAGTGAGGAGGTTGTTGAACTCATGGGCGACCCCTGCAGCCAGATCGCCCACCGCCTCCATCCTTCTGGCTTCCTGGAGATCCTGCTCGGCCCGGACTAGGAGCCTCTCGGCTTCCGCGCGGGCCTCCAGGGTCCGGTTGAATTCATGAGCCAGGGAATCCAGCTCTTCCGGTCCTCGGAGTTGGATGCGCCGGGAGGAGTCATCGGCCGCCGCCCTGGCATCGGTGATGAACCCGCGAACCGTGCTTCCCAAAGACCGGTGGAAGACTCCGGCCAGGAGAGCCAGGAGGAGAATCAGCGTACCCGCAACCCCCCCGTTCCGGACAAGGGAAGCGCGGATCGGCCCGTACACTTGCTCTTCCGGAACGCCCACGAACACCACCCAGTCGGGACCGGGGATGGGTGCGAAGCCCCAGAGACGTGGCACCGCATCTCCCCCATGGGTTCGACTGAGCCCCGCACCCTCAAGAAAATCGCTGCCACTCATGTCGCCCCATAGGATGGGCTGCCCCACCCACTCCTCCCAATCCTCGGAGCGGGCCACCACGACGCCGTCCTGCGCCCGGGTCAAGGTCACCAGCGCACCGGCCGGCAGGCTCTTGGGCGTGAGTAGTTCCTGGAGTCGCCCCAACTCGATCATGGCCGCGGCTGCCCCGACGGAGGATCCATGGGGATCAGCGCCAAGCATGGGGACACCCACCGTCAATCCCATCCGATCAGTGAGCCGCCCTGGGGTCGGTAGTCCGTAGACTTGCTTCCCGCTCTCCATCACCGACCGGATGAAGGCGGTTCGTATCGGAGCGGGATTGTCCAGTCCCTCTCCCAGAATCCCCCACGATGTGCAGAGGAGTTCTGCATCCGGTCCGTATACCGATACTTCTCCCACCGTGGGTGCCGCGTTCCTGAAGGAACGGAGAAGCGTGTGGCAACCTGCTTCATCAAGGGATTGCCACTGGGGATTCCCAGCCAGCTCCCCCAGGAGGGCGTCCACGTCCCGAAGAGTCCGCTCCAGGTGAGCGGCATGTACCTCCGCCAGGCTGAGCACACCCTGCTCTGCCTGGACCAGCCGCGCCTGATATTCGGACCAGACGGTGTAGGCCAGGAGGGCCACCAGCGGCAGGACAGCCAGACCCAGGAGAACCAGAATCCGGCTCCGGAGGGAGAAGCTCTGCAGCAGGGAGATAACCTCAGCGTTGAAAAGGGGGAGGCGCCCGGGATTCACTCACTACATCGGACCCTGAAACACGGGATCGGAGGAGCGAAGAGACAGGCCGTGGGGAGTGCCGCCGGCATCCGGTGCCCTGGGGGGAGCGGATCAGGGCTCCCGAACGGACATAACGGGCGCAGGAATGATGCCGATACACGTCAAAGCATCAATCTGGCGTCAATCCCGTTTTACGGCGCGACTCTCCGGGAGCTTCTGCCCAACAGCGGCGTTCCTGACGTCATGCCGACCATCCACCTCCCGCACCAGCATGTTGCAGAATAGTCCCACCGCCAACAAGCCCGCCATGATGTACATAGTGAGGGTATACGCGTCGGTAGGAGGGACGCCTGCGCGGATCCGACCCTCCCGGAGGTAGTTCACAAGCACCGGCCCGAGCACCCCCGCCGTGGACCAGGCAGTGAGAAGGCGCCCGTGGATGGCACCCACCTGATAGGTGCCGAACAGGTCCCGGAGGTACGCAGGGATGGTGGCGAACCCACCCCCGTACATGCTCATGATCACGGCGAAGGCGGCAACGAAGGGAACGATGGAGTCCAGCCGCCCCAGGGACGGGATGAGGGCGTAGAGGAGGGCCCCAAGACCGAAGTAGATGGCGTAGACGCCCTTCCTCCCGATCCGGTCCGAAAAGGACGACCAGAGAAAGCGGCCCACCAGGTTGAAGAAGCTCAGGAGCACTACGAAGAGGGCGGCGAACTCCACACCCACCCGACCAGGGAACATCTCCTGGATCATGGGCGAGGCCTGGCCCAGAACACCGATCCCCGCCGTCACATTCACGCACAGCATGACCCAGAGAAGCCAGAACTGGGGGGTCCTGAGCGCCCTATCGGCCGACACGTTCCCCTGGGTGATCATCTTCCCCCGATGTTGGGCCGGGGAATACCCTTCCGGCGCCCACCCCTCCGGAGGGACCCGCACCAGCACCACTCCCACCATCATGAGGAGGAGGTAGAGCGCCCCCATGACCACCAGGGTCTCCCGCACGCCCACCGAGTCGGGACCAGAGAAGTACCCCATGAGGGCCACCGCCAGGGGGGAGCCCAACATGGCACCGCCCCCGAAGCCCATGATGGCCATCCCGGTGGCCATGCCAGGTCGGTCCGGGAACCACTTTATGAGGGTCGAGACGGGAGAGATGTAGCCGATCCCGAGGCCAATACCGCCCAACACTCCATAGCCCAGGTACACAATCCAGATGTTGTGGAGGTGCACCCCCAGCGCCGACACGAAGAACCCGCCGCCGAAGCAGAGGGCCGAGACGAACATGGCCTTCCTGGGGCCCACCCGTTCCAGCCAGGTGCCGAAGAGGGCGGCGGACAGACCCAGGAAGATGATGGCGATGGAGAAGATCCACCCCACCGTGGTGAGGCTCCAGTCTTCCGGGGCCGGGGCGTCCACTCCCACGATGCGGGTGAGGGGGAGGTTGAAGACGCTGAGGGCGTAGACCTGACCGATGGCCAGATGGATGGCCAGGGCGGCCAGGGGGATGAGCCACCGGTTGTACCCCGGTGGAGCCACGGTCCGGCTCCGATCCAGAAAGGGCGCCACCAAACCCGACCTCTACTCAGAACACCGGAAGGCCGCTGCGGCGAAGCCGGGAGCGGGCATCATCCACTGCGGCCTCCGATGGCTCCGGCGTATCTACCAGCGGGTTCTCGATCCCCAACTCCACCCACTTCCACTCCCCCATCTTGTGATAGGGGAGGACCTCCACCCGCTCCACATTCCCGAGTCCCCGGACGAATCCGGCCAGCGCATCCAGCGCCTCTGGATCGTCGGTGTATCCCGGCACCAGGACGTGCCGGATCCAGACCGGCACACCCCGGGCCGCCAATCTGTGGGCAAAGGTGAGGGTGGGCTCCAGATTCCGGCCGGTGAGTTCGCGGTATCGGTCGGGCCGGATGTGCTTGATGTCCAGGAGGACGAGGTCAGTCACACGGAGGAGGGCGTCGCTGGCCCTGGCACCCAGGTACCCGGAGGTGTCCAGCGCCGTATGGATCCCCATCTCCCGGCATCCGGCGAAGAGGGAGTGGACGAAGTCGGCCTGACCCAGCGGCTCCCCACCGGAGGCCGTGACACCGCCCCCGGAGCGGATCAGGAAGTCCCGGTTCCGGGCGATCTCCCGGAGTTGGGTATAGCTGTCCGTCTCCCTGCCACACCGGTAGGGCCGGGCGTCCGGATTGTGGCAGTAGAGACACTCCAGGGGACACCCCTGCAGGAAGAGGACCCGGCGGATCCCGGGGCCATCAAGCGTCCCGGCAGACTCCACCGAATGGAGCCACCCCCGCACATTCTCCACGGTGCTCGCTGGCTGCAACGGAGCCCTCAGCGGAGTTCGTGGAAGGTCCGGGCGATGACGTCCTCCTGCTGCTCCCGGGTGAGCTTATTGAAGTTCACGGCGTATCCCGAGACCCGGACCGTGAGCTGGGGGTACTCCTCTGGCCGCTCCATGGCGTCCAGGAGCGTCTCGCGATTGAAGACGTTCACATTCACATGGTGCCCCCCTTCCCGGAAGTATCCGTCAAGGAGGCCAACCAGGTTCGCCGTCCGGTCCGAACCCTCTCGTCCCAGTGCGCCGGGGACGATGGAGAAGGTGTAGGAAATCCCGTCCAGTGCGTGCTCGTAGGGGAGCTTGGCCACGGAGCGCATGCTGGCCACGGCGCCCTCCCGATCCCGCCCGTGCATGGGGTTGGCGCCAGGCGCGAAGGGCTCGCCCCGCTTCCGACCATCGGGGGTGCTCCCGGTCATCTTCCCATAGACCACATTGGAAGTGATGGTGAGGACCGACTGGGTGGGAACCGCGTTCCGGTAGGTGGTCTGGCGGTTGATCTTGCCCATGAAGCGCTCCACCAGCTCCCGGGCGATGACGTCCACCCGGTCATCGTCGTTCCCGAAGGCCGGGTAGTCGCCCTCCACCTCGAAGTCCACTGCGAGGCCCCGTTCATCCCGGTGGATGCGTACTTCCGCGTGCCGGCAGGCGCTGAGCGAATCGGCCACCACCGAGAGACCGGCGATCCCGCACGCCATGTTCCGGAGGACGTCCCGGTCGTGGAGCGCCATCTCCAGCCGCTCGTAGTAGTACTTGTCGTGCATGTAGTGGATGCCGTTGAGGGCCCTCATGTACACCCCCGCCAGCCAGTCCATCATGGTATCGAACCGGGGCCACAGCTCGTCGTAGGTGAGGCGGTCTCCGGTGATGGGGCTGAGGGTCGGCCCCACCTGCTCGCCGCTGATCTCGTCGCGCCCCCCGTTGATGGCGTACAGGAGCGCTTTCGCCAGGTTCGCCCGGGCGCCGAAGAACTGCATCTGCTTCCCGATGCGCATGGCGGACACACAGCAGGCGATCCCGTAGTCGTCGCCCCAGAACTCCTGCATGAGATCGTCGTTCTCGTACTGCAGCGACGAGGTCTCCATGGAGATGTCGGCACAGAACCGCTTGAACGGTTCCGGGAGGCGCTCGGACCAGAGGACGGTCAGGTTGGGCTCCGGCGCCGGCCCCAGGTTCCGGAGTGTCTGGAGGAAGCGCATGGAAGTCCGGGCGACCAGGGTGCGGCCGTCCAGCCCCATCCCTCCGATGGCCTCGGTGACCCAGGTGGGATCACCTGAGAAGAGGGCGTCGTAGTCGGGGGTGCGCATGAACCGCACCATCCGAAGCTTCATGACGAAGTGATCCACCAGCTCCTGGGCCCCGGCCTCGTCCAGCGTCCCCTCCGCCAGATCCCGCTCCAGGTAGATGTCCAGGAAGGTGGAGACCCGCCCCAGCGACATTGCGGCTCCGTTCTGCTCCTTCACCGCCGCCAGATAGGCGAAATAGAGCCACTGGAAGGCTTCCCGGGCATCGCCGGCGGGGCCGCCGATATCGAACCCGTGGGCAGCCGCCATACTCTTGAGCTCCCCCAGGGCCCGGAGCTGCTCGCTGAGCTCCTCCCGGAGTCGGATGGTCTCCTCGTCCAGCGATGCCACCTCCAGCGAATCGAGCTGGGCCTCCTTGTCTTCCACCAACCGGTCCACACCGTAGAGGGGCACCCGGCGGTAATCGCCAATGATCCGTCCCCGGGCGTAGGAATCGGGGAGGCCGGTAATGATCCCCGATGACCTGGCCCGACGGATCTCGTCGGTATAGACGTCGAAAACCCCGTCGTTGTGGGTCTTCCGGATGCTCCGGAACGCCTGATCCGTGGCCGGGGACATCTGGAAGCCGTGGCTCTCCAGCGCCTTACGGGCCATACGCAGCCCGCCGAAGGGCATGAGGGCGCGCTTCAGGGGCTTCTCGGTCTGGAGCCCCACGATCCGCTCCAACTCCCGCTGGATGTAGCCGGGCTCGTGGGAGGTGATGGCCGAGACCGTCTCGGTGTCCGCATCCAGAACCCCCTTCCGCTGCTCCTCCTTCATGAGCTCCAGCACCCGCTCCCAGAGGGATCGGGTGGCGTCGGTGGGCCCCTGGAGAAAATCGGGGCTCCCGGTCCAGGGGGTGTAGTTCTTCTGGATGAAATCCCGTACATCCACGGCACGCTTCCAGCGCCCCTGCCGAAAGCCCCGGTGTGCCCGGGGGCCATCAGGGTTCAGGAAGGGGAGGTCCGGGAGGGGCGTGTGGACTGTGGTGTCGGTCATGGTGTGTCCGGGGAAGAGGGTCCGGGCATCGAAGAGGGTCCGGGCATCGCAAGAGCTCCTGTCCCGACCCCCTTCATGGGGGCTGGCGGGCAGGCTCGAGTGTGAGACTCTCTGAGAGGATAAATGATCCTCAGGGATTGAACCAGTAACTTATCTTGAGCATCAGAACGTTGTCCGGGCGTATAGAGAAGAGATCGTCCATTCCACGGGCGGGCTTGAGCCCCTCCTGGCCGTCCACCCCGAGTCGAGACTGGGACCAGACGGCGTAGAGGGTGGAGCCGGGCCTGAACTCCCAGCGAAGCACGGCATTGGACCGGAACTGGAGAGACCGGAATCCTGGGTCGTCCATGGCGGCGGATCCGTTGGGGAGCGAAAGATGCACCCGTCCCTCTTGGGTTTCCCATGGTATGGGTACAATCCGGTCTTCATAGCGCTCGCCCCGGGGCTCACCGACCCTGCGAAATCCGGTGTACCGCCCGGTACTCACGAAGGGCTGGGCGTGGAACTGGAGACTGAGATCGGGTGTGAGAGCCGTCTCGGCCCGAAGGGTAAGCGCAAGCGTCGACTGCTCCAGGCGTCCCAGGATGGTCTCCACACGGCGGGTGTCTTCGCTGTCACCAGATCCGTGAACCGAGACCCGTCCCACCCACTGCCGATCCTCAATCCTCCTTGAGAACGTCGGGCCCGCTCGGAAGGTGGCTCGGGTGGAGGGCCGCCACCGGAGCGTTCCGGATGTGGAGAGCGTCCGGGAGTCTCCGGCGGGCCGCACCTCCCAGTTCGTGTTCAGGTTCACCTGGAGGGTCTGCCGGGCGTCGGAGCCGAATCCGACCCATCCGCCCAGCAGCGGTTCCGTCACGAGGCCGGGACCTCCCCTGAGAAGGGTCGGGCTGAACCCCTCGCCGGACCCACGGACCCCGGCGAAGAAGGTCCGGTTCCCGTGGGTGGTGATCTGCCCGTTCACATTGCCGGCAACCTCCTGCCGGGTCCCTCCAAAGTCCCACTGGGACCAGACATTGGAGTTCAGGGACCACCGGCGCAGGCGCTCCCCGGGATGAGCCTGGAGGTATCCCAGGTACCCCACCTGGGCCACGTAATCGGCCCGCGGCATGAAACCCAGGTCGTTGGCCTCGAAGCCGGGAGAGCGGAAGTGGGTAAGGGAGGCGAAGCGCCACGGCCCGCCGCCCATCTTGAGCAGTTCCACCTTCCCGGACCATCCTACTAGGGAGGTGGCGGTGGGATCGAACCGCACATGCTCGGCGTCGGGCCGTTGGAAGTAACGGGCCGAACCCTGCTGGGTCCGAGCCAGGGCGTCCGGGGTTCCCGACACCCGAGAGCCGAGCAGGGACCCGTGGATCTCCACGGCGCCTTCCCGGAAGCGGTGCCGCACATCGACCCCACCGGTGACAGCCTCCCGGTGCAGCCGGAGAAGGTCCGCCGCTCCCGACTCCCTCACCGCGGTGGTGGCGATGACTCCCAGGGCGCTCTCTCCACCCCGGAAGTCCCGCTGGACCCGGGCCACCCCGTAATGGGACCTGGGCTCCACGGAAACGGAATGGACCTCCCCATCTACCCACCCCCGCGCCGCTGCCTCACCGGTAGAGGCCCCCAGGAACCCCAGGGACCACCCCGATTCCGTCTTCCCCGAAAGCTTCCCCGCCGCCAGGATCCGGGTGCGGTCGGGCCGATCGGTCCAGGCGGCGCCCCCTGGGTTCGGGCCCTGGGGTGCCCGGCCGATCCGGCGGGAGTAGAAGAGGCTCTGGTTCTCGCCGTCGCCATCGCCGATCCCGATTCCGAACCGGAAGATGCCTGCGCCCTCCTGGAAGAAGGGCCGCCGCTCGGGGAGGAAGGTCTCGAAGGCGCTGAGGTTGACCTGGGCCGGGTCCGCCTCCACCTGACCGAAGTCCGGGTTCAGCGTCAGATCCAGGGTGAGGTTGCTGGTGAGCCCCACCCGCACATCGGCACCCACCTCCATGGACCCCTCGGTAGGCGACCGGAAGGGGTTCTCGTCGGCCCCGGCGATTCGATCGAGGCGGGCCACCGAATACGGGAGGACCTCAATGCGCGTCGGAGGACTCAGGTCGCGGAGTCCCTGTAGGATGCCGGCGCGAGAGACCATGGCAGGCTCGGTGGTGGAGAGGGGCGCCCAGGAGGAGGTCTCATTCCTCCGGGCGATGTCCCGTCCGAAGTTGATCCCCCAATCCTGCTCGGCTGCCCCGGAGAAGCGGAGCTGGGAGAGGGGAATCCGGAACTCCGCGGTCCACCCATGGGCATCGACGCGGGTGGCCACCTCCCAGACGCCGTCCCACCCCGGGTCTTCCCGGTGGTCGTCGTATCGATAGGCATCGTACTTGACCCCTGCCGGGTTCACGGCGAAGTGGAAGGCCGTGCGCCGGTCGAAGTAGGAGTCCACCACCACGTGGACCCGATCCGAGTAGGAAGGCTGATCCCGGCGCGTGAGTTGGGCCACGATGGAGTCCGGGCTGGAATCCCACGCCCGGACCGCCACGTAGAGGGCCTGATCATCATAGAGGACCCGGGCCTCGGTGCGCTCGCTGGCGGGAGCGCCTTCCCGGGGTTCCAGTTGGACGAAGCCGTGGGCTACCGGAGCGGCCGCCCAAACGGGATCGCTGAGGTCGCCATCGATCCGTGGGGGATCTCCCGTGATCCGGACCGCTTCCAGAACCCGGGGGCCTACACCTTGGGTTGCCAGGTTGTGGGTTGCCGAGGGATCGGATCCCGTGGGGGTGTGAGGCTCCTGGCCTGCCAGGAGGCCTGGCCCCAGAAGGCCCAGAGCCAGGAGAGCCGCGGTCAGGAGCCCCGCAGCCCGGAAACCCATCGTCAGAGGTCCCAAAACCGGGAGACCGCTCCATGGGCTCCATGGCACCCGGGCCCCGGGGGACCTGGGATGAGGGTTGCGGAGAGGATGACAGAAGGGCGTGCAACGAAATGGATGGCTGCGTAGAAGACGGCGGGCCATGGGGGAGACTCCCGGAGTTCAGGGACCCACTCAAGGGGGCCCCCGGGGTGATTGCTTTTGGGCTAACCACCCCTACGAAAACGCTCAACGAGCGGTTTCGGCGCTCCCCGCCCATGCTCCCAGAGGTCTCCCCTCCTCCGCTACCTCCGCCTCCCAGCCCAACTCCACCTCGATGGATCGACGTAGAGCGTCGGCCGGGCCCGGTTCTCCATGCACCAGGGACACGGCAGCGGGCGGGCCGGACCGGAGCCAGGCCAGGAGTTCGGTCCGGTCGGCGTGTCCGCTGAAGGCCTCAATCCGCTTGACCTCCAGGCGGATGGGAACCTCGGCGCCGTGTATCCGGAGGCTCTCGGCCCCCCGGACCAGCGCCCGTCCCCGGGTCCCCTCGGCCTGGAAGCCCACGAGCAGGAGGGCATTCCGGGGGTCGGACCCGAAGTGCACCAGGTGGTGGAGGATCCGCCCCCCGGTGAGCATGCCGGCCCCGGCCAGGATGATCCGGGGCCCGTTCATCCCGAAGATGGCCTTGGACTCTTGCACCGACACCACCGGTGCCACCGCCTCCAGCGCCGCATCGAACTCCCGGGCCGGCACCCTCAACTCGTGGGCGTAGGTCTGGTGCACCCCGCTCACCTCCACCGCCATGGGGGAGTCAAGGAACATGGGGATGTGGGGAATCTTCCCTTCCTGACGGAGCCGCCACAGTACAACCGCAAGCGTCTGCGCCCGCCCAACGGCAAAGGTGGGAATGAGGATGACCCCGCCCCGGGCAGAGACCCGGATCACCAGTTCGGCGAGCTGGGACGCCACCTCCTCATCCTCGTGGACTCGGTCACCGTAAGTGCTCTCCATGACGATGCGATCGGCAGCGGGACGGGGCGCCGGAGCAGGCAGGAGGAGGTCATGGGGCCTCCCCAGATCTCCCGAGAAGAGAACGCTCCCCCGGGACCGGTGGGCCACCTCCAGCGAGGCGGCACCCAGGATGTGCCCGGCCCGGTGGAACTCCAACTCCAAGCTCCCCACTCGGAAGGACTCACCGAAGGGGATGGGATCGATCTGCTCCCCGGCCCTGGCTGCGTCGGCCGCCGTGAACAGGGGCCGGGGCGGGTCATGCTTGGAGAAGCCCTTCCGCCCGGCGTACGAGGCATCCTCCTCCTGGATCCGTCCGGCGTCGGAGAGCAGAATAGGGAGAAGGCCCGCCGTGGGTGGCGTCACATGCACTGGCCCCCGGAACCCCTCCCGCACCAGGACGGGGAGGTAGCCCGAGTGATCCAGGTGAGCGTGGGTCAGCACCACTGCGTCCAGCGTCCCCGGATCCAGGGGGAAGGGGCGCCAGTTGCGAAGGCGGAGGTTCTTCAGGCCCTGGAAGAGGCCGCAGTCCACCAGGATCCGGGTCCGGCCGACGTCCACCAAGAAGCGGGAGCCGGTGACGGTACCGGCACCGCCCAGGGGAAGGATGTGCATGGGAACGGAGTAGGGAGAGGAGTAGGGAGAGAAGAGAAGGGAGCGGTTCAGGATCCCACGGGATGGGCCGCGCCGGGGTACCATGGGCCCGGACGCCCTCGGTCACTTCACAAACGGGAGCCCTCCATGTCGCCAACCAGACGCCTCATCATCCTGAATCCCGCCTCAGGCCACAAGGGTGACCGGAGCTTCATCGAACGCTGGGCTCGGACCACTCCCGGAACCCGGTTGCGCTGGACGGAGGGGCCGGACGACGGTCGGCGGTGGGCCAGGGCAGCGGCCGAGGAAGGCGTGGAGATGGTGGTGGCGGCGGGTGGAGACGGGACGGTGAATGAAGTGGGATCGGGGATCGTCTCGGCGCAATCTGACTCCCAGGATGCACCCGCAACCACCCTCCTCGGCATCGTCCCCTTGGGGACGGGCAATGATCTGGCCCGATCCCTGGCGATCCCCCTGGACCCGGAGGAGGCGTTGGGGCTACTGGACGGGGGTGGATCAAGCCGGACCCTGGACATCATGGAGGTGGAGTTGGACGACTCGCCTCCCCGCATGGTTCTGAACGCGGTCACCGGGGGATTCGCCGGTGAACTCCATGAAAGCCTCACCGACGAGGTGAAGGTTGCGTGGGGGCCACTCTCCTACCTCAGAACCGGAGCGGAGCTCTGGGGGGAGCACTCCACATGGGATCTGGAGATAGCATCGGGCGAAGGGGAGCCCAGGCGAATCCGGGCGCTGAATCTGGTGCTGGCCAATGGCGCGTCGGCGGGTGGCGGAATCCCGGTGGCGCCGGGAGCCGACCCGGGAGACGGCTGGATGGACGTCCTGGTGATCCGGGATGGAGAGGGGCTGGAGCTCTCGGGGTTGGCGGCACGCATGTTGACCCGGGATGATCCGGAGCATCCCCTCCTGGTGCGTCTACGGGTCCGGGAGGTTGAGGTTCGCTCCCGGAGGCCGATCCCGCTGAGCCTGGACGGGGAACCCGCTGAAGCGCGCCAGATCCGGGCCCGGATGCGACCGGCGAGGCTCAATGTACTGGTCCCAGGGCCGGAATGACCTTGACCGAATGGTCGAGGTTGAAGGTTGAATGGTCGAGGTTGAATGATCGGGTTTGCCGACTTACACCGATGCCGCGTGGGTTTGCGGGCCGAAGCCAACTGTGTCGAGATCAGGGGTCGCCGGCGTCCAGTAGCCGCTGGGCCTGGGCCATCTCAAGCTCCGCCAGAAACTCCGCCGCCTCGAGCCGGTCCTCTCGGGCGATGCGGAGTTCCACCCGCCCGGCGTGCTCGAGCCCCAGCCCTTCCGGACCGGCAAATCCCTCGAAGGCACGGAGATCCGTAGCAGTGAGCACCAGCCGACTCCCCCGGAAGCGTCGTAGCCAACGCGGTTCCCGGAGCCAGGCCCGCCCCAGGGCGGTGAGGGGGAGCTCGACGTGGCGCACCTCCTCAACATCCTGGTCGGACCGCATATCCATGGCCCCGTAGTGATCGGTGCGAACCGCCCTCCGCCACGTGATGCGAAGGACCGCTCCCTCCAAATGCAGCACGCCCTGCACCGTCTCCCGGGTCGACGTCACTGAACCGGTGCGGTACTCATCCTGCTTCCGGCTCATGCTGAAGGGTAGGGTAGCGAGGCGGGTCATGGGGTTTGCGGAACTGATGGTGAGTTCAGGCCGGGCTGTCCAGGAGTTCGCCGAGCGCCTCATCCACCTGCTCGAGGAAGGCGGGATCGGCGCCAAAGAGCGCCAGATGCCCGTCGATGCTCCGTAGCACACGGAACTCGGCTCCCGGGGTCAGCTTCTGCTCCCTCTCGCAGTCCCGGGGTGGGAAGAACATATCCTCGTCGATGGGCATGACGAAGGTCTTGGCCTTCACCCTCGCCAGCGCCGCCGCCAGATCCCCGCCGGTGTGCCGGCTCACATCCCCGCGCTGCCACTTCCACGCCATGCAAAGGAGGTTGTTGGGGTCCATGGGGGCGAAGGTGGCGAACATGAAGTTGGTCACGAAATCGTCCATGGTGGTAAACCCAAGCTCGGCGGGCCGCCCCGCTGCGAAGAACTCGGTACTCCACCCCATCACCGTCCAGAGCTTGGCGTGGGCCAAGAGCCCTTGGTGCACCTCCGACGGGTGTCCGTAGAAGCCTCCCCGGAAGGCCGGATCCGAGGTAATGGCGTCCATGAGTGTTTCGGTGAAGATGAAGTCGTGGCTGGTGTTCTTCGCCGTTCCCGCCATGGGGGCGGCCCGGGCCACCATCTCTGGATAGCGGACTGCCCATTCCCATGTCTGCTGAGCTCCCATGGACCCGCCCACCACCAGGGCCAGCCTTTCGATTCCGAAGTGTTCGGTGATGAGGCGGTGCTGAGCCCGGACGTCATCACCGATCCGCACGTGGGGGAAGCGAGGGCCGTTCGAGGGGAAGGGGGCGTTGTGGGGCGAGATGGAGAGCCCACTGCCCAACTGATTCACCACCACGATGAAGTACTTCTCCGGGTCCAGGGCACGGCCTGGCCCAATGTAGACGTCTTCCCAGATCTTGCTGGTGCCGGAATACCAGGTGGGAATCAGGATGGCGTTGTCCCGGGCCTCATTCAGGGTGCCGAAGGTGGCGTAGGCGAGCCACGCGCCCCGGAGGACTCCCCCCTCCTCCAGATGGAAATCACCCAGCTCCCAGATGTGGAAGGGACCGTGGATCTCCTGGCTGTAGTACTCGATCATGGCGGTGGCTCCGGGGGTTGGAAGCGGGGGCGTTGAAGGGTCGGTGGGTGGTAGGCGCTCGGGGGTCCGACGGCGGCCAGCGACGACTCAGCGGCGCGGAAAGTACACCCGTCCCGGATCGGACGGCAAGGAAAGCGCCAAGGGCCCCGCCCCCAGCACCTCCCGCCCCCCTCAAGTGCCCCTTGTGCCTTGTTCGTGGATGCCGTTGGGGGTGGGAGCCGCCTGCGTTGGCTCGTCGGAGTCCGGGCCTCCCTGGCCAACAGCCCCCACGAACAAGCGCGAAGGGGGGAGCCGGGGACCTTCCGGGCTGGCAGGCGGGGAAGAACGTCCCCACCCGAGGCCCATGGCCGCCACCGTTTGTACTTAAGTTGAAAAGGAGCCGAGGTTTTCGTCTATCTCGCCATCCGCCCATCGTTCAGGGGGCAAATGGCGAGCCACTCGCCAACGAAGGAGGAGCCATGAAGACCCTCATCTACGGCGCCGGCCCCATGGGCTCCCAGCTGGCGGCCCGCCTCTACGAGGCCGGCGCGGACGTCACCCTCCTGGCCCGGGGGAGCCGCCTCACCCAACTCCGGGAACACGGAGTGGTCCTGGAAGATGCCATCTCCCAGCGTCGGGAGATCCACCGGGTCCCGGTGACGGAGGCGCTGGGCGAAGAGGATCCCTACGAACTGGTGGTCGTGGCCATGCGCAAGTCCATGGCCCGGGCGATCCTCCCGGTCCTGGCTCGACACCGGCACTCCCACACGATCCTCTTCCTCATGAACAACGCCGCCGGCCCTCGGGAGTGGGTGGAGGCGCTGGGTGTGGATCGGGTCATGGTGGGGATCCCCACCTCGGGTGGGTACCGGATCGGCCCGGTCATGCGGATTCTGGCCGTCCCCCAGGCACCCCTCCCCATCGGGGAGGTGGATGGCCGGATCACCGAGCGAGCCCAGGAGGTTGCAACCTTCCTGGGGCGGATGAGGGACACCCGCGTCCAGGTCAGACCAGACATGGACGCCTATCTGGTGAGCCACGTGGGGGCGCTGGCGGGGAATATGGGAATGTTCGCCACCGGCCTCGATCCGGAGCGCTTCGCCCGCACCCGGGACGCCATAGTCCTGGGCCTCCGGGCGCAGGAAGAGGCCTTCCGGGCCCAGGAGGCCGCCGGGATCCCCGTCCGCCCCACCTTCCTAAAGGCGTTGCCCCGGATTCCCGAGCCCCTCATGACCCTGGGGATGCGGCCGGTCATCACCTCCACCTTCTTCGAGGTGGGGCTCCTCGGTCACGCCAGGGTGGCGCGGGACGAGATCGAGGAACTCCTCCGGGACTTCCGGGGGCGGGTGGCCCACGCAGGAGTGCCAACCCCATCCCTGGACCGGTTGGAATCCCACCTGAACGGAGAGAGGGGTCCCCTCCCACAGGGACAGCGGGAGATCCCTCTTAGATGGGCGGGGACGATTGGACTGGGGGTTGGCGTTGCGGCGGGGTTGGGACTCGGAATCCTGGCCCTCAAGCGAAAGCGGGGGGGCTGATCGCCCCCCCGCTCCGTCATCTGCCGCGTCCAGCCTTTACCACTCGAGCGACGCGTCCTCTGCGTCAGCATCCGCCGTCGGTGGCGGCGGCACATCTTCCCGCGCCTCCTTCACGTAGTGGTCCAACCAGGCGATCCACCGGGTCCACATGTCCAGGAGCGTCTCCCGGGCGGCGGGTCCGTGCCCCTCATAGGGGTACATATAGAGGGATGAGGTCTTCCCGAGCCCGTTCAGCGCGTGGAAGAGCCTCCAGGAATTGTCCGGGAAGGTCCCCACGTTCTGGTCGTCATCCCCGTGGTAGACCAGAAGCGCTCCGTGAAGCCGCTCGGCCCAGAGGAAGGGCGACATCTCGGTGTAGGTCTCCCGGGACTCCCAGAGGAGCCGCCGCTCGAACTGGAAGCCCATGGGGGTCAGGAGCCGGTTGTTGTTGGGGGCACCGGCGATTCCCGCCCGGAAGAAGGGCGTACGCACCATGGCGTTGATGGTCCCGAATCCGCCGTAGGAGTGTCCGCCCAGCGACATCCGGTCCCGATCCACATACCCTTCCCGGGAAGCCAGATCAATCACCGCCAGATGGTTGGCAATCATATCGGGGACGAAGTTGTCGTTCACCCGAGCCATGGGACCGACAATGGGGTGATCCGGCTGCAGGACCGCGTACCCCGCCAGAGCGAAGATCTCGGCGGAGCGGGCCCCCACCACGGGGAACCGGTTGATGTTCAGGTTTCGGGCCGCGTCATCCAGTGACTTCTGGTTGGCGTGCTCCCGGGGGTAGAACCAGATCATCCCGGGGAGGGGCTCTCCGTCCCAGTCCGCCGGAAGGGTGACCTGCATGTTGAACTCGATCCCGTCGGCCCGCCGCACCCGGTGGTGCTCCCGCCGCGCCGCCGTGAGGGTGGGGGTCAGATCCCGGTTGTCGGTGATCTGCCGCTCGCTCCCCCCGGCCATCTCATGGATGAACCCGTTGGGAACCACCGTGGGGCTCTCCCGGGTGATGGCCACCCGGTTTCCGTCATCGTCCAGCATGGCGGTCACCCGCTCAAAGGCGTCAGCGCTGCTCTCAAAGAGGCGCTCCGACTCGCCAGTGCGGATCTCCACCCGATCCAGGAAGGGCCGCGGCGCTACCTCGAGGGGGTTCTCGTCCCGGATCATTCCCGACAGGAAGACCGACCCACCGTCACTTGTCACCCGTACCACCCGGACTCCGAGGCTCCCGGACCGCGTCTCCAGCGAGCCTGGGTCGTCCAGGCGGTCATCGGTGTCACGGCGGTAGAGGGTGAAGCGCTCCTCCGGCTCATCCACGAAGACGGCGTAGACGTGCTCCTCGCTCCCGTCCCGCTCCGTGACGAAGAGAATCTGAGCGTCGTCGGAATAGGCGACAGACTGGATCCGGTTCTCGCTCTCGTACACCACCCGCATGTCGTCCTCGCCAAAGGGCGGAAGCCACTGCATGACCCGGTCCATCCGGGGACGATCCTCCGCCTCCTCCTCGGCCTCCTCATCATCACTCTCCGGGCGCGGCTCCCGCTGCAGGAAGCTCAGCCCCTCACCATCAGGGCGCCACTGGAGGGCACGCCGGTCATTGTTGTTGTTCCCACCGCCCTGCACGCCCTTGCGCATCTCCTGGCTGTCCAGGGTCACCAGCAGGGTGCCCTGCTCATCCCAGATCTCGTCCTCGTTGGCGAAGGCGCTCACCGGGATGATGTAGGAGAAGGGCTTCTGCGTAGTGCGAACCCGTACGTGGCGGCCGTCCGGGGCCGGGCTGATGGACTCGATCATGGCCGGCTCTCCCACCGACTCCACGCGACCGTCCGGGGTGATCCGGGCGAGCTGGCCGGTGGTGTGGTACTCCACCAACTCCTTCTCGTGAGGCTCGCGAAGGAGGGTGGGGAAGGTGCGGAGCCTGTTTTCCTCATCCCGGGTGATCCGGATCATGGGAGTGGTCGGCACCGCCGGAGGGGTAGGCTCAGCCCCCCGCCCCTCGGGGATCAGGACCGTGTAGACAAAGGCGCCATCGCCGGACCAGTCAGGCGAGGTCACACGGGTAGCCAGGACCGGTCGAGGCGAGATCCGCTGGGACCGCCCCGTCGCCACCTCCGCCACGTACAGGTGTGTCTCGGTGGGGTAGCTCGCCAGGAAGGCGATCCGGCTCCCGTCCGGCGACCAGCTCACCCCGTGGGCCCGGGTGCCGGCGGGGATGGAGACCTGGGTCCGGTCCCCGCTCTCCGCATTGATGAGCTCCATCCGCTCCGTCCCCCGCATGGTGAGGTTCCGGTTCCGATGGGCCACATGGTCCACATAGAGGCCGGCCAGATTGCGGTGCGGACGCGCCATGTCTTCCAGCGACACCAGCCCCACCCCCACCTGATGGAGGAAGAAGCGACCATCGGGGCTCAGATTGTTCAGGGAGACCCACTCCTCCCGGGGCGCCGTCACCACATCCGCAATTTCCGCGGCGGGGGTCAGATAGCCCTGGCCGTGGATGGGGTTCTCCTGCGCGGTGGCGGGAACGGCAGCCGCCAGCCCCAGGGCCAGGGCGGCGACCGCTCCCGTACGAACTCGGGCAATCGTCATCATCAGTCCTCTCGTACCTCGTGGGTGGTTGTTTCCAGCGGAAGCGCCACTGCTTCGGAAGGGAATCCCGAGAGCGTGGCCAGTGAACCAGGGAAATAATCAACCCGCTTCCCTGTGGAAGGCCTTCAGCTACGGCCCGCCTGTCCTCCACACTATCCCGGTGGGCTTGCTCACATTAGGGGGAGAAGAGGTGCCGGTCCAGCATGGGAGCTTCGGGAGGCCCGTCAGGCGGCCCGTCTCGAGGATTGCGCCGGAGATCCGGATATCCCGACAGGGAACGCCTTCCGATGTCGGGAGAATCATGGTGATATTCCTGTGCCACGGCCTGGCTGACCCACGCCGCACGCCCCCTTCACGTCGCTCTTCCTCCCCTCTCGCCTTACCGCCCCCTCATGCCGTCCGTCGAGAGCCTGATCCTCATCGGGGGTGTCCTGGTCCTCCTCTCGATCCTGGCCAGCACCCTCTCCGGAAAACTCGGGATCCCCGGCCTGGTCCTCTTCCTGGCCGTCGGTATGCTGGCTGGAGAAGACGGGATCGTGGGCCTCCCCTTCGACGACTACGCCGTC
This sequence comes from Gemmatimonadota bacterium, assembly GCA_007121775.1. GTDB lineage: Bacteria > Gemmatimonadota > Gemmatimonadetes > Longimicrobiales > Gaopeijiaceae > PWLA01. The sequence goes on from SKJY01000151.1 coordinate 20,923, forward strand.
GCCCACGCGGTGGGGACGGTGGCGCTTGTCCTCATCCTCTTCGACGGCGGCCTGCAGACACCATGGCGCGCCTTCCGCCGGGCTTGGAGGCCCGCCGTGGCCCTCTCCACCGTCGGCGTGGTCATCACCGTCCTGGTAACGGGCCTGGCGGCGACCTGGCTCCTGGACCTCCCCCTGGCCATGGGGCTCCTCCTGGGAGCCATCGTGGGCTCCACCGACGCCGCCGCGGTCTTCGGGGTCCTGCGCGGGCAGGGACTCCGTTTGAAGGAGCGAATCGGCTCGACTCTCGAGATCGAGTCCGGCTCCAACGATCCTATGGCCGTGCTCCTCACGGTGGCCCTCATCGCCGTGGTAACCGGGGAGATGGAGGGGGCGGGAGGGCTGGCCCTCTTCTTCGGCCAACAAGCGGTGTTGGGCGCGGTTGGCGGGGTGGCGGTGGGGTGGCTCGGCGCCCGGACCGCAGACCGGATCCAACTCCGCGCCCCGGGGCTCTATCCGGCTCTGAGTATGGGGTTGGCGCTCCTGGCCTTCGGACTTCCTGCGTTCTTTGGGGGGAGTGGGTTCCTGGCAGTGTATCTGGCGGGACTCGTCATGGGGAACTCCCGACTCATCTTCAAGCGCGGGATCCTCCTGGCCCACGACGGCGCGGCGTGGGTGGCCCAGATCGTCATGTTCGTGGTCCTGGACGAGTGGGACCAGTGCCAGGGTGCCTGGGGCTCTGGGTGTTGAGGGGGCTGAGGGAGGCTGAACGTCAGCCCCGGGACGCCGCTTCGGCCACCGCCAGGGCTCGGATCCGCTCCACCATGGCGAAGAGTCCGTTGCTTCGGCTTGGGCTCAGGTGGCCCTTCAGCTCCAGCCGGTTCAGAATCGCCTGCGCATCCACCTGCAGCGCCTCTTCGGGCGTCCGATCCGAATAGATCGCGAGAAGCAGGGCCACGAGCCCCTTCACGATATGGGCATCACTGTCAGCCCGGAATCTGAGGCGCGGCGGGTCGTCGTCGGTGGGCTCCGAGACGAGCCAGACATTGGAGGCGCACCCCTGAACCCGGTTCTCCTCGACCTTCAATTCTTCGTCCAGGGGTTCGAGCTTGCGCCCCATCTGGATGAGGAGCCGGTAGCGGTCCTCCCACTTCTGCATCATGCGGAAGCCTTGCTCGATCCGTTCCAGCGTAACACCACTCACTGCGCACTCTCCTTGGCAAGAAGCCGGGCGGCCTCCGGGGCGAAATCGGTGGAGATTCCGTCACACTCCGCCAGAGGCTCTCCATACATTCCCGAGGACCGTCATCACCCGAGGACCGTCGATCCACCCCCATTCGGCCGCACTCCGGGTCAACGGAGCCCTCTGGGCCACGGACTGACTCCCCACCAAGGTGGGGGGTGCGAGCGCGAGGGTACAGGCCCCTGGCCGACCGGGGAGAGAGACTGAGGCTGACCCGCGCTACCCGACCCGGGCCCGCCTACCCGACCGGCGCACCTGGGGGCGGACCCCGAAGCGAGCTGCGGATTCGGCCAGACCCAGCGCCCCCAGAATCTCCGCGGCAACCCGCTCCCCCGACTCCGCGCCCCCCTCCATGTAGCCTTGGGCGTCCAGCGAGGTGTGCTCACCGGCGAAGTGGAGACGTCCCACCGGCATCCCCTCGGCACCGGCGATCCCCGTCCACTGCCCCGGGAGGTAGCAGGCGTAGCTCCCCCGGGTCCAGGGGTGGGTCGGCCAGTGGAAACGCACCGCCAAGTCCGGATCATGGGCTGCGGCAACGCCGGGAAACACCGTCTCCAACTCCGAAACCACCCGGACCGCCTGCTCCCGGGGTGAGCCCTCCCCCACCAGCTCCCCGGCCCGCCCCCCGGTGAAATTGGTGAGGATCCCTGAAGACCCGGGCTGGAGCCGGCTCGTCTCCCACGTCACCTGGAAGGGCAGGTCGCTGACCACCGTGCCGGCGGCTCCGTGTTCAGTGCGCCAGGGGCGGGAGGTGAACCCCATCATGAGTTTGGCGTTGGTCCCGTACCCCAGCTCCCGGATGGCCCGGCGCTTCACCTCAGGCAGCTCCACCGCCAACTCCACCTCCCGGAGGAGGGTGAAGGGGAGAGCCAGGACCACATGATGGGCCCGCACCGTTCGGCTCGAGTTCCCGGTGCGCACCGAGAGTTCGTAGCGGCCATCCGCTCCCTCCCGCACCGACTCGAGCCGGACTCCGCGCTCGATGGCATCATCCAGCTCCCGGGCCAGCCTCGTGGGGATCTGATCATTCCCCCCGCGGATGTGGTAGCGTTCGTCGCTCTCCCCGTAGATGAGGAAGTCGTCTGGATCCGGATCGATGAGCGTGTGCAGATTCAGGGCCGACTGCCGGTCCGCCTCGAGGCCGTACTGCGAGGTGAATCCCACATCCAGGATGCTCCGAAACCAGTCGTCCATCTCCACTCGATCGAGCCATTCGGCCAGGGAGAGGCGATCCAGGACCTCGGCGCCGGCGGGTGCGTCCCAGGTGACCCAGGGCCAGCTCTCCGGAAGGGGTAGGGAGGTCAACTCCTCCCGGATCCGGCGGGCGGCTGGGCCCCACGCCGCCACCATGTCTTCGTGGGTCACGCTGCGACCGCCAAACCACCACACCTCCGGCTCCATCTCTTCCGTTTCGTGGAGGTCGTTCAGCTCGAGCCCCAGCTCCGCCGCCAGCCGCTGCATCGTCACGTGCCCCGTGTCGATGAGCTCCCCGCCCAACTCCGCCACCTGAGCGCCGGGGAAGTGGTTCCGGATGCTGAACATGCGCCCACCCACCCGGTCCTGGGCCTCCAGGATCCGGACGGACACCCCTGCTTGCCGGAGCCGCCAGCCGGCGGTGAGCCCGGCGATGCCGGCCCCCACGATGATCACTTGGAGGTCGTCGTCGCCACTCCCTCCCCCGCCGGGGCCACACCCCACGAGGCCAAGTCCGACCAGGGCTCCGCCCGTAGTGACCACAAAATCCCGGCGGCTGAGATGTTTGCCTGGACCCAGGGCCCCATGGGATGGACCGAGGGCTCCGTGGGATGGGCCCGGAGATCGGGAGCGGATGGAAAGGGGGAGATCGGAGGGACCGGACGAGGCGGCCTGACGGAGGCTCCGGGCCAGGGCCCGGAAAAGGGAAGAACGAGCCATGGAGAGAGACTCCCTGCGCAGGTGGATTCCGGCCCTTCACACCGGGGCCCCAACACAACGAAGGAGACCGTAGAACGGTACGAGAAGAACGGCAAGGAGCAGGAAGGTCGACCTTCCCTTTCCTTTAGAGGCACGGGCCAGGCAGCGTGGGTCGCACCTGCGCTCCAAGGCCCCCCGAAACCCTTCAGTCGCCGACGGCATCGGACTTCAGTGAAGGGTTGTACTCCGTTTTCGTGGGGTAACCCTTCAGGCTCGATGGCCGGGCGGAGTTCGCTGAAGGGTTTCACCCCATTTTCGTAGGGTAACCCTTCAATGAATTGAATTTCTGTCACGAGTGAAGGGTTTCGGGGCCCTCAGCCCCCTCCCCAGGGTTCCCGACCTCTTCACCACACCTTCCAACGCCTCCCGAAACGGGGCCCATCAGCCCCCAAACGCCTCCAGTGCTGCCGCCAACTCCCGGCGCCCTTGAGCATACTCCGCCAACGGGACCCCGGCGGCGATGGCCTCCCAAGCCTGTCGAAGACTCGCCGCTCCGGCCCGAGGGCCCATGGGGTGCCCGAAGACCCCTCGTCCCGGGACGAATCCGAAGTCCACCGAGCCCACCTTGCGATATACCGACTCCAGGGTTGCCGCCGAGTCGCTCCCTCCCGGCACCGGGAGGGACGGCGCGATGGGGCCCATGGGCTCGAGGCAGGCCTGGATGCAGGCCCGCACCTCGTCCTCATCCATCATCATCCGCGGCCCGAATCCCGGCATGATGACGGCGTCGAACCCTGCGAGGCGCTGCAGTCGGGTCCAGACCCGGGTGTGGATCCCGAACTCCGCGACCCGGCTGGATGCCGCGATCATGGGGAAGTGGGCAAAGAGGGGGAGTTTGGTGTGCTTTCGGAGCATCCGGACCGCCGAAAGCCCCACAGGGAGCGCGTTGACAAGGAGAGCGCCGGCACCACCCGCCACCGCCGCGTCGTGGAGCTCCAACAGGCGGTCCACCTCGTCGGTAATGTTGGCCATATAGAGCTTCCCTTCGCCGGTCTCGACTCGGGCCTCCCGACATGCTTCCCCCAGAAGCCGTGCCCGTTCGGCCAGCGGAGACCACTCAGGGTCGGCTAGCATCTCATCGTCCTTGGCGATATCCAGCCCACCCCGCCACGCCTCCGCCGCGATCCCGGCGAAGGCCTCCGGCGGGAGCCCGATATTGGGCTTGATCACACCCAGAAAGAGCGGACGCCCGTGGACGCCCAGGAGGTCCCGCAGCCCGGACACCCCGAAGCGGGGCCCCTGGAAGTGCTCCAGGAAGGAGCGGGGGAAGTGGATGTCGAGGAGCTTCAACACCGGAACTCCGGGGGTGAAGAAGGGCCCCTCCCCACACACTGCCGAGAGGAGGTTCGGAATTCGGGGTCCGAAGTTCCCGTAGGGGTGGGCGATGCGGATCCGGCACCGGGAAACGGGACCGGAGGGTACACCGGGCACGGAAAGGCTGGGCTCCGGCAGGGCTTCGAGAACCTCGAGTTCCAGCACCTTGGCCCCGAAGCGGGGGCGCAGATCCTCCTCGATCCCCACCCGGCGCCACTGGGCCGTGGACTGCTCGCTGGCAAGGTGAGCGGCGGCGGCGCGGGGTGATCCCACCACCTCGGCCTGATACTCGAGGATCAGGTGCGCCTCGGGGTCGATCTCGGAGGCGCGAGCGAAGAAACCGTCGATGTCGTCGGAGAGCACAGGATGCAGGGTGGGGACCGGAGTCCGTGTGGAAGGGCGGACGGGGCACCGTGGAGCCGCCCCCGGTCTTCAGTCCCCCAGACCCGGCCGTCTGCTCTTCAGCTCCCCATCACGTGGACGGTCAACTCCCGCCGGGGGCGGGGGCCGTCGACCTCCACAAACAGGATGGACTGCCAGGTCCCCAGAGACAACTCCCCGTCCACCACCGGGATGGTTTCGGAGGCGTTCAGAAGGAGCCCCATGAGGTGGGAGTGGGCGTTGTCCCGGTCGTCCACTGTATTCCGGTTATGGAGATAGTCCCGGTCCCTGGGAACGAACGACTCAAGCCACACCCGCATATCTTCCTGGAGGTTCGGCTCCACCTCATTCAGGTTCACGAAGGCCGTGGTGTGGCGGGAGATGACGGTGAGAATCCCGTCCCGCACCCCGCTGGCCCGGAGAACCCGCCGAACCTCCTCCGTCACGTCCAGGAGTTGGATGGGGTCTTCCGTGGCCAGCGGGATGTTCTGGATGAACGTCTTCACTGGGAGAACCGGACCTCAGCCGGCCAGCTTCCGGGCCACTTCAACCAGGCGGCGAGCCTGGTGGGCGATGGCGGCACGCTTCTGATCGGTGATCCCGTCGCCACCGGCCGAGATGCTGGCGCCGTAGGGGTTGCCTCCGCTGGCGAAGATGGAGTCGTCCGTGTAGCCCGGCGGCACGATGATGGCCCCCCAGTGGGCGAAGGTGACGTACAGGGTCTGCAGGGTCGTCTCCTGGCCACCGTGGGGGTTCATGGCGCTGGTCATGGCGGTCGCCGGCTTGTCAGCCAGCTTCCCCTCCTGCCAGATGGGCCCCAGGGTGTCGATGAACGCCCGGATCTGGCTCGATGCGTTCCCGTAGCGGGTGGGCGTGCTGAAGAGGTAGGCATTTGCCCACACCATGTCGTCCGGTGTCACCACAGGGATATCCTTGGTGGATTCCAGATGATTCTTCCAGGGCTCCTGCTGTTCAACCACCTCCTGGGGAGCCGTCTCGGCTGCCCGGCGGAGACGCACCTCTGCTCCCGCCTCCCGCGCCGCTTCGGCGGCGATCTCAGCCATCTTGTGGTTGGTCCCGTAGGTGCTGTAGTAGACCAGCGTCAATCGAACGTCGCTCATAAACTCACCTCTATCTTGAATCATGGATTGGTCAATCAAATGTGCCACACATGGACTTCGAGAGCAACGGGAAGGCGGCCCACACGTCAGTCCGCCTGGAGAAACCTCCCTGGACCCCGCTTGGAGAACCCTCTCCCCAACCCCGCCTGAAGCCCCCCAACCCCGCCGGGAGAACCCTCTCCCGACCACCGGTGTGCACAGCCCCATGGAAATCGGAATCTACTCCTTCGCTGAGACCCCCATCGATCCTGAGACGGGAGGGCAGGCAGAAGCCCCCCAGCGGATCCGCCACCTCCTGGAAGAGATGGAGTTGGCGGACCGGGTCGGGCTCGATGTCTTCGGCATCGGCGAGCATCATCGCCCCGACTACGCCGCCTCGTCCCCGGCGGTGGTGCTGGCGGCGGCGGCCACTCGCACCCGCCGGATCCGCCTCACCAGCGCTGTGTCGGTGCTCAGCTCCGACGATCCAGTCCGGGTCTTCCAGGACTTTGCCCTCCTGGACCTCATCTCCCAGGGCCGAGCCGAGATCATGGCGGGCAGGGGCTCCTTCACCGAATCCTTCCCCCTCTTCGGCCAGGATCTGGCGGACTACGACGAGATCTTCCGGGATAAGCTGGAGCTTCTCCTGAAGCTTCGGGAGGAGGAGCGGGTGGACTGGCCCGGCACTCGGCACCGCCCCGCCATCGATGGGCGGGGGGTGTATCCACGCCCGCTCCAGAACCCCATCCCCATCTGGCTCGCGGTGGGAGGGACTCCGGCCTCCGTGGCCCGGGCGGCGACCCTGGGACTCCCCATGGCGCTGGCCATCATCGGCGGGATCCCGGTCCGCTTCGCCCCCCTCGTGGACGGATACCGTACCCTGGCGGCCCGGGCCGGACACGACCCGGCGAAGCTCCCGGTGGGGATCAATGTCCACGGCTTCCTGGCCGACGATCCGGACGAGGCCCGGGAGCTGGCCTTCCCCGCCTTCGCCTCCACCATGGACCGCATCGGGCGCGAGCGGGGCTGGCCTCCCACCACCCGACGCCGGTTCGAGGCGGAGTGCGACCCCGACGGCCCCCTCTTCGTGGGGAGCCCGTCGGAGGTGACGGAGAAGATCCTGCGACTCCACCGGGCGTTCCGCCACGATCGGATGCTCTTCCAGTTCACCGTGGGCCCCCTCCCCCATGAGAAGGTGCTCCACGCCATCCGGCTTCTGGGAGAAGAGGTGGCCCCGGCGGTCCGGGAGGCTTCGGCGCTGGTGGGTTGAGCTGCGGGGCCCGGCGTTCACGCCCGGCTAACTTGCCCGCGAAGGAAGGGAAGCCCAGCTTCGCCCGGTCCGATCGACCCCGCTCCCCCCCCTTCGGTCCGGAGGAATCGCCATGGGCTCCCTCACCATCCCGGCCTTCTCCATCCTCACCGCGCTCTTCCTGGTGGCGCCGCCCTCCCCGGCCCCCGTCGAACTGCAACGCACCGACCTGGCCCCCACCGACCTGGTCTCCACCAACCCGCTACCCGCCGACCCGCAACCGGCCAGCCCGGACCCGGCGGGTGCGACCGATCCAGGCCCCCGTCCATGGGATCAGGTCATCCCCGCCACGGCAGAGGTGGATGAAGGCCTCTTCGACGTGCACCGGGACGGAGACCGCTTCTGGTTCCAGATCCCCGACTCCATCCTGGGGCGGGAGATGGCCATGCTCAGCCGCATGTCGGCTATGCCGGCGGGGATCGGGACCCAGATGCTCCCGGGAGGCGACCGGCTGAACGAGACCCAGTTCATGAACTACGACACCCAGGTGGTGCGCTGGATCCGGGAGGGGAACCGGATCCTACTGCAGGCGGTGAGCCACGCCCAGGTGGCCGATCCGACCCACCCGGTCCACGCCGCGGTGGAGCACGCCGGGTTCGAGCCCATCATCGCCTCCTTCCCAGTGCAGACGGAGAACGAAGACTCATCCGTCATCGAGGTCAGCGACCTCTACACCACCGGCAACCCCAACTTCGGCCTGGATCGGGAGCGCCGGGAGCGATGGGGCACCCGAGGGGTCGATCCGGAGCGGAGCCACATCCGCTTCATCCGGAGCTTCCCCATCAATGTGGAGGTGCGGAACATCCTCACCTACCACGCCGACCACCCTCCGGCGCTGGAGCGCACCGGGGCCCTCTCCCTGGTGGCGAACCACAGCATGGTCCTCCTTCCGGAAGAACCCATGCGCCCCCGTCTGGCGGACCACCGCGTGGGGATGATCACCGTTGAATCCGTCGACTACAGCGATCCGGCCCAGTGGGCGCGGACCCGCCAGTACGTGCAGCGTTTCCGCCTCGAGCCCTCGGACATGGAGGCCTTCCAGCGAGGCGAGTTGGTGGATCCGGTCCAGCCCATCGTCTGGTACATCGACCCAGCCACCCCCGAAGAGTGGCGTCCCTACTTCAAGGAAGGGCTCCTGGAGTGGAACGCCGCCTTCGAGCGGGCGGGCTTCCGAAATGCCATCCAGGTGCAGATGGCTCCGGTGGATGACCCGGACTTCGACATGATGGACGCCCGCTTCACCGTCCTCCGCTACGTGGCCACCGAGGAGCTCTCGGCCAACGCCGGCCCCGACGTGGTGGACCCCCGTTCCGGCGAGACGATTCGGGCCCACATGAACATGTACCACGGTCTCATGCGGCGCCTCCACTGGTGGTCCCTCACCCAGACCGGACCGCGGAACCCCGCCGTCCAGAGCCTCACCGTCCCCACCGAGGAGATGGGGGAATACCTCCGCTATGTGGTCTCCCACGAGATCGGCCACGCCCTGGGCTACCCCCACAACCAGATGGCCAACTCGGCCTTCCCCGTGGACTCCCTCCGCTCCCCCACCTTCACCGATGAGTGGGGGAATTCGGGCTCGGTGGTGGGGCGCACCCGCTTCAACTACGTGGCCCAGCCTGAAGACGGCCCCATCCGGGTGCACCGCGCCATCGGCGAGTACGACAAGTGGGCCATCGAGTGGGCATACCGCCCCATCCCCGAAGCCGCCACCGCCGACGAGGAGCGCCCCATCCTGGACCGGTGGATCCGGGAGCGGGCCCCCGACCCGGTCTACCGCTTCGGGGAGGGGAACGACTTCGACCCCTACCAGCAGACCGAATCCATCGGCCGCGAGTGGATTGAGGCCTCCGAGCTGGGGATGCGGAACCTCAGGCGCGTCGTCCCCAACCTCATCGACTGGGTGGGCGTCGAGGGCGAACCCTACGACGACGTCATGATGCGGTACATGCAGGTCCTCTCCCAGTGGAACCGCTTCATCACCCGCATCACCAGCGCGGTGGGCGGGCTCCGGGAGCACCGGAAGGTGGTGGGGGAGGAAGGCCCGGTATACACCCCCCTCGACGCCGAGGAGCAGTCCCGCTCCCTGGCATGGCTCCTGGAGCACGTGTACGAGACCCCGGAGTGGCTCCTGGACCGCGAGCTCCTCCGCCGCTTCGAGCATGTGGGGACGGTGGAGCGGATCCGCTGGTACCAGGTGAACAGCCTGAACGAACTCCTGAGCCCCGTCCGCCTGGAGCGGATGATCGAGCAGCGGGCGCTGGATGGGGAGACGGCGTACGCTCCCGTCCGGATGCTGGACGAACTGCGGGCCGGGCTCTGGCGAGAGGTGGCGGAAGGCACCTCCATCGACACCTTCCGTCGGAACCTGCAGCGGGCGTACATGCACCGGATGCAGGAGCTCCTGGAGATGGCGCCTCCCGCCCCTCCTTCGCCTCCCGGGGACTACCGCCCCGACCTCACCCACCCGGCCTACGACACCCGGACCCTCCGTACCTCCTTCCAGGTGCATCAGACCGATGTGATCCCCCTGGTCAGGGAGCAGCTCCAGCTCCTGGCCGGCGAGGTGGAAGCGGCGCTCCAAGGTGGGGGCACGGCGCTGGACCGGGAGACCCGGGCGCATCTCCGTGAGATCCTGCGGGAGCTGGGTAGATTGATCTGACGGCGTGCCCTTCGGCGGAGGGGCCGAGGGGTGCCCGCTCACATTCCGACCTGGACGGCCGAAACTGGATGGACGGGGAGAGGAGATTTTCCCCGATCCAATCCATTGCCCCCGGCACGTCCCTCCCTCTCCACAACCTTAAGGGGGAAGAGATGGACGCTGTCCCGGCCTCTTGAGACCGTTCATGGCCCGTCACAGCGCTCCATCCCTCGAGACCCGGGAGGCTCAGCTCACCGCAGTCGTCCGTGAATACCAGAACGCCGGCTTTGACGGGCACCTCCCGAAACCCATCGGACTCTCCACCCTGAGTGATTCGCTGGGCAGGATCCTGAGCCAGCCTCCGCCTGACGGCGAAGCACCCACTCGGTGACCCCCATGACGCCATCCGCTCGAAGTGTCAGGGACGGTATGACGGCCCGACTGGCTCCCCTCCTTCTGATCACCTTGATCCTGTGCGGTACACCTGCGGTGGACGCACAGACGGTGAGCTCCATCCCGGACACCGTTCCCGACACGACCCTCAGATCCGAATGGGACCGAGCCGTCCTTCTGGCCCGGGACCAGGAGTTCGAGCGAGCTCTGGAGATCCTGAGGGGCTTGCTCGCGGAAGAGCCGTCAAATCTGCAGTTGAGGGGGGATCTTGCCGCAGTTCTGGCCTGGTCGGGGCAGGATGCCGAGGCGGTCCGCGTGGTCGACCCGCTCCCTCTTCGGGAAATCGACCCCGTCGTCCTCGAATCGGTCGGGGGTGCCGCGCTCTCCCTGGGTGAGACCGCACGGGCCATCGGCCTCTATCGAGCGGCTCTGGAAAAGGAGCCTGGAAGACCGGAAAGTGAGGTCGGACTGTCTCTTGCAAAGCTCGCAGCAGGTGATGTCCAGGGAGCGGTGCGCCGCCTTCCGAGACTCCGAGTCCCTCCCCTTGATGGCATGTCCGACGCCCGCCTCGTGTCGGGACACATCCTCGCCGCCGATGGCCGGTGGGGGTTGGCTGCCGTCGAGTACCGACGGGCTCGTGAATTGAGGCCAGGGTGGTCGGATGCCCTGGAAGGGGAGCTCCGGGCGCTCCGGGAGGCGGGAGCCTA
>SKJY01000308.1 GCA_007121775.1 Gemmatimonadota bacterium
ATCCGCGCCCGGTACGACCGGGTGAAGGGGAGCGCCGTGAACCCGGTCCTCCGGCAGGGGAATTCGGATCGACGGGCGCCCGGGCCGGTAAAGGCCTACGTTCGGAAGCATCCGCCCCGGATGCGGCCCTGGCCCCAGGAGTCCCGGACCCGGGTGGCGTGCATGAATGAAGGCGACTTCCGGAGCCATGAGCTCTCCACCACGCTGGAGGCCACCACTACCGCCCGCATCGAGCATGTGGCCGAGGACGGGTCCGTGACGGTCCTCAAGGAAGGCCTGGGGCTGGAGGCCGGCGAGGTGCTGGACGCCTCCTTCATGAGCCGGTCCGCGCTGGTGGCCTTCCTGGAGCGGGAGATGGCGGCGGCGCGTAAGGATGGGATCCTCTTCTCGCTCCACCTGAAGGCCACCATGATGAAGGTCTCGGACCCCATCCTCTTCGGCCACGCCGTGCGGGTCTACTTCCGGGAGCTCCTGGAGCGCCACGGCGAACTCCTGGAGGAGTTGGGGTGGAACCCCAATGACGGAGTGGCAGACCTGGAGTCCCGCCTCGCCTCCCTTCCCCAGGAACGCAGGGAGGCGGTGGAGGCAGACCTCCGCCGGGCCTACGAGACGGGACCGGCCCTGGCCATGGTGGATTCGGACCGGGGGATCACCAACCTCCACGTCCCGAGCGACGTTATCATCGACGCCTCCATGCCCCCCATGATCCGGGACTCGGGACGGATGTGGAACGCCCGGGGCGAGCTCCAGGACTGTGTGGCGGTGATCCCCGACTCGTCCTACGCCCCCCTCTACGACGCGGTGGTCCGGGACTGCCAGGCCCACGGCCAGTTCGACCCCACCACCATGGGGACCGTCCCCAATGTGGGGCTCATGGCCCAGAAGGCCGAGGAGTACGGGTCCCACGACAAGACCTTCGAGGTGGCGGCTCCCGGCCGCGTTCGCATCGTGGACTCTGAGGGCCGGACGCTCCTGGAGCACCGGGTGGAAGCCGGCGACATCTGGCGGGCCTGCCAGACCAAGGACGCCGCCATCCGCGACTGGGTCCGCCTGGCGGTGGAGCGGGCCCGGGCCACCGGGGCCCCCGCCGTCTTCTGGCTCGATCCGGAGCGGGCCCATGACGCCCAGCTCGTGGGGAAGCTGGAAGACGCCATGGAAGAACACGACACCGAGGGTCTGGAGATCCGCATCCTGGCCCCCGCCGACGCCATGGCCTTCTCGCTGGAGCGGATCCGCCGGGGAGAAGACACCATCTCCGTCACCGGGAACGTGCTGCGCGACTACCTCACCGACCTCTTCCCCATCCTGGAGATCGGCACCAGTGCCCGCATGCTCTCCATCGTCCCTCTCCTGAACGGGGGAGGCCTCTTCGAGACGGGCGCCGGGGGGTCGGCCCCCAAGCACGTCCAGCAGTTCGTGAAGGAGGGGCACCTGCGCTGGGACTCGCTGGGCGAGTACATGGCGCTGGGCGTTTCCCTTCGGCATCTGGACGAACGGTTCGGAAACCCCGGTGCCCGGATCCTGGGGGAGGCGCTGGACGCCGCCGTAACCCGCTACCTGGAAGAGTCCCGCTCCCCCTCCCGGAAGGTCCACGAGCTGGACAACCGGGGGAGCACCTTCTACCTGACCCTCTACTGGGCTCGGGCGCTGGCCGACCAGGAGGAGGATCCGGCGCTGGCCGCCCGGTTCCGGCCGGTGGCCCAGGCGCTGGCCGAGAACGAAGAGAAGATCCTGGATGAGCTGAATGCCGCTCAGGGCCCCCCCCAGGAGCTGGGAGGCTACTTCCGCCCTGACCCGGAGCTGGCTGCCCGGGCCATGCGCCCCAGCGCCACCCTGAACAGGATCCTGGACGGGCTCCTGGCCGAGGCCCCCGACGCCGGCGCGGTCGGGGAGGGAGCATGATGAGCACCCGTCTCCGCCGGGGAGTCCGGGCAGCCGGCCTGGTGGCCATCCTCCCCTTTACCGTGAGCCCCCTGGCGGGCCAGTCCGAGCCGTCCACGCCGGACACCCCGCCCCCGCTCTCCACCTTCAGCATCGTCGCCTGCGACCTGGAGGAGGGGTTCTGGGGTGTGGCCATCCAGTCCCGGGTGGTGAGCGCCGGCTCCATCGTCCCCGCCGCCAGGGCCGGAGTGGGAGCCATCGCCACCCAGGCCCTGGCCAATGTGGCCTACAAGGAAGAGGGACTTCGCCTGCTGGAGGAGGGGTATTCGGCGGAGGAGATCCGGGACCACTTCCTCCGGACCGATGAGGGCTCGGCCCGGCGCCAGTTCGCCGTAGCCGACCGGGAGTGCCGGATCGCCGCCCACACAGGTGAGGCGACCACCGCCTGGACCGGGCACCGTATCGGTGACGGCTTCAGCGTGCAGGGGAACATCCTGGCTGGGCCGGAGGTGGTGGACGCCATGGCCGCCGCCTACGAAGAGGCCCGGGACGGGGGCTGGCCCTTCGGAGAGCGCCTTCTCCACGCCCTCAAGGCCGGGCAGGCCGCCGGGGGTGACACCCGGGGGATGCAGGGTGCTGGACTTCTGGTGGTCCGGGAGGGCGGGGGATACCAGGGCGGTGACGACCGGTACGCCGACCTCCGGGTGGAAGATCATGTGGAGCCCATCCTGGAGCTGGAGCGGGTCTACGACGTCTGGATGCGGGTCTTCCATCCCGGTGACCACTTCGCACCCCGGGGCCGGGTGGCGGTGAGCGCACCGGCGGGTCCCCATATCTGCGAGCTCCGGCGCCTCCTCACGGCGACGGGGCACGATGACTTCCATCAGGAGGGGGGGAGTTGCGCTTTCGACGAGGCGGCCATATCGGCCCTGAAGGCATTCCAACGGGAGCACGGACTCGCTGAGCGAGCGGTGCTGGACGCCGAGACCGGTCGCCTCCTGCGGGAGTTGGCCGCAAACGGACGATGAGGGCGGTAGACCGGGGGGGGGGATCCAGGAGGCCGTTCGCCGAGTAGGTAGGTGAGGGCTGTCGGATCCGCCGCAGCCCCATGCGCCCCGGCGCGCCCGCCCGGAAGCGGGCACCCTCCGGGCCGAACCGGCCTCCCCGCCGGTTCGCCTACCGCACGATCCCAGCGAACCCTGAGAGCCATGATCCGGACACGACACCTCCTTGTCCTGAGCCCCATCCTCCTGCTCCTGGCCTGCGAACCCGAACCGGAGGA
>SKJY01000142.1 GCA_007121775.1 Gemmatimonadota bacterium
GCCCCTCCAGGGGGAGGACCTGCACCTCAGGCTCTCCCATCTCCCCGTCTGCCGACACCGGCGCCACCCAGAGCTCGACCCGGGCCAGCCCCACGTCGTCGGAGGCCTCAAGGACGATGGGGAGGCGCAGGGAGGCCGGAAGCTCCAGATCCCGACCCGGCCGCGGGAGGGCCACAGTGGGAGGCGCGTCGGCCACCAGGGTGATGCGGAACGGGGGCGGCAGGCGCTGGACCCCCTGCCCCGTCAGGGATCCGCCGGAGGGCAGACCTGCACGGGAGTCGAGCCCACCGCTGGAGTCCCTCTCGCCAATGGAGTCGGGCCCACCGCTGGAGTCCCGCCCACCGCTGGAGTCCTGCTCGCCGCTGGAGCCCGGACCGCCACCGGAGTCCCGCCCACCGCCACCGGGGGGCACCTCTGCGGCCTCGTCCACCGCCCAGATGAATCGTCCGGAGCGCTCGGGACGCCATGTCCCGGACACCTGCGGAGCGCCCGCCTCCCCGTCGAGCCCCACCACCGCCTCGCCGGCCTCATCCAGAAGGAGGAGCCTGCCCCCCTCACCGGAACGGCGGCCCTCCAGAGTCACCCGGGTGCCCTCGGGGATCTCCAACTCCGGAGGGAGTCCCTGGAGGCGCTCCGGCGCCCGGTCCATGTACTGGGGAAAATCCAGTTCTACGGCCAGATCCGTCAGGAGGAGGGCATCCAGGGGCTCCAGGGTCAGCTCACGGCTCCGGCCTCCGTCGGGCGCCGTGGCCCACACCCGGAGACCGGCGTCCAGGGGCGGGAGGCGGTAGTCGGCAACGCCCCCGGTCAGCTGCAGGGAAACCCGCTCCACCGGCTCGCCCTGAAGCTGCCAGTGAAGGGTCACACCGGACCGCTCCGGTGCCGAGATCCGCACCCCGGGACGCTCACCCCGGGCCACCGGCTCCCCCGGGCCCAAGAGCTCCAGGGGGGGGAGGACAGGCCCGGCCAGTACCGCCGTGGGGTGGAGGAGACCGGCCACCGCCACCTGACTCCGCTCCGGTGCCGCCACCAGCGCGGAGGCCGCCAGGAGCACCAGGAGCACGCCGGCGCCGCCCAGGCCCCGGAGGAGCCGCCGGAGCCCCCGGCCGGGCCGACCGGCAAGACGGGCGGGAGGCGTCTGGATCCGAGCCAGGAGGGAGGCGGAGCCGGCGCGGATCAGGACCGGCGAAACCCCCTCCGGCGGAGTCCGGTCCAGTTCGAGCTGTGCCCGTAGTGATCCCCTGGGCAGTCCGGCCTCCCGTTCCACTTCCCGGGTGAGACGGTCCTCGCTCCCCCATCGGTGGAGGAAGCGGACAAGGGCGCCTCCTCCCACCAGCAGGAGCGCCACTCCGCCCAGAGCCAGGGCGAGGGGCACCGGGGACCCGGGGGACCATCCGGACCCGACCAGGAGCCAGGCCGCCAGGAAGACACCGGCAACGAGCCCCAGCCCCCCGGCCAGCGCCACCCCCACCCCCAGCCCCCGGAGGTGGCGGCGAACGGCTGCCAGCGCCTGGGCGGGGCTCGGAGCCGGGCTCACGGGGCCGTCCGGGTCAGGGCGTACACGAAGATATTCACCCCCATGCGGAGGGCCTCTTCTCGAAGCTCCGGCGGATTGCCGTGAACCGCCTCGTCTTCCCAGCCGTTCCCCAGATCCGACTCGTAGGTATAGAGGACCACGAGGCGCCCCTCATGGAAGATCCCGAAGGCCTGTGGGGGCTTGCCGTCGTGCTCGTGGATCTTGGGGAGCCCCTCGGGGAACTGGTAGAAGGCCGAGAAGATGGGGTGATCGGGGGGGAGCTCCACCAGGGGACGATCGGGGTAGAGGACCGCCATCTCCCGGCGGAAGGCCTCGTCCATCCCGTAGTTGTCATCGGCGTGGAGGAGTCCACCGCCCTCCAGATACCGCCGGAGCGCCGCCCGTTCCTCGGCGTCGAAAGCCACGTTCCCATGGCCGGTCATATGGACCACCGGCACATCGGGGAGCGCCGGGTCCAGGGGCGTCACCACCACCTCCCGGGAAGCCACCGGGATCCCGGTGCGTTCCCGGATGGCCGCCAGGAGGTTGGGAAGCGACGACGGATTGGCGTACCAGTCGCCTCCCCCTCCGTACTGGAGCCGCCCGATGGTGATCTCCACGCTCCCCGGGTCGGACGCCTCCATCCCCACCCCGGCGTACGCCGCACCCTCCCCGCCGAGCCCCACCGGCATGGCCGGAAGCAGCACCAGGAGGAGGGCCGGGATGAACACGGGAAGGCTCCGGGACGAGGGGTGAGAGGGTGGCGGGGGATCAGGACCCGTCGGACGCCGGTTCCGTCGCCATCTCCTGAATCAGGGAATAGGCGCGGTTGCGGGGAACGCGCAAGCGGCGGGCCACCTCCCGGGCCACCCGACTGGGCGAGTTGCCCTCATCCAGGAGAGCCCGGGCCAGCACCTGCACCGCCTGGGCATCCGCCTCGGCGGAGCCCTGGGCCGCCCCCACTGCCGGCGCCACCACCACTGTCACCTCGCCGCGCGGGGGGTTCTCCCGGTAGTAGCCGGCGAGGGAGGAAGGGGTTCCGCGCCGGACCTCCTCGTGGAGCTTGGTGAGTTCCCGGGCCACCACCACCTCCCGCTGGGTGGGCCAATCCTGGTCCAGCGCCTCCAGGAGCGCCACACAGCGCTCCGGCGACTCGAAGAGGATGGTGGTCTCGGGCGCCGTGCGGAGGCGCTCCAGCATCTCCTTCCGGTCCCGCCCCTTTCGGGGCACGAACCCCAGGAAGGCGAAGGGGATGGCGGGAAGGCCCGAAGCCACCAGGGCCGCAAGGACAGCCGACGGGCCGGGCACGGGCACCACCCGGTGGCCCTCCTCCAGGGCCTGGGAGACCAGGCGCTCGCCGGGGTCCGAGACCAGGGGGGTACCGGCGTCGGACACGAGAGCCAGGCTCGCCCCGGCCTGGAGGCGCTCCATGACCGCCGGGATCCGAGCCGCCTCATTGTGCTCGTGGAGGGACTCCAGGGGGACCCGCAGCCCCAGGTGGTCCAGGAGGATCCGGCTCCGGCGCGTGTCTTCGGCCAGGACCAGATCCACCTCGCCCAGGATCCGAGCGGCGCGGAAGGTCAGATCTTCCAGGTTCCCGATGGGGGTGCTGATGAGGTAGAGAGTGCCCATGAGTGAAGCTA
>SKJY01000188.1 GCA_007121775.1 Gemmatimonadota bacterium
ATCGAGGGGGATGTGATCCTCCTGGGCGGATCCATCGTCATGGGCAACGACGGCATCATTGAAGGGCGCCTCCGCTGGTTCGACACCCAAGGAGCGGAGGAGGTGGCTGAGCGGGTCTCCGGCGGCGTGGCTCGCATGGATCCGGTCCCGGCCCGCCCCGAAGCGACCCTCCGGGACGAGATCCGCCGGGAGGTGGAGGCGGCGCTGGAAGCCGGAGAGCGTGCCCGGGACCGATCCGCCGCCCCGCCGTCCCGGGTGGTCGTCTCCACCGGCACTGGGGAACGGGGCTTCTTCCGGAATGTGGGACGAGGGATCGCCCAGGTACTCCAGACCGTGGTGACCTTCGGGATCCTCCTGGGGCTGGGGCTGGTGACCCTCCACTTCTTCCCCCGTCACTTCGAGATTGTGGCTCGCACGGCCCGCAATGCCCCGGGACGATCCGGCTTGGTGGGTGTGGCCTCCGGTATCCTGGCCTTCCCCATCTGGATTGCGGGGATCGTGCTCCTGGCGGTCACCATCATCGGGATCCCGGTGATGCTCCTCTGGATCCCCCTGTTTCCCCTGGCCCTGATGGCGGCGGGGACGCTCGGGTTCCTGGCGGTTTCGAGGAATGCCGGGAGCTGGCTCGGTCGGCGGGGACTGCAGGGTCTGGATTCCCTGGACGGGCCCCGGCCCGCCATGCAACTGGCGGCGGGCTTGGCGCTCCTGCTGGGACTCTTTGCCGTGGCCGGGGTCTTCCGGATGGGAGGAGCGTGGTTCTCCATCTTCCAGGGAGTGGTGACCTTCGCCGGGGTCCTCCTGGTGGTGATCACGGGGACGGTGGGCCTGGGCGCTGTGGTCCTCTCCCGGGGTGGCCGTGACCCTCTCTATGCCGGATCCGGCTGGGCCTGGGGAGGATCCGACCCTTGGGATGACGATGAACCCCCGACACCGCCCTCCGGTGCTCCCCGCCCTCAGGGTGGTGGCCCCGGAACTCCTCCCCCCGCATCATCCGTGGGGGAGCAACGACCGGATCCGGACGGGAGCCCCAGCGATGAGAACTGACTCCGGGGTTCTGTCCGGACTCACCCTGGCCTTCCTGATCCTGGTGTCAGGTCTCTTCTTGCCGGGCGCGGTGGACCTTGGCGCCCAGACCCCGGCCACCTTTCAGGCGGCCCGGGACGTGGGGACGGAGCGGGAGCTCACGGTGGAGGTGCAGTACGGGGCGGGCACCTTCACCCTCACCCCCGCTGCGGCAGGCCGCCTCTATCAGCTTCGGGCCCACTTCGACGAAGAGCAGCAGGAGATCTCCCACCGCTACCGGGACGGCCACCTGGAGATCCGCTCCCGTGTTGAAGGTTCAACAAGACTGCGAGGGGGACTGCGTCGGACGGCAGAGCATGGCGAACTGAACCTCCGTCTCGGGAACCGGGTGCCGGTGCGCCTCGACCTGGAGTTGGGCGCGGTCCAGGCGGAGTTGGAGCTGGGCGGCATTCCCCTCCGGGAGCTGAGCTTCACCACCGGAGCCTCGGACACGCGTCTCGACGTCTCACGAGCGAATCCCGTGGAGATGGAGCGGGCCCGCTTCCAGATAGGGGCGGCGGCCTTCAAGGCGCGAGGACTCGGGCGCCTGAATGCGGAAGAGATCAAGGTGGACGCCGGAGTCGGGGATGTCCGTCTCGAACTGGACGGCCTCCTCCGGGACCGAACGCGCCTCGAGGTCTCCATGGGGCTGGGGAACCTGGAGATCGCCGTCCCCCCCCAGGTGGGGGTCCGCTTGACCCGGAGCGGATTCCTGGTGTCCATGGACGCGCCGGATTTGGTCCGGAATGGGAATGTCTGGCAATCCCGCAACTGGGACGAGAGCCGGCAACAGATCGAGATCCAACTGGGCGCCGCTCTGGGAAGCGTCTCGGTGGAGACCCTGGGACGCTGAGGCCGCAACCGGACGGCATGCGCCGGGGTAGTGAGAACAGAAGGATCGTTTCGGGGTCCGCCCCTGACTCACCCGGGGCGGCTTTCCGGTCGTCCCATCACATCAAACTGATCGTGGGAGAACTGTTATGTGGGGCACACTTCTGACCTTCTTCGCCGTGGGGTTCATCACCCTGGTGGTCCTCGGCGTGGTTCTCTCGGTGGTGGGGACCGTCTTCTCCCTGGCATTCGGGCTCGGCGGGTTCCTCCTTTTCAAGGTGGCCCCCATCATCCTGGTGGGATGGGTCGTCCTCAAGCTTCTGGATCGTCGGAACTCTCGGACGGCTCTCTCCGATGGGGATCGGGAATGGCTGGAGAGCGGTCGCTGATCCGGACCTTCACCCCAGCCTCCACATCCAGCAGCCGCGCCGCCGAATCGTCCCGGGCCGCGACCTCCACCCTCCGGTCCGAATTGGCCAACGCCAGGAGTTCCCCGGGTTCCACCTCCCCGTAGGTCTTCCGGACCGGGATGCGGCGACCGGCCACCTGCACCTCCCCAACTCCCTCCAGGAGCCCTCCCTCCAAGTTCGTCACCAGATTCCCGAACCGGTCCACCACCATGACTTCCCCCACCACGGTCTCCGCGTCACGCTGGACGGCCGGCCGGGGAAGGAGAACCGGATCATCCACCGGTGATCCGAGCCGCGACAGATGGATCCCACGAGCCAGATACGCCGCCGCCGGAGCGAAGAGGTCCCGGCCGTGGAAGGTCCGGCTCTCCGGAGGTTCCAGATACGCCCCCGGTTCCAGCGCCACGGCCCGCCACGGCGATCCTGACGCCAGGATGGGTGTGGCGATGCCGTTGTCCGGGACCACCAGGAAGCGGCGCTCCACCTCTATCGCCAGGGCCCGGCGTCCCGTCCCCACCCCTGGATCCACCACCGCCAGGTGAACCGTCCCTCTGGCGAACCGGTCCCAGTAACGCTCCAGCGCCAGGGAAGCCCCTCGAATGTCGCCCTGGTCCAGGTCGTGGGAGATGTCATCCAGGAGCACACCGGGGAAGATGGACGAAATGACCCCCTTTACGGCGCCAACGTATCCGTCCCGGGTCCCGAAGTCTGTGAGGAGGGTGATCCGAGGCATGCCGGACTCAGGCGCGTCCCATGGGAGGTCGCCAGGCGGTGGCGTCCTCCAACTCGTCCAGGAGCCCCTCCGGGTTCTCGAACTCCTCCAGACGAAGGTCGCCGAACTCCTCGGGAGAGACCCCATGGCCCCGAAGGTTCTCCAGCGTTTCCGGATAGTCTCGGACCAGGACGTGGAGGGGTCGGGTGAGGAGTTCCTCCCGGGAGGGTCGGGGAAGGAAGGGGATGCGCATCATCATGATGAGATAGCTCCCGCCTTCGCCGTGTGCAGCGCCTTGAAGACCGCCTCGGCCACCTTGGCCAGAGCCTGACCTGCCGGGGAATCCGGCGCCGACAGCACCGTGGGCTTCCCGGCGTCGCCTGCTTCGCGCACCGCAGGGTCCAGGGGCACACGGCCCAGGAAGTTCAGCCCCATGTCGCCGGCCAGAGCCTCTCCGCCGCCGGAGCCGAAGACTTCTCCCGCCATATTCTCCACGATCCCCAGCACCTGGGTGTTGACCCGTTCGAACATCTTCACGCCCCGCCGCACATCTCCCACCGCTACCGCCTGGGGGGTGGAGACCATGACCGCCCCATCCACATCGATGGTCTGGACCAGGGAGAGCTGGGCGTCCCCGGTCCCCGGCGGCATGTCCACCACCAGCACATCCAGGGGGCCCCAATCCACCTGCTCCAGGAACTGGCGAAGGATCCCGGCAATGAGGGGGCCACGCATGATGGCGGGCTGCTCTTCCTCCAGGAGGAATCCGAGACTCATGAGCCGCACACCGTGGGCCTCCAGTGGCTCGATCATCTCCTTGCCCTTCCCACCGGTCACCCTGGGACGCCGGGTCTCACCGAACATCCGGGGGATATTGGGGCCGTAAATGTCCGCATCGAGGAGCCCCACCCGGAGCCCCTGGTCCGCCAGGGCCGCCGCCAGGTTACTGGCTACCATGGACTTTCCGACCCCTCCCTTCCCCGAAGACACTGCCACCACATGGTCCGTCTCCGAGAGGATCCCCGGCTTGGGGGTCGGCGCCGGTACTGAGCCCGGTTTCAGCCCCCCGCCGTCACCGGACGGAGGCGCGCTGGGGGCCGGGCGCGGGGGTGCCGGAGCCGCCGAGGGCTGGGTCCCGGCCTGGGGAAGCTGCACATTCACCTTCACCTTCCCGACCCCGTCCACCGCCTGCACCGCACTCCGCGCCTGTTTCACAAGGGATCCGGGATCCTGGGGCTGAAGGGTGAAGGCGAAGCGAACCTCGCCGTCGGGGCGGATTTCCACGTCCCGAACGTACCCGGCCGCCATCAGGTCCTCCCCGGTATGGGGGTGGAGGACACCGCGAAGGGCTGCAAGGACCTGCTCCTGCATGGAATTCTGGGTCATCGATGTTCGTTTGGGGGAGGATAAAGGTGGCAACTGGTGCCGGATCGGGTCTCCGTGGATGGATCAGTTCGCCGGGAGAAAATGGAAACGGCGCCCCGACCCAGGGCGCCGCCGTCCCCGGCCCGGGAACCGGCCGGTCGGGAATACCGCTGCGCCCCTCAGACGGCCAGGACCTCGGTCACTTCCGGCACCGAATTCCGGATCCGTTTCTCGATGCCCTCCTTGAGGGTAAGCATGGAGATGGGACAGGACTCACAGGCTCCCAGGAGTCGCAACTGCACCACGCCATCAACCGGGTCGAAGCCCAGATACTCCACATCTCCGCCATCGGCATGGAGGGCGGGGCGGATCTGATCCAGGACTTCCTGGATCTTCTCCTCATTCGTCATGGGACCTCCCGGGGTGAGGGCGCAGGGGAAGCCTTCTTGACACCGCCAGCCTCCCAGATCTTCAACGTACTCCGGACCCGAGGAGCGATCAAGCGGAATCGGCGACTTCCGCCGCCGCCCCCAGCGCCCGGGCGAAGTCTTCTTTCAGGTCCTCCAACCCCTCGATCCCCGCAGAGATCCGCACGAGTCCCTCGGGAATGCCCGCAACCTCCCTATCCGCCCGACTCATCCCCCGGTGGGAGGTCAAGCGCGGCAGGGAAACCAGCGTCTCGACCCCGCCCAGACTGGGAGCCACCGTGGCCAGCGCGAGAGCCCTGCAGAAGGCATCGGCCGCCGGACCGCCCCCCTTGAGCTCCACCGCCAGCATCCCCCCGAATCCATCCATGAGTTCCGCCGCCAGACGGTGGTCGGGGTGCGACGGAAGGCCCGGATGCACCACTCGGGTCACCTCCGGAGCCGTCTCGAACCACCGTGCCAGCTCCAGCGCATTCCGGTTGTGGCGCTCCATCCGCACATGGAGGGTTCGGATCCCCCGATCAAGGAGCCAGGCGGTGTGGGGATCCAGCGCCGGACCATAGAGGTGGAGGAGACGGGTTATGGCCTGGATCCGCTCACCGGACCCGGCCACGACCCCGGCAATGAGGTCCGAGTGGCCCCCCAGGTACTTGGTGGCCGAGTGGATCACCAGATCCACACCGTGCTCACCGGGGCGGAAGTTTGCCGGCGAGGAGAAGGTGGCGTCCATGACCACCGGGATTCCGTGCTCCCGAGCCACCTTCACCACCTCCCGCACATCCACGATGCGCAGGGTGGGGTTGACCGGCGACTCCACATAGAGGAGCCGGGTCCCGGGCCCGACGGCGTCTTCCCAGCTCCCGGGCTCCCACGGATCGACCCAATCCACCGACACGCCCCGACGAGGCAGTTCCGAGTCCATGAAGGACCGAGTTGCTCCGTAGAGGAACCGGGAACTGACGATCCGATCTCCCGCCTCAACCAGGGAGAGGATGGCCAGGGCGATGGCGGCCATGCCACTCCCCACCCCTACCCCTGCCTCCGTCCCCTCCAGCGATGCGATCCGGCCCCCCAACGCTCGCTGGGTCGGATTGTTCCCGTAGCGGGTGTAGAGGAGATCGGGATCTCCATCGGGGCCGCCCCCCACGAAGGTGGCGGACTGGACAGGAGGCGGAACCACGGGCGCACCCTCCACCAGGGGAACGGCTCCCCCATGGATGGCCCGGGTGGCGAGGGAAGAGCGGGGGTCTCGGTCCATGGTGCGGGACTCCAGGGTAGAGTGGGGAGGGAGTGGCGCCTCAGGGAGAGTCCCCGGCCGGGAGTCGCCCGTCAGAGGAGTGAGCTCAGGGCGTGGAGATCCCCCCGGGTGGGGTGTCGGAAGATGAGGCCCCGATGGGCGAGTCCCTCCAGGGTGAGGCGCTCCGTTGGATCTGGGAAGGCCTCTTCGATCCGGGGAGCCGGCACACGACGAAGAAGCTGGAGGCGGGCCCAGATCCGGGCCTCCTCCGGTGCCACCGTCCCCAGGAGTTCGAAGTCACGCCCGGCGTCGTGGGCCCGGGTCACCGCAGCCAACCGGTGCCGTTCCAGAACCTCCAGGATGGGCTCCCGGTGATGCTCGCGGACCCCGTGGAAGACGAAAAACACCTCTCGATGGGGTGCTGATGGGGAGCGCCGAGCCAGGAGCAGTTTCGCCACCACCTCATCGGCGCACGAGTAGTCCAGGATGGCCACCGACGACAGATCCACCAGGGAGAGGGCCGGAAGCCCCAACTCCCGTAGTTGGGATTCGATGGCCAATCGAACGGCCCTCCCCGTGGGTCGTGTCACCAGATGCGAGTAGAGGCTGGCCACATTCCGGTCCAGCACATCCCTCAGATCCACCGTGAAGGCGTCCAGCCGGGGGGAAGGGTCGTGAGGCTCCATCCCTACCTCCCCTCCTCCGGGAGTCGCTCCGGCAGGAGGATGGTGATCTGAGCCCCCGGCATGGGGGGAAGGTTCGTCTCCAGGGGCGGAAGGTCTTCCCAGTCCGGCACATCGGCGATCCGGGCCGTTCCGCTCCGCACTGCGATCACCCCGTCCCAGCGGCGGACCTGCTTGCGCATCTGCTGGATCCCTTGCCCCCTCCCCTGGTCCGGGAAGCGGGTGAGCCCGTGGATGAAGGCCGCCTCCAGCGCCGTGGCATCACTCCACCGCTCCCCGAAGCGGCTGGAGTGTCGGGATGCCAGAGACCCCTTGAACCCGCGTCCCAGATCGCCCACTGCCAGGATGAGGACATGCCGTCCCAGGCGTCGACTCCAGTTGTAGCTCTGGGCCGCCACCCACCCCGGGGCGTCGGCGTGCTCCAGAATGTTCTGGCAGACCTCCGAGAGGATGACGGCGAACTGGATCACCGCCGAGGGAGGATACCGGAGGGTCCGGGACAGGATGGCTCCGGCACGCTCCTGGACCCGGTCCACCACCGCGTGCACGTCATGGTTCTCGGCGATGGTGGTGAGTTCCAGGAGAACGTCCGAGTCTCCACCGCCGCGCCTGCGGATGGGTGGCGTCTCCATGAGGTCCGTGGCCGCCTCGAAGAACCCCATACGGGTCAGGTAGCCGGAAACCACGGAAGACTCCGGCGGCTGTAGGCGCGGCAGGGCCCCGCTCCGGTCCCTGAGCACTCGGGCGGCCCCCAGGAGTCCGATCATCCCCACCGGATCGACCCACCGTAGATGGCGGGCATCCAGGAGCGCCCGGTCTCCCTCTGCAGCCTCAACCGAGGCCAGGAGGCGATCCACGGACCGGTAGTCCAGGGTATCGGGCACCTCCACCACCCTCATGGCCCCACCTCCCCATGGGAAGACGCGCCGACCCCACCGGCCGCTCCTCCACCCGGCGCCGATCCCCAGAAGGATGCTGAAGCCGACTGGGATTGATACAGATACCGGGCCAGGCCGTCGGCGCCGGTATGGCCCAGCTTCAGGGCCGCGTTTCGGTTCGCCCGGTCCATGGCCGACTCCAGTTCATCCCCAGCCAGAAGTCGGGCAAAGAGGGTGGAACCCCATACATCGCCGCACCCGGTACTGTCTCCCTGGGAGGGACCCCACCGCTGGACCACCTTCCCGCTGCGAGAGCCCTCCCCGCTGCGGGGTCCCTCCCCCCCGTCTTCCGACGTGCCTTCCTGCGTCCCCACCCATCCCCGGGGGGAGGAGCGGAATCCAGGCGCCACAACGTAGCCCGCCCCCCGATCCTCCATGGTCACGACCAGAAGGGAAGGCTCCCCATCCACGGCTTCCATGGCCCACGCCCACGGGTCCACACCGTCGCCGGCCAGGAGTCGGAACTCCTGTTCATTCACCTGGACGGCGTGGAAGGCCCCCATCCACCGCTCGGCGTGGGGAGGCCGCCGTGGGCTCCGCCTCCCTTCGGGGTCCAGCGCCAGGAAGAGGGAGTGGAGATCGGCGTAGATGGGTCCGGTGAAGTGCTCCCGGAGTCGGAGCGCCGTCTCAAGCGACAATTCCCACCCGGTGATGAGGTTGACGTAGAGGGCGTCGACCTTCTCCAGGAGGGGGTGGAGGGCCGGCCACTCCCAGGCGGGGGGGATGTGGGAGATCCGCTCCGACACCCGGAGCCCGTCCCGGTAGCGCAATTCCACCCGGGGATGGCGGGGAGCGGCTCGGACCAGTCCGGCCCCGCAGTTGACCCGGGGGATCCCGGAGAGGTAGGACCGGGCCACATCGGCCAAGTCGTCTCCCAGGGGCACCAGGGGCGAAAGCTCCCACCCTTCCGGAAGGGAGACGGCCAACGCCTCCAAGGCGTAGCCGATCCCGCCCCAGGCATTGCGGAACCCGGCCCCATCCTCGTCTTCCAAGTAGATCCGGTCTCGGACCAGAGTACCCAGAACCCCCAGCACCCTCGGGGACACCGTCACCGATGCCCCTCCAGAACCTCGCGCTGGAAGGTGAGGGCGGCCCCACGGACCCCGGCCAACTCCGGATCCCGGGCGGCGGCGATGACGCAGGTCTCGGCAGACGCAGGGAAGGCCCGCCTCCGCACTTCTTCCCGAACCGGATCCAGGAGGAGCCCACCGGTCTTCACCACCCCTCCAGCCAGGACGATGCGATCAGGGTTCAGCACGTTGATTAGGCTCGCCAGTCCGGCGGCCAGGTAGCGGGCGGTCTCCCGGAGGATGAGCCGCCCCAGCATATCGCCCTCCTGGGCCGCCTGGGCCACCACCGCGGCGGTGACCTGGTCTTCGGAATCCACCATGTGTCGTATGGCGGACTCGGCGCCGTCCCGGAGCGCCTCCCTTGCCCGGGCACCGATACCCGTACCGGAGGCGTAGGCCTCCAAGCACCCCTGATTCCCACACTGGCAGGACCGCCCGTCCATTTCGATGGTCATGTGTCCGATCTCCCCGGCGGCCCCTGCGACCCCCCGGAGCACCCGGCCCTCCTGGACGATCCCGCCCCCGATCCCCGTACCCAGGGTGGCGGCGATCATGAGTCGGCTGCCGCGGCCGGCTCCCACCCACCACTCGCCCAGGGCGGCGCAGTTGGCGTCGTTGTCCACCACCACCGGGAGGCCCAGTTGGTCCTGGAAGAGATCGCGGATCGGCACGTCCCTCCACCCCAGGTTCGGGGCGAGAGAGACGATACCTCGCCCCGGCTCCACAGTGCCGGGCACACCGACCCCGGCCCCCACGATCCGCTTCGGGTCCACCCCCTGGTCCACCGCCTCGTCCCGGATGTCGTCCAGAAGTCGAAGGCCGGCGGCAACCACACCCTCCGGCCCTTCAGCGGCAGGGGTCCGGCGCGACTTCACCGCTAGCGGATTCCCACCATCCTCCTTGAATAGGGCCCCCGACATGTTGGTGCCCCCCACGTCCAGCGCCAGGATCCACCGCCGAGATCTAGCCACGCCCGCCCCCTCACTCACCCAGGGAGAGAACGGCGAGGAAGGCCTCCTGGGGAATCTCCACGGACCCCACCTGCTTCATCCGCTTCTTTCCCTCCTTCTGCCGCTCCAGGAGCTTCCGCTTCCGGGTGATGTCGCCGCCATAGCACTTGGCGGTCACATTCTTCCGAACCGGCCGGATGTTCTCCCGGGCCACGATCCTGGACCCGATGGTGGCCTGCAGCGCCACCTGGAACTGCTGCCGTGGAATGAGTTCCCGGAGCCTTATCACGAGATCCCTCCCGTATGTCTCGGCCTTGTCCCGGTGGATGATGACGGAGAAGGCGTCCACCGGGTCCCCATTCACCAGGATGTCCAGGCGAACCAGGTGGTCGGGGCGATACTCCAGAAACTCGTAATCGAAGGCCGCGTAGCCCCGGGTCCCACTCTTCAGGCGGTCGTAGAAGTCCAGCACGATCTCCGCCAGGGGGAGTTCGTATTCCATCTCCACCCGCTGCTGGTCCAGATAGGTCATCCCCAGGAAGATGCCCCGCCGATCATGGGTGAGCTTCTGCACATTTCCGATGAACTCGGACGGGCACATGATGCGGGCCCGAACTATCGGTTCGCTGATGGACTCGATGCGACCCCGGTCCGGGAGGTTGGTGGGGGTTTCCACCGACAGCTTGGTCCCGTCGGTGAGGAGGACCCGGTACTCCACATTGGGAACCGTGGTGATGAGGTCGACGCCGAACTCCCGATCCAGCCGCTCCTGCACGATCTCCATGTGGAGGAGTCCCAGGAAACCGCAACGAAAGCCGAAGCCCAGTGCCGCCGATGTCTCCGGCTCGTACTGGAGGGCCGCATCGTTGAGCTTGAGCCGGTCCAGCGCCTCTCGGAGATCCTCGAAGGCATCGGAGTCGGTGGGGTAGAGGCCGGCAAAGACCATGGGACGGACCTCCTGATACCCGGGCAGAAGCTCCTCGGCCCGCCGGGAGGCGTCCAGGATGGTGTCGCCGACCCTGGTGTGGGAGACGTCCTTGATGGCGGCTGTGAGGTAGCCCACATCGCCGGGAACGAGTTCGTCCTGCGGGACCCTGCGAAGCTGCTGATACCCGACCTCAGAGACCTCGTAGACCTCCCGATGGGCGCCGAAGGCGATCTCCATCCCCGCCCGCAGGACCCCGTCCACCACCCGGATGGAGGGGATGGCGCCCAGGTATTTGTCGTAGTAGGAGTCGAAGATGAGAGCCCTGAGCGGTGCATCTTCGTCCCCCTTGGGCGGTGGCACCTTTTCGACCACCGCTTCCAGGATGGGGCCGATGCCCACCCCTTCCTTGGCACTGGCCATGAGGACGGTGTCCGGGTCCACCCCGAGCAGGTCCACCAGCTCCTCGAGCCGCCGCTCCGGCTCCGCCCCCGGGAGATCGATCTTGTTCAGGACCGGAATGATCTCCAGCCCGGCGTCCAAAGCCAGGAAGAGGTTCGACAGGGTCTGGGCCTGGATCCCCTGGCTCGCGTCCACCACCAGGATGGCCCCCTCACACGCCGCCAGGGACCGGGAGACCTCGTAGGTGAAGTCAACGTGCCCGGGGGTGTCGATGAGGTTCAGTTCGTAGGTCTCCCCATCCTCCGCCTTGTAATCCATCCGAACGGCGTGGAGTTTGATGGTGATCCCCCGCTCCCGCTCCAACTCGTTGGAATCCAGTACCTGAGCCCGCATCGCCCGGGAATCCAGGGCACCGGTGTGTTCAAGCAGCCGATCCGCCAGGGTGGACTTCCCATGGTCGATGTGGGCGACGATGCAGAAATTCCGGATCTTCTCGATGGACACGAAGAGGGGTGGGAAGAGGGGGAAAGCAGCCGGATTGGCGCCGAATCTCAAACATAACCGGGCCTCAGGAGGCGATCAATCGAAGGCGCCGAGGAGCCCCCCCGGTCCGATCATCCCATCTCCCGGCGGTCATTGGGCAAAAAACAGAATCCAGATTCGGTTTTTCCTTCCGCCGCACATGAGGTGCATGCAATGCCCTGAGGCGAACCCCTGGCGTCTACGGAAGACCCAGGGTAGCGTCAAGGGGAGACCGTCATCCCATCCCGGACCGTCCATGCGACCCGATAGGCCCCGCTTCCGTCGTTCCGCGCTCCTGGCTCTCTGCCTCCTTCCCTGGCTGCTGCTGATCCCGGCCCGCGAGGCATCCGGCCAGGAGCTGCTGGACCAGATCTCGGCGCTTGGAAGCCAGAACGCCGCCGGCTACGTGGCGCCCCTCACCGACGGGCTCGTGCGGGCCCTCGCCAGCGGCTACGTGGATCGCTCCCGCCCCCTGGATCCCCTCCGCTTCGACCTGGGGCTGCGCTTCCTGGGCACTCGATTCGGGGAGGAGGACCGCGTCTTCGCCGCCTCCCTCCCGGACTCGGTGGTCTACGCCGGCCAGGTCTTTCGGGACCCATACATTCCGGCTGGAGGATCCCTGGAGACCCCCACAATCGCCGGAAAGGGCGATGGGTTGACCCTGGATCCCCACGGATCCTTCCGCTCAGCCCTCCTGGCCCGGGGCCTGGACCCCGACGACTACCGGCTGGTCTTCCCTGCGGGTCTCGACCTCCCTCTGGCCCCCAACCTGGCGGTGCAACTGGCGGTGGGGATCGGGCTCGGCACCGAAGTGGCCTTGCGCTTTCTCCCGGCAGTACAACTCCTCCCTGAGGTGGGTGAGCTCAGGTCCCACGGCATCAGCGTCCACCACCACCTCTCGGGCTGGATTCCCGTCCCTGGGCTGGACATCACAGGGATGGTGGGGTTCCAGGAAGCCACAGCCGGGGACGGCATTGATCTCCGGGCGGTTCACTGGGGTGCCACGGCTGGGACTCGCCTGGGCCCCCTGGATCTGTTCGGCGGGGCGCAGATCCGGAGTGGTTCAGCCAGGGTGGAATACCGGGTGGAAAACCCCGGAAACCTTCCCATCCTTCCCGATAGCGGCACTTCCCTCAGCTTCCGCACCCGGGTTTCAGCCGAACCCTCCTACCTGGTAGGCGTGCGGCTTCAGCTTCTCGTTCTGAACCTGTCCGGTCACTATGTCTTCGGCGATCAGGACGGCTTCTCCATCAAGCTGGGGATGGGTCTCCCCTGAGCCCCATCCCCGATCCCCGGACCCCGGATCCTCAGCGATCCACCCGGTAGCCGGCGACGGCCAGGGCGAACTCCGCCTCCTGCCAATCCGGGAGGAGCGCCCAGACCAGATCGTCCATGGCCTCGTTGGGATCTCCGTAGGATCGGGCCGTGGCTCCCGACAGGTCCCACCCCGCACCCCGGGAATGTCCGAGCCGGGACCAGTCCAGCGGGCGATCAGAGCTGAGGATGAAGAAGTAACCCACACCGGGGCCCTCGGTCACAACCCAGGGGCGTCCGCCCTCCAGTAGGAGGAGGTGCTCCTGGCCTCCCCGAATCCACTGGGGATCCCGGGGACCGGAAGGAAAGTGGAGGTGCAGGCGACCGGAGCTATCCACCTGAGCGATGGCCACATGGGCGTCCCGGTCCGTCTGGAAGTGGACCCGGACCGGCTCTCCCCTTCGAAAGACCGGGTCGGGACCACGAGGGAACCAGATCCGCGCATCCTCCTGGACCGGGGCGACGGAATGGCTCCACCCGGGAGCCATGGCCTGGTGCCCCCACGTTCCTGGTGAGATCCCGGCAGGGTGCGCCTGGGCTCCCGCCTGGGACGCTCCTGCCGCCATGAGCCCGGCCACCACCATCAGGCTGATCCCGAGAGCCGGAAGGCCCGGGGGCGCCGCCACCTGCCACCGCACCCCCCGTCGCCGGCGGCACCATGGTCTCTTCCACCCGGGAGAGCCTCCTGCCCTCTCCACTCCAATTGCTGCCTGACCCATAGATCTGCCTCCGTGGTCGGGGAGATTCGCTCTGGCGCCGCGCCCTCGGGTCCCCGATGTTCCCCTCCCGGCAGACACGGGCCTCAGGGTGAACCGGAGCGCCCTTGCCGGAGTCGCAGGGATCGTGCCGCCGGATACCTGCCGCATTCCCCCCCTCAGCCCTCGTTGGTCCCCGGCACCGTCCCCGGGGGTAGACAGGACCCGTGGAACCCTGGGGACGGTAGAGGGAGGTGACGGCCGGTCTATCGTGCCCAGCTCGCACCCGCGGGGCCCTGCCCCATTCCATACCCACCTCGCCACGAGGCTCCATGGCCACGGCTCCAGACCCTTCCCAGCGCCGAGCCGATCTCCTCACGCCCGCTGAGCTCGCGGGGCTGGGGGATCTGGAGTTCCTGGCCCGCTCGGTGGTGGATGGGACCTTGCTGGGGCTTCACCGCTCACCGAAACGGGGCTTCTCGGCGGAGTTCGCCGAGCATCGCAACTACCGCCCCGGTGATGAACTCCGCCACATCGACTGGCGCATGCACGCCCGCTCGGACCGCTACTACGTGAAGCAGTACGAGGACGAGACCAACCTCCGGGCCTTCCTCCTGGTGGACGCCAGTGCCTCCATGGACTGGAGTTCGGCTCCGGAACAACACCCCACCAAGTTGTGGGTGGCTCGCCTCCTGGCGGCATCCCTCGGTCTCCTCCTCCTCCGGCAGGGAGACCGCACCGGTCTCGGCGTCTTCGATGGAGAGATCCGGGCATGGATGGCGCCCCGGGGAGGACGTCGCCACGGCAGCGAGCTGATTCGACGCCTCCGGGAGGTGGAGGGCGGAAGCGCCACCGACCCCACCGAGGCGCTGCGGGCGGCGGGTCTCAGGCTCCGCCGCAGGGGTCTCGTGGTCCTGATCTCCGATCTGCTCATGGACCCGGATCCCCTCCTCCGGTCTCTGGGCTTCCTCCGGCACCGGGGCCACCAGGTCCTGGTCCTCCACCTCATGGACCCTGGAGAGCGGGAGCTTCCAGGTCGGGGCCAGGTGCGCTTCCGTGACCCGGAGACGGGAGAGGAGCTCCGTGTGGATGTGGCTGAAATGAAGCGGCGCTACCGCTCAGAGGTGGAAGAAGCGGTGGCTCGGTGGCGGGCACGGCTGGCGGGGGCCGGGGTCGAGCACCATCTGGTGGACACGGGACAGCCGCTACAGCAGGCGCTCCGGGCGGTCCTTCGAAATCGGGCCCGGATGGGATGATGCCCCCGTGAGCTTCCTGGCCCCCCTCCTCCTCCTGGCCGCAGCGGCGCTGGCCATCCCCATCCTGATCCACCTCCGACCCCGGCGGGAGACCCGGGTCGAATCCTTCCCTGCCCTCCGGTACCTGAGGAGCACCGTACGGGAGAGGAGCCGGCTCCTTCGCCTGAACCGCCTCCTCCTCCTTGCCCTTCGGCTGCTCACGCTGGCCCTCCTGATCCTGGCCGGCTCCCGCCTCGTCCTTCCCCTGACCGGAGGGGATTACCCCCCGGCCGGCGTCGTCGTCATCGTGGACAACGGAATCTCATCTCTCCCGGTGGTGGGCGAGGAGCGAGTGCTGGAGTCCGTGCGGGAGATGGCGCTGGAGGCGGTGGGACGCCTGGGAACGGACGACCGGGTCTGGGTGATCCCGGCCGGCGAGCCGTGGAGCCCCTCCCTCCCTCTGGACCCCATCGCCGCAGCGGCGCGGATCCGGTCGCTGGAGGGCACAGCCGTGGCGGCGGATCTGGGAGCGGCGGTGCGCCGAGCCCGGAGTATCCTCCAAGCCGGCGCCCCCGAGCCCCGACGCATACTCCTGGTCTCCATGCTTCCGGTGGAGGGGCTTTCCCACGAGACGCTGGACCCTCCACTGGACGCCGGGAGGGAGATCCCCATCGTGGTGGGTCGCCCTGAGGTGGAGTCTCCAGCAAACCGGGGGATCACCCGGGCCCGGTTGGACGGAGGCCTGGCGCCGAGAACCGGACGCCCCATCGCCCTCTCCATCCAGGTGGAGGGCGAGCCACGGGGTGGTCAGCCGTTCCGGGTTCTGGTGGGAGACGAACTGGTCTCCCGGGGCACCACCGACGCCGGAGGGGAGGCGCTGGTGGAGCTCCCACCACAGAGCGCGGGCTGGATGGAAGGAAGGGTC
Organism: Gemmatimonadota bacterium; assembly: GCA_007121775.1. Classification (GTDB taxonomy): domain Bacteria; phylum Gemmatimonadota; class Gemmatimonadetes; order Longimicrobiales; family Gaopeijiaceae; genus PWLA01. Next base: position 15,702 of record SKJY01000188.1, read on the forward strand.
GAGCTGGATCCCGATGCCCTCCGGGCTGATGACATCCGCCACTTTGCCGCCCCCATCCTGGAGCCCCCCCGGGTGGAGATGTTTGGCGCTCCGAGCCGCTACCTCCAAGCGGCGGTGGAGCTCCTGGAAGACCAGGAGCGGATCATACCGGGTCCGGGGGGCATCTCCATCCAGGCCGGCACCGCACCTACCTCTCCGTCCCCCACCCTCCTCCTGGCCCCGGTCGATCCGGTGGAGTTGGGCGGGATCAACCGTTGGCTTCGGGAGGTGGGGGTACCTTGGAGGTTGGAACCGACCCCGGCGTCGGCCCCGTCGGTGGAGGTGGACCGGGCCGACCCCCGCCTTGGCCTCCCCGAGGGTCTGCCGGTGCGCCGCCGCTACAGCCTGGTCTCCACCGTCCAGGAGGGGTCGAGCGCCAACGGGGCGGTGGTGTTGCTATCGGACGGAACGCCTTGGGCCGTCCACTCCCCCGGCGGAACCGGGCCGGCCGGCGACGCTCCCCCGGTCCTCGTCCTGGCCTCGCCCGCCGATACGGCCTGGTCTGACCTCCCCCTCTCGGTGGGAATGGTCCCCTTCGTGTCCGGCGCGGTGGACCTGCTCTCCGGTGGGGGGGCGATCCTCGAGGCCGAGGCGGGGCAACCCCTCCCGACCCCCTCGGGAGCCACGACTGTGGAGACACCCGGGGGAACCCGATCCACCCCTGACGGTACCGGGAGGTTTACGGAGACAGGAACCCCCGGGATCCACCGATTCCGGGATGCCGAAGGCGCCCTCCTGGGGGCGGTGGCGGTGAACGCCCCCGTCCCGGGTTCCGAGCCTTCCCTCACGCCGGCCCAGGCGGCCGAGCGCTTGGGGGCCGGAGCCGAGGGGGCGCCCCATCGTCGTGCCTGGATTCGGGCGGCGGCAGGGGACCGGCGGGGCCGGGAGGTCTGGCGCCCCCTCCTCGCGACGGCGTTCCTCCTCCTCCTTGTGGAAGGGTGGGTATCGGTCCGGGGCGATCCCGAGGACACCACCCCCAACGCCATCGACAGAGCGACGTGACTTCTCGAATCCATCCGGTCCTGGAAGGAATCCGTTCCACAGCCGCATTCAGGGCGGTCTCCGAGTCCCTCCCCATGGAGGGGCGCCATGGGGCGGCCGGCGGCCTGGTGGGATCGGCCCCGGCCGCTCTGGTGGCGGGACTCCACCTGGACCACCCGCGGCGCATCCAGGTGGTGGTAGCCCGAGACCCGGAGGCGGCGACACGCCTGGAGGCGGACCTTCTCTCCCTCCTGGGGGAGGGCACCGTGCACCTCTACCCCCAGAGCGAGGCCCGCTTCTACGGCACGGAAGACGACCCCCGCATCGGCGGGCTCCGGGTGGAGGCGGTAGAGGCCCTCCTGGCCGGGGAGTCGCGCATCCTGGTGACCACCCCCCGTGCGCTTCAGGAACGCATGGCCATGCCCGATCGTCTGGCCACCCTCCGCCTGGAGCTTGAGGTGGGAGACGAGGTTGGCCTCTCCCTCCTCCTGGAAGAGCTGGAGGGCATGGGCTTCCACCGGGCCCCCCTGGTCGAGGAGGTCGGGCAAATGGCCGTCCGGGGCGGGATCGTGGATGTCTTCTCCCTCGGCCACCCCGATCCCCTCCGCATCGAATTCTGGGGAGACGAGATCTCGTCCATTCGCCTCTTCGACGTCTCGAACCAGCGCTCCCGCGAAGAACTCCAGCAGGTGCAGATCCTTCCGGCCTCCTTCCGGAGCGCCGGCGGGGAGGCGGGGGCCTCGGGGGAAGGGACGGGAGCCGACCGTGAGGGCGGAAGCATGGAGACTCAGGCCCTCCGGAGCCTCCTGGAGATCCTCCCCGACGAAAGCCTCCTGGTTGGGATCGAGCAGGGGCACTGGGAAGAGACCCTCCAGGGCCACTGGAACGAGGCCCGCCGGATCCGGGCCGACCGGCAGGAAGGAGGCGAGACCCTCCCGTCCCCGGACCGGATCCTCACCCCTCCCGATGAGGCGGCCCGCAGACTCCGTCGCCTCCCGGTGCTCCGCCTCACTTCGGAGCCGGGTACGGAGCCATCCTTCCGAGCCGCCGCACCTCCGCCCATGGAGCGGAAGATGGACCGGCTGGAGGCGTTTCTCCGGGAAGGCGAGGCCCGGGGTTCCCGCTCGGTCATCCTCTGCGACAACCACGGTCAGGTGGAGCGCCTGGAAGAGATCCTGGCGCAGCGGAACGCCCGATTCCCAGGGGTGCACATCGGCGTCGGTTCCCTGGAGGCCGGCTTCCTCCTCCCGGAAGCGACCCCCGGGCTCCGGGTACTGACGGATCACGAGATCTTCAAGCGATCCCGGCGCGTTCGTTCCGGACGGAGCTTCCGGGGCGCGGTGGCGCTGGAGAGCATGGCCCAGCTCAGCCCGGGCGACTACGTGGTTCACATGGATCACGGGATCGGGCGCTTCAAGGGGCTGGAGCAGATTCAGGTGGGAGGCGAGGCGCTGGAGGTGCTGGCGGTGGAGTATGCCGGCGGCGAGATCCTCCGGGTCCCGGTCTACCGCCTGGACCTCCTGGAGCGCTGGATCGGAGGGGATGACGGGGGAGAACCTCCCTCTGTGCACCGCATCGGCGGCAAGCGCTGGAAGACGCTCAAGCGCAAGACCGAAGAGGCGGTGGAGCGCATGACCCAGGAGCTGGTGGAGCTCTACGCCGAGCGGGAGTTGGGCGAGGGCTTCGCCTTCTCCCCGGATACCCACTGGCAGCGGGAGATGGAGTCGTCCTTCCTCTACGAGGACACTCCGGACCAGGCCCGGGTCACTACCGAGGTGAAGGGCGACATGGAGAAGCCGCGCCCCATGGACCGCCTGATCTGTGGCGATGTGGGATTCGGGAAGACGGAAGTGGCGGTCCGGGCCGCCTTCAAGGCGGTTCAGGACGGCAAGCAGGTGGCGGTCCTGGCTCCCACCACCATCCTGGTGGAGCAGCACCGTCGAACCTTCGAGGAGCGCCTTGCCGACTTCCCTGTGCAGGTGGCGGGTCTATCCCGTTTCCGTACCCGGAAGGAGCAGGAAGAGATGATCCTGGGGATTGAGCGGGGCGAGGTGGACATCGTGGTGGGCACACACCGCCTCCTATCCAAGGACATCCGCTTCCGGGAGCTGGGCCTTCTCATCGTCGACGAAGAGCAGCGCTTCGGGGTGAAGCACAAGGAGCGGCTGAAGAAGATGCGCGCCTCGGTGGATGTCCTCACCCTCACCGCCACCCCCATCCCCCGGACGCTGCAACTCTCCCTGGGCGGGCTCCGGGACCTCTCCCTCATCCGCACCCCGCCCCGGGACCGGCTGGCGGTTTCAACCCAGGCCATCCCCTGGAGCGACGCCCTCCTCTCGGAGGTCATGGCCCGGGAGTTGGACCGGGGTGGGCAGGTCTACTTCCTCCACAACCGGGTCGAGACCATCCACAACACCGCCGAGCGGGTCCGCCGCATCACCCCACCGGGCACCCGTGTGGAGGTGGCCCACGGACAGATGAAGCCCGGCCCCCTGGAAGATGTCATGGCCGCCTTCATCCAGGGTGAGATCGATGTCCTGGTATGCTCGTCCATCATCGAGAACGGGCTGGATGTGGCCAACGCCAACACCCTGATCGTGGATCGGGCCGATCACTTCGGATTGGCCCAGCTCTACCAGATCCGGGGACGGGTGGGACGGTCGGACCGCCGGGCCTACTGCTACCTGGTGGTCCCGGAGTCCATGACCGAGGATGCCAGGCAGCGGATCCGGGTCCTGGAACGCCACACCGAACTCGGGAGCGGATACGAGGTTGCGCTCCGGGATCTGGAGATCCGGGGTGCAGGAAACCTCCTGGGCGCCAACCAGTCCGGCTTCGCCCACGCCGTGGGGATGGACACCTACCTCCGGCTCCTGGAGGACGCGGTCCGGCGCCTCCGCCGGGGGGCGGGGCAGGTGGAGGAGTTCCCGGAGCCGGACGTCTCGCTGGCGGGTTCGGCCTTCATCCCCGACGAGTACGTGGCCGACCCGTCGCAGAAGCTCCACCTCTACAGACGCCTGTCCCGGTTGGAATCCCGCCCCGAGGTGGAGAAGCTCCGGGAAGAGATGGTGGATCGGTACGGGCCGCTCCCCGAGAGTGTGGAGCGCCTCCTGGATGCCCACGTCCTCAGGCTTCTGGGCAGGAAGTTGGGGCTCGAGCGGATATTCGTGCGGGACCGGAGCGGCCGCCTGACCTTCCGGGCGGCTGCGAATCCCCGGCTCACGGCGCTTCAGGCCCCCTTCCGGGACCGACAGGTGGAGGTAGGAGTCAAGCGGATGATGCCCCTCTCCCTCTCCCTCACCCGGGTTGGTCCGGAGCCCCTGACCCGCACTCTCATCCGCTCCCTGGACCTGCTGGTGTCGGAGGAGGCGCGGGCGGCCTGATGAATTCCGCTACAGCCCCATGTGCAGGACGGCCGGACTCATCAGGACAGGGCCGGCCTGGTGGCACCAGGACCGGGTGCCGGGCCGGTACCAAAACGCGTGCTTCTGCCGACCCCCTTCTGGATTCTTCCCTCTCCGCTATCTTTCATGGTTATTCCGGAGATTTCATTCCACAGATCTGAGGTACCTGCATGCTCCGCCTTCCCCGCTCCAGCGCCCTCGCCCTCCTTCCACTCCTGGTGGCCGCCTGCGGCGATGCCCAGCGAGATCTCGGTCCTGACACCCTGGCCCAGGCCGCGGGGTTCGAGCTAGGGGTAGAGGAAACCGCAGAGATGGTGGCCCCAGTCGCCGACCTTCCTCCGGATCCCGGAGTCATCGAGGCCCTCACCGATTTCTGGGTCGACTACACCCTCCTGGCCCTCACCGTGAACCGGGAGGGGGCCCTGGAGGCGCTGGATCTCACACCCCTCACCCGTCAGCAGCTCAACCAGGAGCTGATCCTTCTGCTCCGGGACGAGGTCATCGACGACGACGTGGAGGTCGCTGACGAGGAACTCCGCGAGATCTTCGACCGGGACCGGCCTGGCGAGCGAGTCCGGGCCCGGCACATCCTGTTGGCCTTCGGGGAAGATCGGGAGCCGGCGCGGGTGGACTCGCTCCGGGCGCTGGCCCAGGAGCTTCGGGACCGGGCACGGGCCGGGGAGGACTTCGCCGCCCTGGCAGAGGAGTACTCGGACGATCCGGGAAGTGCCGCTCGGGGCGGCGACCTGAGCTTCTTCGAGCGGGGCGTCATGGTGCCGCCCTTCGAGGAGGCGGCCTTTGAGTTGGAGCCCGGAGAGGTGAGCGACGTGGTCGAGACCCAGTTCGGATTCCACGTGATCCTGGTGGAGGAGAGGGAGACTCCCACCTTCGAAGAGGTCCGGGAGGCGCTCCGCCAGGAGATCAGCCAGATGCGGACCGCGGAGGCTGAGTCCATCTATGTGGCCGGCATCGAGGAGCCCGCGAACCTTCGGGTCCAGGAGGGGGCGGCCGACCGGGTCCGGGAGTTGGCCGAATCTCCTGAGACGCCGCTGCAGGGGAGGGCACGGAGCCAGGCGCTGGTCCAGTACCAGGGAGGGAGCTACACCGCTGGTGACTTCCGCCTCTTCCTCCTGAACCAGCCTCCCCAGCTTCGGATGCAGCTTTCGGGAGCCTCCGACGAGCAGCTCGACGACATGCTCCTCTCCCTGGCCCGAGGCGAGCTCCTGGTGCAGGAGGCGGAGAGAATGGGGCTGGCGCTGGATCCGGAGGAGGTCCAGGGCCTTGAGGAGGAGATCCGCTCTCAGCTCCGGCAGGTGGCCGATCTCCTGGGCCTGAGCGAGATCACCCGCGGCGAGGGCGAGACCCTGGAGCAAGCGGTGTCCCGGACAGTGGGAGAGCTCCTGCCCCGGCTGGTTCGCGGCGAGCAGGACGTCTACCCCCTGGGCCCCCTGGCCGTGGTGCTTCGGGAAGCCCACACCGTGCGGATCGCCCGGGAGAACATGGACCGTGCGGCAGAGCGGATCTCGGAGATTCGGAGCGAGCGGGGGATCGAGGAGCCTGCGACACCGGGGCTCGAGGACCTGAGCCAGGAAGAGCTGGAGGCTCTCCTGCGGGACGCCCTACCCGATGGCGGAACGGAGCCCTGATCAGGGGTTTACCAAGCGAAGCGGGCCCGGAGTCGGAGAAGGCTCCGGGTCCGCTCCGGAATCACCGCTCCACCCCAGCCGAGCCCATGCCATGATTCGACACCTCGCCCTTCTGGGAGTCCTGGTCCTCTCCCTCCTGGCGCCGACGCCGGGCCACGCCCAGACCGGGGGACCGGAAGGTCTCACCTTCGACCCGTCCTCCGACGAACTGGTGGATCGGATCGTGGCCGTGGTGGGGGACTCCATCGTCCTCTACAGCGAGATCATGGAGCAGATGGGGCGGATGCAGGCCGCCGGCTTCGAAATCCCCCTGGACGATCCCCAGGCCGTGGGCCAGATCGAGCGGCAGGTCCTGTCCGAGATGGTGGATCAGCTCGTCCTCCTTCAGGCGGCGGCCCGGGATACCCTCATGGCCGTGTCCGACGAACAGGTCGAGATGACCTTCGAGGATGCCTGGGCCGATCAGCTCCAGCGCTTCGGCGGCTCCGAGGGCGAACTCCGGGAAGCGGTGGAGCAGATGGGGATGAGCCTGGCTCAGTACCGGGGGAGCATGCGCGACGAGATTCGTCGAAGCCTCCTCCTGCAGCGCTTCATGCAGGACCAGCGCCGCCAGTCCCGACCCGTCCTGGTGGAGGAATCGGAGATCCGGGAGGTATTCGAACAGGAGCGTCAGCGCTTCGGCCAACGGCCCGCCACCCTGAGCTTCCGGCAGATCTTCCTCCAACCCACCGCCTCCGATGAGGCACGGGAAGCCGCTCGGGAGAGGGCCGAGGAGATCCTCGAGATGCTCCGGGACGGAGACCGGTTCTCGGACCTGGCCCAGCGCTTCTCCGACGACCCCGGCTCCCGGCAGCAGGGAGGCGACCTGGGGTGGTACCGCCGGGGCGACGGGCTGGTGGAGGAGTTCGAAGACGCTGCCTTCGGCCTCCGGGAGGGACAGACCAGCGGGGTCGTCATGTCTCCCTTCGGTGCTCACATCATCCGAGTCGAGCGGGTCCGTGGCGCGGAGCGGAAGATTCACCATATCCTCATTGCCGCCGAGCCGGACCAGGCCGACGAGGAGAGGGCCCGTGACCGGGCCCGGGAGATCGCCCAGCGGCTTCGTGACGGCGCCTCCTTCCAGGAATTCGAGGACGAGGGGGCCCGCTTCGGACTCCCGGATTCCGTGACCGTGGCCCGGGATCAGCTAGAGCAGTTCCCCCAGACGCTGGCCTCGGCGCTCCGCGGGGCCCTACAGGGTGAGGTGGTGGGGCCGGTGGAGTTCCCCCTGGGCCAGGGCGTGGTCTTCGCGGTGGTTCGCATGGACGAGATCCGGGACGCCGGGGAATTCCAGTTCGAGGACGTCCGGGACCAGATCCGGGCGAACCTGCAGGAGCAGCGAATCGAGGAGCGAATCGTGGGCCGGCTCCGGGAATCCACCTACATCGACATCCGCCTGTGAGCCCTGCCCCGGGGCTCGCCGTCACCCTGGGCGATCCCCGGGGCGTCGGCCCCGAGTTGACCCGTCGGGCCCTGGTGGAACTTCGCTCCTCCCACCCGGAATTGTCCGTCATCCTCCTGGGTGACGAAGGGGGCCTGGCCGGAGACTGGGGAGCGGGTGTGGAGGTGCGGCCGGTGGGGCGCTTCGATGGGTCCCAGGAGTCGGCCGGCCGGATCTCGGTGGATGCCATTCGCCTCGGTGTGGAGCTATGCACCGAGGGTGCCACCGGCGCGCTGGTCACGGGCCCCGTCCACAAACCCTCCCTCCACGCCGCCGGCGCCCTGGTACCGGGTCAGACCGAACTCCTCCAGGAACTCACCGGAGCCTCGGAGGTGGGAATGCTCATGAGTGCCGGCAGCACCCGCCTCGGTCCCCATCCACTCCGGATCCTCCTGGCCACCACCCACCTGCCTCTCCGGGAGGTTCCGGACTTCCTGACCCGGGAGCGCCTGGAGACCCAGATCCGCCTCCTGGATCGGTCGCTCCGGATCCACTGGGGACTTCCGCACCCCCGCCTCGCCCTCTGCGGAATGAATCCACACGCCTCCGACGGCGGCCTCTTCGGCGACGAGGAGGCCCGGATCATGGAGCCGGTACTCCACGGTCTCCGAGCCGCCGGACTCACTGTAGAGGGACCACTCCCCGCCGATACTATCTTCCTGAAGGCGGTGAATGGGGATCTGGATGCCGTGATCTCCCCCACCCACGATGTGGGTATGGCGGTATTCAAGACCCTGGCATTCGGACGGGGGGTGAACGTGACGTTGGGGCTTCCCTTCCTGCGGACCTCCCCGGACCATGGCACCGCTTTCGACCTGGTGGGAACAGGCCGTGCCGACGCAGGATCCACGGTGGCAGCCATGCGGCTGGCCGCCGGATTTTGACACCGGATTCCGAATCCCGGTAGATTTCGGCTCCATCTGTTTCCCTGCGAATTCCCATAACCTGGACCTTCCGACCTGGGTCAGGGGAGTCCTCCGGTTGCCGTGATCGAGCTCACGCACGTGACGAAGGAATACGCCGGGCGGGGAAAGGCGCTGAACCGCCTCTCGCTCCGACTGGGGAAGGGGGAATTCGCCTTCCTCACCGGGCACTCCGGCTCCGGCAAATCCACCACCCTCCGGCTAATCCATATGGCTGAGACGCCATCGGCTGGAGAGGTGGTGGTGTGCGGATTCTCGTCCGGGAGCCTGGCGCCCCACGAGGTCTGGAAGCTCCGCCGGCGGGTGAGCCACGTCTTCCAGGACTTCCGGCTGCTCCCTGGACGCACCGCCCTGGAGAATGTGGCCTTCGCCCTGGAGGTGACGGGCGCGCCCGGGAGCGAGGTGGAGCCCAGGAGCACCCGCCTCCTGGCGCAGGTGGGTCTCGCTGCCAAGTCGAGCCTGCCGGTCCAGGAGCTCTCCGGAGGCGAGCGGCAGCGGGTGGCCATCGCCCGGGCCATGGCCAACGAGCCGCTGGTGCTCCTGGCGGACGAACCCACCGGCAATCTCGACGAGCGGTCGTCTCGGGGGATCATGGAACTCTTCCGCGACCTGAACGCCCAGGGGGTCACCATTCTCATGGCCACCCATGACCTGGAGTTGGTCCGGGCCTATCCGGACATCCGCCTCCTGGAACTGAGCGAAGGGCAGTTGGTGTTCGACTCGGGTTTGGCCACGAGCTCCCACGGGCAACCGAGTGCAGGAACCGACCCCGCACCCACCATTCCCCATTCCCCCAGTACTCCGGAACCGAAGGCGGTCCAGGAGTCTGGAGCGGTCCAGGTGGAGGGCTCCTGACATGCGAACCATCCGGGAAGCGCTGGCGGCCATTCGACGTGCACCTGTCCTCACCGGCCTGTCCGCCGCCATGGTTGCCCTGGCCCTCTTCGTGGTGGGCCTGTTCGCTGTAGCGACCTATAACCTCCACCAGGCCCTGGCCCAGGTGGAGGAGCGGGTGGAGGTGGTGATCTACATCCACGACGATGTCCGTGAGGCCGAGCTTCGACTACTGGAAGAAGACATGCTCGGTCTGCCTGAGGTGCAGGGGGTGCGGCACGTGAGCAAGGAGGAGGCGCTGAACCGGGCCCGCACCGACCTCCCGGAGTTCGAAGAGCTCTTCCTGAGTATGGAAGCGAATCCCCTCCCGGCCTCCCTGGAGGTGGAGCTGGCTCCGGGATTCCGGAATCCACTCTCGGTTGAGCGGGTGGCCGACCGGACCACCATCTACCCCTTTGTGGAAGAGGTCCGGTTCGGACGGGATTGGATCGACCGTCTCTACCTTCTCCGGCGGATCGGCGGGATCGCCACCGGGATCCTGGGCACCGCCTTCGCCGTCGTGGCGGGGCTCATCATCGCCACGGCGGTCCGGATCGCCATCTTCGCCCGGAAGGACGAAATCCAGATCATGCGGCTCGTGGGGGCTACCAATGGGTTCATCCGGCGCCCCTTTCTCCTGGAGGGGGCCGTCACCGGCACACTGGGTGGGCTCCTGGCGCTGGGCCTGACCTTCCTGGCCACCGCCGCGGTATCCCGAACCATCTTCCCACTGGAGTGGATCCCTGGGGAGTGGGCCCTGGGTGGAGTGGCGGGAGGAGGGCTCTTCGGCCTGGTGGCCAGCGCGTTCGCCCTCCGCAAGTATCTCCGGGAGGTATGAAATGTACCGGGCCTGCTCCGCGCTTCCCCTGGGGCTCGTCCTCGTGGCGGGGGCGCTGCTTGAGGTGGCGCCGCTGGAGGCGCAGACCCCGGCCCAGACCGAAATCCGTCGGGAGATCCAGGAGAGTCAGCGGCGCCTGGAGGAGATCCGCGAGGAAAGGGCCCGACTGCAGGCCGAGATGCGCGGGCTCCGGTCCCGGATGCAGGACGCCTCCACCGAACTCCGCAACATCGAGCAGCAGCTCTCGGCCTCCCGCTCCGTACTGGGGGAGATCGAGTTCCAGCTTGAGGCTACCGGCGCCCGTGTGGACGAGATCACCGACGAGCTGGCCCGAACCCGGGGCGAACTGGCAAACCGCCAGGATCTCCTGCGAGGACGCCTCAGGAGTATCTACATGCGGGGTCCCCTCCACACGGCCCGGGTCCTTCTGGGGGCTGACTCCTTCACAGATCTCCTGAACCGCTACCGATACCTCCAACTGGTGGCCGGCTATGACCGGTCCCTCATGGCGGGAGTCCAGGAGATGGAGGCGGCCCTCCAGTCCCAGGCCAGGGAGATGACTGAGTCCCTGGGGGAATTGGACCGACTCCGCCAGGAGCAGGTCAGGGAGGTGGCACAGCTCAGGGAGGTGGAGGCCGACCGACAGCGGGCCCTGGAGCAGTTCCGGGGCCAGGAAGTCCGCACCGCCACCAGGGTGGAGGAGTTGGAGGCCCAGGAAGGCCGCATGGCGGGTCTGGTGGCGGAGCTGGAGCGGCGCCGGGTCGAGGCGGAACGCCGGGCAGCCGGCGGGGCCGACGGCCCGCTGCCCACCACCCTCACGGTTGCGGATATGGGTGCCCTGGCCTGGCCGGTGGAGGGAGAGGTGGCCTACCGGTTTGGTCTGGACCAACGCCCCAACGGCACCGTCCTGCGCTGGAACGGTGTGGGGATCCGAGCGCCCCAGGGCGAGCCGGTCCGGGCGGTGCGGGACGGCACCGTGGTCCTGGCCGGTCCCTTCGAGGGCTACGGGCCCACGGTGATCCTGAGCCACGGTGACGGGTTCTACACGCTGTACCTGTATCTGGAGGAGATCGGCGTGGTGGAAGGCCGACGCGTCGTCACCGGACAGGTGGTGGGAACGGTGGGAGGAGGGAGTGCCGCTGCCGGCCCACACATGGAATTCCAGCTACGGGCGCCTGTGGGCGGCACCGGACCCCGAGCCCAGGACCCTCTGGAGTGGCTTCGACCGAGAGGAGATGATTCTTGAGCCTGCATGAACTGGTAGGTCACAGGGAGGGGCGGCTGGCGGTGGCCCGGGCCTTCGACGCAGGACGCCTTCCCCAGGCACTCCTCCTCCACGGAGCCCCGGGGGTGGGAAAGCAGCGCTTCGGCCTCTGGATCGCCCAGCTCCTGCTCTGCGGGAAGCCTTCGGCGGAGGGCCCGTGCGGCCAGTGCCAGGGATGCCGCCTGGCCATGCGCATCGAGCATCCGGACCTCCACTGGTACGTACCTGTCAAAAGGCCTCCCTCGAAGGGCTCGCCCCAACGGGACGATGAAGCGCTGGAAGAGGCCCGACAGAGCCGTATCCAGGAACTCCGATCGAGGCCGCTCCAGCCCACCCACAGCAGTGAACCCCTGGGCCTCCACCTGGGCACCATCCGAAATCTCCGGCGCCGGGCGGCGAACCGGCCATCCATGGCGAGCCGTCAGGTCTTCCTGGTGGCGAATGCCGAGGAGTTGGTGTCGCAGGAGGCAAGCCCCGAGGCGGCCAACGCCCTCCTCAAGCTCCTGGAGGAACCACCGGAGAGCCTCACCTTCATCCTCACCTCGGCGGAGCCGGGACGCCTTCTTCCCACCATCCGCTCCCGAACCTCATCCCTTTACCTCCCAGGGCTCCCGGAAGAGGCGGTATCCACCTTCCTCCAGGAGATGCGGGGTGTGGAGGCGTCGAAGGCCGAGGCCACGGCACGCCTTGCCTCCGGCTCCATTGGTCGAGCCCTGGGCTATCTGCCCGACGAAGGGGAGGGAGACGGTCCGTTGGAGGCTTTGAGAAAGGAGTCATTCCGACTGCTCCGGGACGCCCTGAGCGACGATCCGGCTCAGCGATTCTCCCGGGCCCTCCAGTACGCCCCGTCCGGAGCTCGGGGACTCCGGGAATTGCTGCTGGGGCTGGAGGTGTGGCTCCGGGACCTGGCTGCGGCCAGGACGTCACCGGAGGCGCTCCTGAACCGGGACGCCGGGGACTGGCTGGTGAGAACCGTGGAGGAGTTGGGGATCGATCCGGCTGCAGTGGCGCGGAGCATGGAGGCTCTCCACGACGCCAGGGCCCAGGCGGCAGGAAACGTGAACCCCCAACTCCTGCTCTCCGGACTCCTGATCCGGCTGAACCGTACCCTGGTCCCACCCCGTCCCACCTCTCTGGCCGGGATGGAAGAGCGACTCAGGGAATCCGGAGCTCCTCGCCGATCCGGATGACGTCGGAGGTGGTGCGGCCGTTGGCCCGGGCCAGATCGGCGGAGGAGACGCCGTAGCGGCGAGCCAGCCCGCCCCAGGTGTCGCCTCGTGCCACCGTGTGGACTCGGGCGGAGGCCCGCACCGTGAGACGCTGGCCCGGTTGGATGGTGGACCCGCTCCTGAGGCCATTCAGCCGCTGGAGTTCGGCCACGGTCATCCCGTGGCGTCGTGCGATGGTCCAGAGGCTCTCGCCGGAGGCTACCACATGTACGGACGCCTCCCCTCCGCCGTTGCCATAGCCGTTACCGTTCCCGTAACCGGCCGAAGGTCCGGCTGCAGCGCTCCCTCCCCCGGATGAAGCGGGAGCCGTCTGGGCAACCTGAGTGGGCGCCGAGGCAGGAGCCGTCCCTCCCACAGGGATGATCAGGGCCTGACCGATCTGGAGCCGGCGCGCATCCACATTCCGGTTGGCGCCGGAGAGATCGGCGAGGCTGACCCCGTAGCGTCGCGCGATGTGGGAGAGGGTTTCGCCCCGGGCCACCCGATGCTCTAGGAAGGAGATCCGCTCGGAGGCCGGGATCAGGGCGTACTGGGCCTCAAAGGTCCGGGCGGTCCCCGGGGGAACACGGATCACCCGCTCTTCACCGGGCGGGGTGAATCCCCGCTGGAAGTGGGGGTTCAACTCCTCAATCATCCCCTGATCCACCCCGGCGGCACGGGCCACCACATCCAAAGAGGTGGCGTCAGGCACCATTACCTCCTCGTAGGCGATACGGCGAGCGCCATTCACCGGCGGCAGGTCGTACCGCTCCGGGGCCGAAGCCAACGCCGCCGCCGCGAAGAAGCGGGGCACGAACTCCCGGGTCTCGGCGGGGAAGTGAGCCCGGGCCCGAAGGAAGCGTTCGTCGGCGGGCATCGCCTGATCCGGGGCGTGTTGATCCAGGATCCTTCCGATGCGCCCTCGCCCGGCGTTGTAGGCTGAGAGGGCCAGGAACCACGAACCGAATTCGGCGTGGAGTGACTCGAGGTAATTCAGGGCGGCCACCGTTGACGCCACCGGGTCCCGGCGGTCGTCGGTGATCCCGTCCACGGAGAGACCCAGATCCCGGGCCGTGGCAGGCATCAACTGCCACATGCCGGTGGCTCCCACCCGACTGCGGATGGAGTGATGGTATCCGCTTTCAACGATGGGCAGGTAGCGGAGGCTGGCGGGAAGTCCCCTGCGGGCCAACTCCTGGTCCACGAAGTCCTGCCAGACGCCCATCCGGTCCAGATACCGCTCAAAGTGCCCCCGGGAGCGGGTGGTCCAGAACTCCTTCCAGAACTCGGTCCGCTCCTGGAGCCACGGATCCTCGGCGGCCCGAGCGTGCAGGATGGGGTCCAGACCGCCCAGATCCACATCCGGCGTCTCCAGCCTTCCTCCCCTCACCTGCAGGCCTCGCTCCACCGGGACAGGCTCCCCGGCCCGAACGCCATCGGCCCCGGGGCTCGTAGGAGCCGGCGTCCCGGTGGCGGCAACCGGTGGCGGGGCTTCGAGCCCCTCCATGCCCACCCGGTGGCATCCGCTCACGGCCGTCAGGGAAACAACCCCCACCGTGAGCCAGAGTCCGGTACTGCCCCGAAGACCGCTCGTCCCTCTCTCGATCCTCGGCGTCATCGTACTTCCCCCTGCGCCGAAGAGCCCCGCAAGGAAGAGGACCGGACATGGGCCATCGCTTCGGCCTGGAGGGACCCTATCCGGAAGGAAAGGGCGAGCGCGAAAGTAGGCGCGAGAGGGTGCATGGGGTGCCGGGAGGGCGACGAGGAACGGAAGTCGGGCGCTGGACGCAGGGATCTCATCAATGGAGAGGGCCCAACCTGATAACTTACCATTCACCACCCACCGAGCAAGCTCCAGCAATTCCGTCGGGCTCAGAGCCGGTAGTTGGGGGCCTCCCGGGTGATAGTCACATCGTGGGGGTGCGACTCCCGGAGTCCGCCGGAAGTCACTCGGTAGAAGCGAGCCTTCTCCCGGAGTTCATCCAGGTCGGCGGCACCGCAGTACCCCATCCCACTCTGCAGCCCTCCCACCAACTGGAAAACCGTGTCGGCCACCGGTCCCTTGTAGGGGACCCGGGCCTCGATTCCCTCGGGAACGAGCTTGCGGACGTCGGGCTGCCCGTCCTGGAAGTATCGATCCGCAGAGCCCTCCTCCATGGCCGAAAGGGACCCCATGCCTCGAACCAGCTTGTAGCGCCGCCCTTCCAGGAGAAAGCTCTCGCCAGGCGACTCTTCGGTGCCGGCGAACATGGATCCCATCATGACGCAGTCGGCGCCGGCGGCGAGGGCCTTCACCAGATCCCCCGAATACCGGATACCTCCGTCGGCGATGACCGGGACGCGGCCTTCCACACCGCGCACCGCGTCCATGACGGCGGTCAGCTGGGGCACCCCAACCCCTGTGACCACCCGGGTGGTGCAAATGGAGCCCGGCCCCACTCCCACCTTCACGGCGTCGACCCCCCTCTCCACCAGGGCGGCGGCACCGGAGGCGGTGGCCACATTCCCCGCCACCACCTGGGCGTCGGGAAAGGCCTCTCGAAAGGATGCCACGGTGCGAAGGACACCTTCCGAGTGACCGTGGGCCGTATCCACCACCAGCACATCAACGCCGGCATCGATGAGGGCCCGGGCCCGGTCCCGGTCCGAGGCCGAGGCGCCCACAGCAGCACCCACCAGGAGTCGTCCCCGCTCATCCTTGGAGGCGTTGGGGTGCTGCCGCCGCTTCACGATGTCCTTGACGGTGATGAGGCCGGCGAGGGTTCCGTCTTCGTTGACCACCGGAAGCTTCTCGATCCGGTGGCGGTGGAGGATCCGCTCCGCCTCCTCGAGGGTGGTCCCGATGGGGGTGGTCACCAGCGCCTCATCGGTCATCACCTGGCCCACCGGCCGATCCAGATCCCGCTCGAACTGGAGATCGCGGTTCGTGATGATGCCCAGAAGCTTCCGGTCTTCTCCCACGATGGGCACGCCGGAGATGGAGAAGCGCGCCATGAGTTCGTGGGCGTCCCGGAGGGTGGCATCAGGCCCCAGCGTGATGGGATTCTGGATCATGCCGCTCTCGGAGCGCTTCACCCGATCCACCTCCGCGGCCTGCCGGTCCACGGACATGTTCTTGTGAATGATGCCGAGCCCCCCCTGCCTGGCCAGGGCAATGGCCATCCGGGACTCGGTCACCGTATCCATGGCGGCGCTCAGGAGCGGGATCTGGAGTTCGATCTTCCGGGTCAGGCGCGTGGCGACCCGTGTGTCCCGGGGGTGCACCGTGGAGTGTCCCGGAATGAGGAGGACGTCGTCGAAGGTGAGTCCTTCACCCACGATGATGTCGTCGGGTCGCGGAGCGTCGGCCATGAGGTCCTCGCCGGTGTTTGGGTTGGAAGGTGGCAAAGTCTGACGAGCGGGAGCCGGGAGTGTCAACCCTGGCGGGAATGGCCGGAACCGGCGGAGCCTGGAGTTCCCCCCTCGGGGTCCGGTCGATCCCGCTCCTGCCGGGGCTGATC
>SKJY01000219.1 GCA_007121775.1 Gemmatimonadota bacterium
CTTCGGGTCATTGCCGAGGGAGGGGGCGGAATCCTCCTCTACCTGGCCCAGGAGGGGCGGAGCATCGGACTCGGAAACAAGCTCCGAGCCTATACCATTCAGGAGGCAGGGCTCGACACGGTGGATGCCGACTGCGCCCTGGGGTTCGGAGCCGACGAGCGGAATTACGACGCCGCCATCTCCATGCTCCATCACCTGAACGTCCACCGGGTGCAGCTTCTCACCAACAATCCCGAGAAGATGCGGGCTCTCCAGGAAGGAGGAATCCAGGTAGTGGCGCGCCGGGCCCTCCACGGAGAGTTGAACCGCCACAACCTCCCCTATGTGGCGGCCAAGGTCCACCGGGCCGGACACTGGCTGGGCTCCATGGTCTCAGACCCGCTGCCCCGGCGGTAGACCACCGCCGTCCCCAGGGCCCCTCACCCCCCTCCCGGCCGGATGGGCGGCCACATCCGGCGAGCCACACCGTCCTTGGCGATGAAGGCGTGGTAGGACGCCGCGGCGATATGGGCTCCGATGAAGGCCATGAGGGCGTAGACGGAGAACTTGTGGAGAACGGACATCCGGTTGGCCAGATCGGTATTCTCCGGTACCAGTGGAGGGATGGCCAGGGCATCCAGGAGTTCGATGGGGAAGCCGCCTGCCACCACCCGCACGTACCCGCTCATCGTCATGACCACCAGGAGCAGGTAGAGAAGGACGTGGTTCCAGTGGGCCAGTCGCCGCTGCACCGGGGGCACCGAGTCAGGCATGGGAGGAGCCGGCCGCACCAGCCGCCAGGCCACACGCAGAAGGACCAGCACCAGGAGAATAGCGCCGGTGCCCTTGTGGAAGATGAACAGCTCGTCGCGGATATCGCGGAAGCCCTCGCTGGTCATGGCGATCCCAGCGAAGATCATGAGGAAGACCAGGAGCGCCGTAACCCAGTGAAAGAGCCGGGCCACTGTTCCGTATCCTCGATCCCCCGCCATGGCTACTCCTCCTGAGCAGTAGTCGCCGGCTCTCCCGGCGTGTCGTCATTCCCGCTGAAGGCCTCCACAAACCAACCCCGGAAGGCATCCATTCCCACCCCTTCCTGAGCGGTGGGAATCGCCCCCGGGACGAAGCCCCAAGCCAGGAAGGGAGCCAGGAGGGCGGGATCCCGTGCCATGATGTGCACGGGGACGTCGGGGCTGGCGTCTTCCCCTGTGATGAGGGGTGCCGGTTGATGATCACCCAGGGCGATGAGGAGAGTTCCATCGTCCACGAATCGCTCGGCCCACCCGGTCATGGCTGCCAGGGCGTAATCCACGGAAAGAGCGAAGTGCTCCCGAACCCGGTCCGTGTCGCGCCAGAGATCGGCCGGAGCCTCCCCGGCTCCCTCCCACTGGAGGAAGACTTCTCCGTCACCCAACCCCTCCCAGTCGTCCAGCACCGGTAGGATGGGGGTCCAGGGAGCGTGACTGCTGATGAGCCCCACCATGGCGAAGAGGGGACGGGGGTCCGGAGCGTTGCGGCGGAGTTCCCGCTCCAGGTGCCACCAGGTGAACTGGTCCGGCATGGTAACCCAGTTCAGCGGAGGACCCTTGTAGCGGATGTCCCGATGGGCGTGGATCCGGTCGAACCCGAGACGCTCACCCTCGGGCCATGCCATGACGATGGCCGGCATGAGGATCTCGGTCCGGTATCCCGCTGCCCGGAAGTCGTCCACCAACATGTCCCGGCCCGACGCCAGCATGAGGTCGTAGCGGAGCTGGTTGTCGAGCCAGAGCCCGCTCAGGATGCTCCCGTGGGCAAGCCATGACTGCCCGCCCCGGGTGGGAGCCGCCAGGCGGCCCGTCACCACATGGACCCCCGCCGCCGCCAGCCGCTCCTCCATCTCCTCCAGCCTGGGGACGATGACCGGGGCGTAGCGCTCATCCTCCACTGCCGTAATTCCGTAGGATTCGATGAAGGCCAGGATCACATCCCTCCCCTCCAAGCGGTCCAGAAGACCTGGGACGTCCCTCAGCCGGTCCGGGGCTGCAGCCATCTCCTGGGCGAAGCGCTCCCTCTCGCCCAGCATGCTCCGGAAGCGGGCCGTCTGGTCCCGTACCACTACCCACCCCGGAGCCGCCGTGGCCCGGTCCAGCGCTGTGGTGGCCCGATCCAGCACCATCGCCATCCTGACGCCCATCCCCGGATCGTCCCGCTCCTCCGGCGACGCAGATCCCAGCAGGGGCGGGAGGGCGAACAGGACCACCAACACCGCCCCCACCACCCTGACCCGCCTCCCACCGACGCCCCGGGCCAGGCACCAACCGGTGGCACCGGAGGCCAGAAGCAGGACGAGGAATCCTCCGCCCAGCACTGCTGACGCCCCCAGAAAACCTGTGGTCCCCACCAGGAGATTCCAGACGGCGCCCAGGAGGTGGACGTCCAGGTATAGGTTGAGGGGGCGGGAGAGGGCGTGCCGGGCGGTGACGTCGCCGAGTCCCACCACCGTCACCGCAAAGACAGCCAGCGCCACCACCGCCCCCGCTGCTCTCCGCCAGACCGGGGGTCGGCGAGGGAGAAGCGCGAACAGGCCCACAACCAGGAGCGCTTCCATGGAGAGCCAGTGCCCCCGGATCTCCCCGTCCAGGATCCACAGCGGCAGGAGGAGGAGGACGTTCAGGAGGAACAATCCCGCCACCAGCCACGGTATCCTGACCTCGCGCCCCGAATCGACGGAAGTCGTTCCACTGGGGCCGTCGCCGGCCCGACCCTTCGGCAGGATGGAGTTTCCAAGCATGCCCCTGCTACCGACGGAAGCCGCTGGAGTTCGCCCGCCGCCCGGGCGGACGTTGCGGGCCGCCCCCCATCCGGGTCGTCTGCCCGCCATTGGCGGTCGTTTCCTGCCCGCCATGCCCCGCCCCTTCCTCTCCGCCATGCGCCGCCCGTTGCTGCCCGCTGCCCTCCGCCCCTTCCTCCCGGGCCTGCTGCTCGTGGCTGCCTGCGGCGATGCCCCGGCGGACCCCGCCGCCTCGGTGCCGGACACGCCTTCGGCCGCGGCAATGCCCGGGTCAGCGGACCCCGGGCTTCTCCCCACCGACCTCCCTGTGGTTCGAGATCCGGACCGGTTGGCCGACCAGGTCCAGGCCCGGGCCAGGGCGCTGGCACAGCGACCATGGACGCCGCCCTCGGC
>SKJY01000261.1 GCA_007121775.1 Gemmatimonadota bacterium
AGGCGTCAGAGGTTTCGTGGGGAAAGATCAGGCAGGGCTCCCCGGATTCCGCTTCTCTCCCACACGAACCCTTGACACAGGAATCCCTCCCGCCGCACTTTGTTCGGTAGCCGAACAAAGTGCGGCGTACGGTCCCCCTCCCCTCCGTGAACGGGAACCCACCCGCCGCCGACTCCACGGAGCCTCCCCATGATCCGGCCCAGCCGCCTCCGGTTCCTCTTTCCACTCCTCTTCCTTCCCTTCTTCCTCTTCCAGCCAAGCGTGGCCGGTGCCCAGGCGCCTGCCCAGGGCGGGTATGACGTTCGCATCGTCCATGATGAGAGCGGCCACCGCCTCATGGTGGACGGCGAGCCGTTCATGGTGAAGGGTGTGAACTGGGACTACTTCCCCATCGGCACCACCGTCACCTACAACTTCTGGGGCGAACCCGATGACTTCATCCGTCAGGCATTGGACCGTGAGATGGGGCTTCTCCAGGCGATGGGGGGCAACGCCATCCGGGCCTATGTGGGCATCCCGGCCCGGTGGATTGAGTACATCTACGACAACTTCGGCATCTGGACCATCGTGAACCACGCCGCGGGTCGGTATGGTGTCACACTGGGAGGGCGATACTTCCCGGCCACGGACTATTCGGATCCCAGGAAGCGGGCGCTTCTGACCCGTGAGATCGAGGAGATGGTGGAAGAGCTCGTGGGAACGCGCGGGCTCCTCATGTGGCTCCTCGGGAATGAGAACAACTACGGCTTGGAGTGGACCTCCGCAGCCACGGAGGACCTCCCCGAGGGGGAGCGCTTCGAGTACATGGCCCGCCACATGTACTCCCTCATGGGCGAGTTGGTGGATGCGGTGAAGGCCATCGACCCGAATACCCCCGTCTCCATGGCCAATGGGGACCTGCAGTACCTGAACATCATCGCCGAGGAGATGCCGAACCTGGATGTGTTCGGCTCCAACATCTATCGAGGCCTCCGGTTCACCGACTTCTTCGAGCGGATCGATGAGGCCATGGGGATCCCGGTTCTCTTCACCGAGTTCGGCGCCGACGCCTTCCACGCCATCAACATGCAGGAAGACCAGGTGATGCAGGCCCGCTACCTGATCGCCCAGTGGGAGCACATCTACGAGGAGGCAGCGGGGAATGGCGGGATCGGCAACGCCATCGGTGGGGCGGTCTTCCAATGGAGCGATGGATGGTGGAAGGACGGTCAGACCGAGCGTCTCGACGTCCACTCCACCAACGCCTCATGGGCCAACGACGCCTACGCGGAGGATTATGAGCCCGGCGAGAACAACATGAACGAGGAGTGGTGGGGGATCATGGCCAAGGGGCCCACGGACGCCCAGGGGCACTTCGAACTCTTCCCTCGGGCCGCCTATTACGCGCTTCAGGAGATCTTCACCCTGGATCCCTACGCCCCCACCACGGACCGTCAGATCATCGCCGCCCACTTCACCTCCATCACTCCCATCGAAATGGAGCTGAGGGCTCGAGGCGACCGGGCAGCCCTCCTCGGTACCCGAGCCAGCGTGGCACGGCTGAGTGGGATCCGGATGAACCTGGAGACCTATTCCACGGGCGGAAGCCTCATCAGTACGCCTGAGGAGCGAGGGGAGGGGCGGACCAGCCGTCCTGCCTTCCAGGGCTTCGATACGAAGCAGTCCTTCTTCATCGATGGTGAGATCACCCCCGCGCCCAATCTGGTGGCCAACATCTCGGTGAACATCCTCGGTGCTGTCCCCGACAATCCCATCGACGAGATCTTCTACGAGAGTGTGGGTCGGGAGCGCCGAGTCCAAGGGGTTGGTGAGACCATCACCGTATCGGACTTCGAGCGGGTCCGGGTCCACTCGGCCAGCATCACCTGGGATGACCGGAACTTCCGCCTGGACGGCTTCTACCGGACGGGGCACTACCACTGGGGATATGAGGGCGACTTCTTCAACATCTACCGGGAAGCCAACTACGGCCCCAACATCGACATCTACAACGGCGTCGCTCCCGTCGGTTTTGAGTGGACAGGCAAGCGCCGGCTCGATGGGTTGAAGGTGGCGTTCGGCCCCGAACTCTGGTGGGGAGCGAACCCGGCCGTACTGGCGAAATACACCCAGGGGGTGGGACGATTCCAGGTGACGGGCCTCTTCCACGAGGATATCGCCAGTCAGGGTGACATTGTCAGTTCGTTCGCCATTCCCTCGCCCCAGACGCGTCGTGCCACGCTCCACGCCGCCACCAACTGGCGTGGCATCGAGTTCGATGTGGGCGGGATCTGGGGTGGGCAGCGCCGGGTGGGTGAGACCTTCCAGCAGGTACGGGGGGAGCCAGGCAACTATGAGGTGCTCCAGGACGAGATCCGGACCAGCGATACCTTCGGGGCCAAGGCCAAGGCCGTCTTCCAACTGGGAGCGGTGAGCGGCTACGTGCTGGGCTCTTCGACGGGACTGGTGGCCGACGGTGGGTATGACCAGACCTACACCTTCACCGGCTGGCGCCTCAAGGACAACGGGAGCGGCAACCAGCGTCAGTTCCTCACCGGCTTCACCTACGCCGTGGGGAATCTCCAGATCGCGCCGAACTTCATGTGGCAGCGGCCCATTGTGGGCCCGGTTCCCATCGACGCTCCGCCACCGGCCCGACCCCGGAACATCCTGGATGACCCCTTCGCCGTTCGGAGCAACCGGGAGACCACGGCGGCGGAGATCCTCTTCACCTACGATCCCACCCCGGCCACCTGGATGTACGCCTGGGACAGCGACATGCAGGAAGATGCCGCCCTGGCCGTGAGCGCCGGCTTCGTCTTCCGCCGCCACCACACCACGGCCGACGCCGCCATCGGGATCATGGCGGATGGTCGAACCACCTTCGCCTTCCCCGGCGGCACCCCGGCCCGGGATCTGTGGGAGGCCCACGCCCGGATCGTATCCAAATGGAGCGGCGGCTCCGGGATGATCCTGAACCCCTACGTAGGGACCGGGGAGGCTCGGGGCTCCGATCCCCGGAAGATTACCCGGTACGGCACGGACCTCCGGGTGATCCGCGGGCCCGTGCGCCTGGAGAGCTTCCTGCGCTTCAACGACTGGGGGCCCTTCGACTATCACCGGGATTTCAACCTGACCTTCCCGGTGCAGGTCATGGGGGACATTTCCTGGAATCTGGGTCGGCCCCAGTGGTGGGACATCCCCAACACCCGCCTCGGCCTGCGAGGGACCTGGCGGAGCCTGGACGAGCACTCCCCCCGGTACTGCCCGGACTTCACCACCGGGCCTGGTGGTACCCGGATCTGCGACCCCCTGGCCGACGGCCCCCGAGGCCGCGAGTGGGAGATCCGGACCTACCTGCAGATCGCCATGTGAGGGAGTAAATGAAGATCTCCATCCGACCAGGGGGAGGCTTGGGCAGAGCCCGCTAGCGTGATGACCGAAGAGCGCTCCGCCGTTGACGTACGGATCCGTGAACTGCTCCATCAGATGACGCTGACCGATAAGATCGGCCAGCTCAATCAGATCATGGGCGCAGAGGGGCGGGTGACGGAGGAATTGGCCCACCAGGTCCGTTCGGGCCTGGTGGGTTCCCTCCTGAACGAAGTGGATCGTCCCACCGTGAACGAGCTGCAGCGAATCGCGGTGGAGGAGAGTCGCCTGGGGATCCCCCTCCTGGTGGGCCGGGATGTCATCCACGGATTTCGGACGATTCTTCCCATTCCCCTGGGGCAGGCGGCGGCATGGGACCCGGATCTGGTACGCCGGGGCGCCCGGATGGCCGCCCGGGAGGCATCGCAGCAGGGGGTTCGCTGGACCTTCGCGCCCATGGTGGACATCTGTCGCGATCCCCGGTGGGGGCGGGTGGCCGAGTGCCTGGGAGAGGATCCCCATCTGGCCGGCAAACTGGCCGCCGCCATGGTGCGTGGATTCCAGGGCGAGGATCTGGCCCGACCCGACAGCCTGGCGGCGTGCGCCAAGCACTTTGCCGGGTATGGCGCCAGCGAGGCGGGCCGTGACTACAACTCCACCAACATTCCGGAGCGGGAGCTCCGGAGCGTCCACCTCCCGCCCTTCCGTGCCGCCCTCCAGGCAGGGGCGTGCACCTTCATGACGTCATTCTGTGATCTGGACGGGATCCCGGCGTCGGCCAACCGGGTTCTCATGACCGGGATCCTCCGGGAGGAGTGGGGATTCGACGGCTTCGTGGTGAGCGACTGGGAGTCCATCCCCCAACTCTGCGTCCACGGCCTTTGCGCCGACCCTCGGGAGGCGGCCCGGACCGCTTCCCGGGCTGGGGTGGATGTGGACATGATGGGCCGGGCCTACCTGAACCACCTGGCCGACCTGGTGGCGGCCGGGGAGCTCCACGAGGCGCAGATCGACCTGATGGTGTCCCGGGTTCTCCGGGTGAAGCTCCGCCTCGGTCTCTTCGAGCACCCGTACACCGAGGCGGAAGGGAGCCTGGAAGAGCCTCCCCCCGCCCACCTCGATATGGCCTATGAGGCGGCGGCGAAGAGTGTGGTTCTGCTGAAGAACGACCACGGCCTCCTCCCACTCAGTCCGGAGCGATCTTCGCGGATCGCCGTCATCGGCCCGTTGGCCCGGGAGCCCCGGGAACAGCTTGGGACCTGGATCTTCGACGGAGATCCGTCCCTCAGCATCACCCCCCTTGAGGCCATCGGCGCCCGAATGGCTGCGGCATCCGGTGGGGGTGTCAGGCCGGGGGAGGTGCGGTACGTCCGGGGGCTCGACACAACCCGAAGTCGGGATCGAACCGACATTCCGGCTACGGTGGATGCGGCGCGATGGTCGGATGTGGTAGTGCTTTGCCTGGGAGAAGAGTCGGTTCTCTCCGGAGAGGGGCATTGCCGTACGGACCTCTCCCTGCCCGGAGCGCAGGAGGCCCTGATCCGGGCCATCCGGGAGACTGGAACGCCGGTGGTGCTGGTGGTCCTGGCCGGGCGCCCCCTGGCGCTGGACGGGGTGGTGGATCAGGTGGACGCCCTCCTCATGGCCTGGCACCCCGGCACCATGGCAGGGCCGGCTCTGGCGGACCTCCTCTTCGGTGAGATCGCGCCGTCGGGGCGCCTCCCCATCACCTTCCCCCGGGTGACCGGACAGATCCCCATCTACTACGGTCACCGGATGACGGGGCGCCCGCCCTCGCCGGAGACCTTCGTGCACATGGACGACCTGCCCCGGGGAGCCTCCCAGCACTCGGCAGGCGCGGCCTCCTACCACCTGGACACCCACTACACACCCCTCTTTCCCTTCGGCTTCGGACTGACCTACACCAGCTTCGCCTACAGGGATCTGAGGGTGACTCCGTCCAGGATCCCCCCGGACGGGACGGTTGAGGTGTCGGTGGAAGTGGAGAACACCGGTGAGCGGGCCGGGGTGGAGGTGGTGCAACTCTACATCCGCGATCCGGTGGCTTCCGTGACCCGGCCGGTGCGGGAACTCAAAGGGTTTCGCCGCGTCCCTCTCGAGGCGGGGGAGCGTCGGACGGTGACCTTCGCACTTCAAGCGGCGGATCTGGCCTTCCCCGGCCAGGATATGGCGCCTGTGGTGGAGGCGGGGCTGATCCAGGTGTGGGTGGGGGGTGATTCCCGAGCGAACCTGGAAGCGCAGTTCGAGGTCATCTAGCGAGTGGGGGAGGGGAGAGAGAGGCCCTCGTCCCCGCACCGATCCCACTCAGGCCGCCATGGTTTCCGGCGGGCCCCTCCGGGCTTCCAGCTTTGCCCGGACCTGCTGGGCCACTTCCTCCGTGATGGGATAGGTCGCTACCACCCAGATGGCGATGGCGGAGCTGGCCGCCGGGATCAGCACGTCCAGGAGGCGGAGCGCCAGGAGGGTGCTTTCGGACTGGTTTCCTTCCAGCGCCACATCAAAGCCGGTGGCGTTGAGGAGGAATCCACCGCCCAGGAGTGCAGCGGCCATCCCCAGCTTCACCACCCACCAGAAGATGGAGCCGAACATCCCCTCCCGCCGGGCGTGGGAGGTCAGTTCGTCCACATCCACCACATCGGCCATCATGGCCGGGACCAGGGTGAAGAGGCCTCCCAGCCCGAAGGCCATCAGAGGGGCCGGCAGGATCACCAGCCAGGGGTAGTCCGGGTTGTAACAGAACCACTTGAGAAGGTACCCGAAGACCGAGATCCCGGTGGTGATGAAGAAGGCCGTCCGCTTTCCGAACTTCGTCCCGAGCCAGGTGGCAACGATGATGACCAGGAAGGTGGAGACGGCGCCCACCGTGCCGGCGTACCCGGCGTACTGGGCCCCCATCGCCTGGTCTCCGGCGAAGACGTAATAGATGATGACATAGATGGAGAAGGCCGAGATGAGGATGAAGCCGTTGAACACCAGGAAGGTGGCCACGCAGAGCTTCAGGAAAGGCTTGGACTGCACCGTCAGCTTCATCCCACTCAGGAATCCGGCGACCCCCTTCCGGAATCGGGATCCCGCGGAGGCCACCGCGGATCCGACCCCCGCTCCCGCCGTTCCAGGCGCCTTCTTGAAGCGCTCCCGGAGGAAGATGGCGGGAAGGACCCCGAGACCGATGGCCACCACCGCTACTCCCACCGCAAGCCCCTTGGCCCCGTCCAGTTGGGTGTCGAACCACGCCTGGTTCGTCATGATCCAGAGGAACCAGGGCGATACGACGTAGGCGAGCTGTCCCGCGAAGTTCTGGACCCCCATGAGCCGGGTCCGCTCGTGGTAGTCCGGTGTCAACTCGTAGCCCAGCGCGACCCAGGGCGTCGCGAAGACCGTATACGCGAAGTAGAAGAGGATGGAGCCGCCCAGGAAGTACCAGAAATAGTAGGATTCCGAGCGTCCTTCGGGGAGTTGCCATAGGAGGACGAACAGCAGACCCGCCAGGATGGCCCCGCAGAAGATGTAGGGCCGCCGCCGCCCCCATCGGGTATGGGTGTTGTCGGAGACATACCCCATGATGGGGTCGGTGAGAGCGTCGGTGAGCCGGGGAATGGCGCCCAGGGCTCCCACCAGCGCCGGATTCATCCCGAGACCCAGATTCAGGATGATGGCCATACCTCCGATGGCGGCGGCCAGGAGGTTGTTGACGAAGGCCCCCGCCCCATAGATGACCTTTTGGTGGAAGGGGATCCGGTCTTCGGGCCGTGTGTCTGGATGCTTCGTCTGCGCCGGCCCGAGGTCCATCAGGGGCGACCGGCGACGAGGTTCTGCATCCCCGGAAAGAGGGTGGGGCTGCTCAGGGCCGAGGAGAGGACAAGGGTCGCGGCCCCCAGTGCGATCCCCTGCGGACCCAACTCGCTCACCCGGATCTCAGCGGCCGCAACAGAGCTCACCAGGGTTCGGCGGACTACCGTCTCCCGGAGGGGGATGAGGAGATCATCCTTGAGGCGGGCCATACTGCCTCCCAGAATCACCGCTTCGGGGTTCAGGAGGTTCAGGAGGCCCGCGATGGCCACTCCCAGGTGGTGAGCCACCTCCCGGACCAGTTGCATGGCCACCGGATCGCGTAGCAGAGCGGCCTCCTCGATCCTTCCAGGGGTGATCGGCCCGTCCGCCAGGAGGCTCCCAGCCTCGTCCGCCAGCATGGCCTGTGCCCTGTGGACCAACGCCTCTCCACCGATGAAGGTGACCAGACAGCCGCGATTTCCGCACAGACACTGGTCGCCGTGGGGGTCGATGGAAATATGCCCGATCTCACCGGCCACATTGGTGGCTCCCCGATAGATCTGTCCCCCGAACATGTGCCCGGCGCCGATCCCTGTGGCCAGTTTGATGAAGGTAAAGTGCTTGACCCCCCTTCCGGCTCCCCACCAACCTTCGGCCAGGGCACCCAGATTGGCGTCGTTGTCCACGAAGACGGGTACCCTGTAGCGCTTCTGGAGCGCCTCGAACCCGCTTCGCCCCCGCCAGGCAGGCAGGACCGTCTCGGAGAGGCGGAGGGGATCCAGGTGGTCCACCGGGGAGGCCACGGCGATCCCGATCCCCAGGAGTGAAGAGGCGGAGCCATGCACCTCTTCCAGGACCGTGTCGCAGAGGCGGATCATGAGGGCCCGGGTGCCTTCCGGGTCGGAGCGCACCGGATGGGCCTCTTCCCGCCAGGCCAGAATCCGTCCTCGAAGATCCGTAAGCGCCACCGCCACGTGGGTGGCGCCCATGTCCAGACCCAGGATGACGTGGGCCCGGTCCTGGAACTTGAGCAGGATGGGCCGCCGGCCACCCCGGCTGGGTCCGTCACCTCCTTCGGCCACAAGGCCTGTGTCCAGGAGGTCGCCTACCAGTTCCGAAGCGGTGGAGCGGGAGACTTCGAGCCGGCGGGACAGGTCGGCCCGGGACATACCTTCGCTATGCCAGATGGCCTCGAGGGCCAGGTCCAGCAGGGGTCTCCCCCGGGCCTCATCGGCCGGAGAAGACCCCTGGGCTGGGGTTCGGGATTCCATGGCGGGTTCCCATCGGTGGGATCAGAGGGGGTTAGCGTCGGAAGAAGTATACGTTGTCCACGTATACGGTGTTGATCCCCTCCACACCGGAGATGATGAGCTGAGCCAGGTTCTCCCGGGTGACCAGGCCCTGGAAGTCGGCCAGGGGCATCTCCAGGCTCACCCAGGTGCCCGACTCGAGGGCCGGTGTGGTCTCGGAGTCGAAGAAGAGTTCATCTTCCACGACACCGGTATCGAACTGTCCGTCGGCACCGAAGTCCACGAGCTTGATGGCGAGGCGGTTCGGGCGATCGGTGGTGTCGGGCGTCCAGACGTGCATGTGGAAGTGGGTCATCTCCGAGACGTCGATCTGCTCGGTGACGAACTCGATTCCGGCGAAGACCAGATTCGAGTAGCGCTTCACGTCGCTCTCGCCGATCTGAATCTCCTCGTAGGAGGTGTTGTCCCAGTCCGTCGTCCACCGGTCTACCGCCACATTCTCGTACGCGTTGCTGAAGAGCGAGATGACGTCGGCCGCATCCTGGGTGGGTGTGGGCGCCGCTTCGGTGGGGCTCGGCGTCGGCTCCGGGTCATCACCCTCGTCGTCGGCCCGGAAGAAGTAGACGTTGTCCACGTATACGGTGTTGACCCCCTCCACACCGGAGATGATGAGCTGAGCCAGGTTCTCCCGGGTGACCAGGCCCTGGAAGTCGGCCAGGGGGATCTCCAGGCTCACCCAAGTGCCCGACTCGAGGGTCGGTGTGGTCTCGGAGTCGAAGAAGAGTTCGCCTTCCACGACGCCCGTGTCGAACTGTCCGTCGGCACCGAAGTCAACAAGCTTGATGCCAAGGCGGTTCGGACGATCGGTGTTGTCGGGTGTCCAGACGTGCATGTGGAAGTGGGTCATCTCCGAGGCGTCGATCTGCTCTGTGACGAACTCGATTCCGGCAAAGACGAGGCTTCCGTACCGCTTCACCGAGCGGCCATCGATCTCGATCTCACTGTAGGTGGTGTTGGGGTCGGACCACTCCGTGCGCCAAGTGTCAACCGGCACATCGTCAAAAGCGCTGCTGAAGAGCGAGATGACGTCGGCCCCGTCCCGTGTGGGGATGGGGGCCGCTTCAGTGGGGCCGGCCACCGTGGTGACCGTGACGACGCCGGCAGCGTCCACCGACCCCAGGGAGGCCGTGATGGTGGCCGTCCCCTCACCCACCACTTCGATCTCTCCCAGCTCGGACACGGTCGCCACCGCCGGATCCGACGAGGTGAAGGTGAAGTAGGAGGGGGCCGCCGTGACCACGATCTCCTCCCCGCCGACGGTCCACGCCGCCTGGGTGCCTGTGACGGAGGCCGTACTCCCCACCTCCAGGCCCAGGGACTGGGTGGCGATGGCGGGACGGGGCGCGCCGAGCCCTGAGACGGTCTCGAAGCGGATGGCGTCCATCCAGATGGTGTACGGCTCGCCACCCTCGGCAAAGTAGAAGAGGCCGCGCTCTTCCTGGAGGGCCGCAGGGTCGGGAATGGGGATCACGTACTGCCGCCACTCCGTGGTCAGTGGGAGGTTCTGGGTCTCTGCGGTGAAGAGAGAGGTGCCCGTGTTGTCGTTCCCGAGACCTGCCACGTTCAGGGTAGCGGTTTGGTCCGCACGGGCCCAGAAGACGAGGGCGTTGTACTGGGTCAGATCCCGGGGAACGGAGGCCACGAAAGCTCCGCCGGCGTAGCTGCCACCCGGGTCGTCCGGAGCCGGCACCGAAATGCGAAGCGAAGCCTGACCTTCAAACCGCTCGCTGGTGTCCCTCTCGAGCGCATCGGCCTTGGAACCGGCGAAGGCCTGGAAGTCCACCCCGCTGGCCAGGTTGTCGTCGAAGACGACGGCATCGTCGGGGAGTGGGGCGGGGGTGAGGGGGTCATCGTCCCGGTCGCAGCCTGTGGCGCCCACCACCAGAAGGGCCGGGAGAAGTATGGGAAGCAAGAGACGGGAGGGGCGTCTGGAGTACATCGTTACTCTCCAAGGGGCCGGAGGGGGTCGAAACTACGAGGCGCGACACTTTGTTCGCCTACCGAACAAAGTTCCTTCAGGAGGAGCGGCCTGTCAAGATTTCGCGCAATCTGGCCGGCCCCGTGTCCCTCACGGCTCCCGGGTGTAGACTCTTACGTACTCCACCACCATGGACTGGGGGAAGGTGGTTCGGGTGTCGGGGCTGCCGGGCCAGGTGCCGCCCACGGCCACGTTCAGGAGCAGGTGGAAGGGTTGATCGAAGGGGGCGGGGAAGGGGCCACCGGTGGAGTACCACTCGGTCTGGGTCTGATAGTGGCGCCCGTCCACATACCAGCGGATCTCCCCTTCCTCCCATTCGATGGTGAAGGTGTGGAACCGGTCGGCGAAGGTGCCGCGGGAGAGGGTATAGGGGGCGCCTGAGAAGACATTGTTGGGCCATGGTCCTCCGTAATGGAGGGTTCCGTGGACCCGGTTCGGTTGGTGTCCCACCAACTCCATGATATCGATCTCGCCACTGGCGGCCCAGCCGCCGTAGCGGTCTTCTGTGGGGAGCATCCAGATGGCCGGCCAGAGTCCCCGCCCTATCGGTAGGCGCGCGCGAACATCAATGCGGCCGTAGGTCCAGTCTCCCTTCCCCTTGGTTCGGATCCGAGCCGAGGTGTAGCGGTGTCCGGCCACCCATTCTTCCCGAGCCGTGATGGTGAGAAATCCGCCCGATACCTCGATGTTGTCGGCCTGATACCACTGGAGTTCCTCGTTGCCCCAGCCGCAGATCCCCAGGTCGCACCCGTCACCGACCTGGATGGACCATTTCGCCGGATCCAGCTCGGATCCCTCAAACTCGTCGGACCAGACCAGGGTCCACGTGGAGTCCGGAACCACCTCGGTGCCGCTGTCGGTGAGGCCGGACCCTGGGCGACACCCCGGCACGAGAATCGCCAGCAGCGCCAGGAGCGCGACGGCGGAAGTCCCGACCCGGCAACGGGTTTGCGGAACCGGTGCCGGACCGGCGGAATAGATGGGGGCAACACGGTTCATCTGAGACATCTTCGGGTGCGGATGGAGCGGGAGGGCGGACCGATGGCCTTCAACTAATTGTACGACCACCGAACAAAGCCTGCCACCTTCCTCTTCCTGGATTCCCATGAGCGATTTCCCCGCACAGGCCCTGGCCATCAGGCTCCCGGCACCGGGAGGCGCTTTCGGCCCGGGGCGGGGATGGCACCCGAGGCTCCCCGG
>SKJY01000016.1 GCA_007121775.1 Gemmatimonadota bacterium
ACCTGGGGAGCGGGGTCACCACCATCCGCACCACCGGTGCCGCCTCGCCCTACAGCGAAATCAACATGAAGCGTGGGATCGAGGACGGCCGGATCCCAGGCCCCCGCATGCATATCACCGGTCCCTACCTCACCGGAATCGGTGGCAGCGGCCACATGATGGGGATCGAGACCGCGGAAGACGCCCGTCGGGTGGTGGCGTACTGGGCTGAGGAGGGAGCGACCTGGTTCAAGGCCTACACCCGCATCTCCCGTGAGGCGCTGGGTGCTGCCATCCAGGAGGCCCATAGCCGGGGGCTGGGATTCACCGGCCACCTCTGTTCGGTCTCGTACCGGGAGGCGGTGGCTCTGGGAATCGACAACCTGGAGCACGGGCTCTTCACGAACTCGGACTTCGTACCGGGCCGGGAGCCGGACCAGTGCCCCACCGGACTCAGGGAGTCGCTTCGGGAGTTGGAGATGGACTCCCCGGAGGTCCAGGCGACGATCCGGGATATGGTGGACAACGGCGTGGCCATGACCTCTACCCTGGCGGTCTACGAGCTGACCGTGCCAGGCCGTCCCCCGCTTGAGGAGCGAAACGAACGGATCCTGGCGCCGGAAGCCTTCGCCGAGTACATGGCCACCCGCCGGGCCATCGAGGCGAATGCCGATCGATCCATCATGCCCCAGGTCTTTCGGAAGGCCCAGGACTTCGAGGTGGCCTTCGTCCGGGCCGGGGGACTGCTGGCGGCGGGGGTGGATGCCACCGGGAATGGCGGTGCCCTCCCGGGATTCGGCGATCAGAGAAACCACGAACTCCTCATCGAGGCCGGGTTTTCCCCTGTGGAATCCCTCCAGATCATGACGCTGAACGGTGCCCGGATCCTGGGCAACGACCATGAACTGGGATCGGTGGAGCCCGGGAAGATCGCTGATCTGGTGGTGCTGAATGGTGATCCGGTAGAGCGGCCCGAGGAGATCCGGAACGTGGTCTGGGTCTTGAAGGACGGGATCGCCTATGACGGTCCCGCCCTGGTCGAGGCCACCCGGGGGATCATGGGGATCCGGTGACCCCCGGAGGATTCCGCCACCGGGCGAGCAAATCCCGGGGGGCGGCGACACTCCTGGCCGTCCTGGCGATCCCGTCCCTGGCGGCGGGGTGCTCCCCAACCGCCGGCCCTTCGGAGTTCCAGCCGCCCGATCCTGACTCCATTCCCTTGGAGGAGGTGCTCGGGGTGGTCTGGGAAGAACTGCCCGGAAATCCGCTTCTACCTATCCCGCCCTGCCCGGACTGGCACTGCCTGGGTCTGACGGACCCCGCCGTGCATTCCCTGCCGAATGGTGGCTACCAGCTCTGGTTCAGCACGGGAGGGGACCTGGGGGGGCCGGTGGTGGGCAGGGGGCTGCTGGATGAATCGCTGGCATTCAGACTCGAGCCGGGCGACGGGCCGGTGCTCGAACTGAGGGATGGGCGCTGGGACCGCTACCGGGAGACGGTGGACGCCCGCTGGGACCCGGAGGCCGGACGATGGACCCTCTGGTACTTGGGGTACGAAACCTCCTTCTTCGATGACCCGGCGTTCGGGCAGATCCGTTCGGTGGATGTCGAAGGCGTGGTGTGGAAAGAGTCGGTAGCGCCCATCTACCGCCCGGCCCCTGAGGCATGGGACCATGCCTTCATCACATCACCCCACTTCCTGGAAATGCCTGACGGGGAGTGGCGCCTCTACTACGCAGGAGCGGGAACCACCATCGGAATCGGCATCCTCCGCTCCTTCAACCGGGGTGAGAGCTGGGAACCCCACCCCGACAACCCCGTCTTCCAACGAGACCTGGAAGGTTGGGACCAGGGAATCCTCCACGGGATGGTGCGTCGGGTCGGGGGACGGTATCTCATGTGGTACTCGGGATACCAGGAGCCCCTGGATCTGGACGCCACCCCCATCTATGTGGGGCTGGCGATCTCGGACGATGGGATTCAGTGGCAACGAAGCCCCCACAATCCTGTTCTGGGTCCCGGTAGCTCCGGTTCCTGGAACGATCTCCGCGTCGTGTCGCCGTATGTAGTCCAGGAGGAAGACGGGAGCCTCCTCCTGTTCGCCCATGGGCAGAGCCGGGCCGACATAGGACGATCACTGGGCCTGCTTGGCGTTTGGCGCTCTTCCGCCCCCTAGCAGACGGGTGACGGGTGGAGCCGGAGGATTCCCGGCAGCTTTCTGACTCCCTTCCTCACTCCCCGAAGGTTCTCCGCAGAGCCGACCGGGCGGCGTGGTATCCGCACATCCCGTGTACCCCTCCGCCCGGGGGGGTGGATGACGAGCAGAGATAGAGGCCTTCCGTGGGCGTCGCGTAGGGATCCAGGGAGAGAACAGGACGAGCCAGGACCTGCCGGAGGTCCTGGAGTCCGCCGTTGATGTCGCCCCCCACAAGATTCGGGTTGGTCCGCTCCAACTCGGCGGGTCCCAGGACGCTCCGAGCCAGGATCCTGTCCCGGAAGCCGGGAGCGAAGCGCTCCACCTGCGCTTCGATCCTGTCCGCGACCTGGTCCGGATCTCCAGCCCACCCGTGGGGAACGTGGCAATACCCCCACCCGATGCCCTTGCCGGAAGGGGCCCGAGTGGGGTCGAAGCGGGTGGGCTCCGAGAATAGCACGAAGGGCCGCTCCGCTACCGATCCGCGCCAGGGTTCCCGCTCAGCCGCCTCCACCTCTTCCAGGCGCCCCCCCACGTGGACGGTGGCGGACTCTCCGCAGATGGGAGCGCTCCAGGGAACGGAGCCATCCAGCGCCCAGTCCACCTTCACGACCCCGGGGCCGTAGCGATAGCGAGACAGACGACCCAGATAGCGACTGGGAAGCTGCGCCCCCGCCACCTCACGGACCTGTCGCGGAGTCAGGTCCAGGAGCACGGCCCGACTGGACGGAAGTTCAGAGAGGGACTCTACCTTCCACCCGGTAACCACCTCACCCCCCAGGCTCTCCAGGTATCGCACAAGGGCACCGGCCAGCTCCGCCGCGCCGCCTCGGGGGACGGGCCATCCCACCGCATGGCCTGAAGCTGCCAGGACCATACCCACTGCCGCACTGGGCCTCCGCTCCAGGGGAAGGAAGGAATGGGCAGCGCATCCGGCGAAGAGGGCCCGGGCCTTCTCGCCC
>SKJY01000117.1 GCA_007121775.1 Gemmatimonadota bacterium
ACCTCCACGACGTGGAGCTCGAGATCCAGCGGATGCTGGAACCCCGCACCGCGGTCGCCCCCTCCGGCGGCGGGGCGCCGGCCGGAATCATCACCATCCCCTTCCCCTTCCCCTTCGACCCCGAGGGATGGATGGAGGAGCACGGCGTGTACCACCCGGAAGGGTGGCCCGGGCTCCTTCGGGAGATGGGCGGGGAGCCCGCCGAGGGTGCCGGGGAGTGGTCGTTCAGGGTGGACGAGGACGGGAGGCTCGTGCCGGCGCTCCGGTGAGGGGCCTGTCTGCGCCGCGGTGTGGGGTCCACCGACGCCGCTGCCAGGTGCAGCGGGGGATGGTGCCGGTTCCGCCGGACTGCGGCCTTTGGTCTCTCACCGGAGGCCCTTCAGGGAGTCGGAGCCGCCGAGGCCTCCTCATCGGACCAGTATTCGCCGTACACCCGGGGCCCACAGTCTGCACAGATGGAGTGACTGAAGTTCGCCTCGGAGCGCTCGCTCACATAGGTCTCCAGCGCCTCCCAGTATCCCTTGTCGTCGCGCACCTTCCGGCAGCTTGAACAGATGGGGATCAGGCCCTGGAGGGTGCGGTTCTCCGAGAGGGCCAGGGTTAGCTCGTGGTTGGCGGTCTCCAGCTTGGCGTTGGCTTCGGTGAGCGCCCTCTGGCGCTCCCGCCCACGCCGGTTGAAGTGGGCGAGGACGAGCATCAGCACCAGGAGGGTCAGGAGGAGGGCCGTTCCCAGTAGCACGATCAGGTGTCCCCGGGCAATCTGCTCTTCCTGGTGAGCCTGGACCATCCGGAGTTCCAGGTTCTCCCGCGTCCGCCTATCCGCCTCCAGGCGCGCGTCGGCGGAGGCCAGCCGCTGCCCCGTTCCTTGAGAGAAGAGGCTGTCCCGTACCGCCTGGTGCCGGCGGAGCGACGCCAGCGCCGCCTCGGGGTCTCCCCGCGCTTCGTGGACCCGTGCCATGTTCTCCAGGATGGAGACCTGGATGGGACGGAGTTCCTGGGCTTCCGCCACAGCCAGCGCCTCCCTGAGGAAGGTGTCGGCAGAGTGGAGGTCGCCGGCTGCCAAGTGAACCTCGCCCAGGTGGCGGAGGGCCCTCGCCTCGATCCGCGGTTGCCGGGAGCGTCGCGACTCTTCCACCACCTCCCGAAGCAGGTGGATGGCGGCGGCGTAATCGCCCCGGGCGCCGTATACCTGGGCCAGCCCGACGGAGCCCTGGGTCACGGCACCTGGCGGGGCGAGGGATGTGGAGAGGCGATAGGCCTGTTCTGCGGCGTCCAGATCGCCCCGGTCCAGATAAAGGCTCGCCAGCGTCTACCAGGCATAGGCCCGAACGCCCGGCTCGCCGGTGGCATCTGCGAGGGCTGCGGCCTGTTCCAACGCCTCTTCCGCCTCGTCGAACTGGCGCCAGTCGAGACGGACCAGCCCGATGTTCGACAAGACGCGCGCCATACCGGCCGTGTCCGCCTGCGTCTCCCGGTAGGGGAGGGCCTCGAGGAAGCTCTCCAGCGCCAAGTCGTAGCTGCCCCACTGGTAGTAGACGACGCCCAGGTTGTTATGGACCCGGCCCAGCCCTTCCGCGTAATCCAGGGGGAGCCATAGGATCCGAGCTTCCTCAAGGAACTGAACGGCCTCCTGGAAGCGGGAGAGGATCCAGAGGTTCAATCCGAGTTGGTTCCGGGCTTCAGCCAGCTCCAGCGTCACGGCGAGAGAGTCGGCGGCTGTTCGGGCCAGGCGCAGAGCCTGGCTGAGGAGCGCCTCGGCCTCCATGGCCGGCTCCAACGCCTCCACCGGATTGCCACCAACTCGAAGGGCTTGAGCCAGCTCCCGGAGCTCGGCTCCGCGGGTGAAGGGGTCGCTGGGGTCGGCGCTCGGTTTCCCGGGAGACGAGGCGTCGTCCTGCGTCGGCTTTACCGCCCCGGCCGGTGCCAGGCCCAACGCCCGTTCGGTGGGTGCCGGATCGCCTCCTGGGGAGGCGGCCGCGACACCGACCTCCTGGCCGCCAAGGAGAAGGAGCAGGGCGAGAAGCGTCCCGACAAGCTGCGGGGCGCGGGCGCGCCCACTACCGAAGCCGTGCTTCTCCGTCGGAGAGGAGGGTAGCGTGGGCATGTCTCGCAGCGGGGTCGAGGCGGCGTGCAGCGCAGGCACTGGTCACCTTCCAGTATCGGCAAAGCAACAGGGAATGTGACACGGGGGAGATCGGCGACTAGCTTCTCCCGCGCAGCGAGGGTAAGCCCCCACCCCCTCCCCGAGAACCGGACCCCACCCCCCGGAGGTTCTCGGTTCATCTCTTGGCGCGACCGCTCACCCGTTTTCGGAGCTCCCATGACTCGACTAGCCTTCTGCCTCCTGACGGCTGCCCTTTTCTTGATCCCCGTGGATCCCATCGGCTCCGGGAGTTGGCCCCCGGTCCTCACGGGAGCCGCAGCCCTGGAGGCCCAGACCCCCGCTCCCCCGACCGCGGACACCCTCCTCACCGCAGCCCACCTCCTTCGCTACGAGACCGTCGCGGACCCGCAGGTGTCACCCGACGGGCGTCACATCATCTTCACCCGGCGCTGGGTAAACACCAGGGAAGACCGGTGGGACACCTCTCTCTGGATCATGGACGCCGACGGTTCCCGGCAGCGGCTCTTGACCCGGGGGAGCTCGCCCCGCTGGTCGCCGGACGGGACCCGCGTCCTCTATCTGGCGGAAGGGGACCAGGGGACGCCCCAGGTCTTCGTGCGCTGGATGGACGCCGAGGGAGCCACGAGCCAGGTGACCCGGATGGAGCAGCCGCCACGGGACCCACGCTGGACCCCGGATGGGCGCCACATCGTCTTCGCGTCACTCGTTCCGAACCCCAGCCGCTGGGAGGTCTCCCTGCCGGCGCCTCCGGAGGGCGCTCGCTGGACCGAGGGACCCCGGGTCATCGACGACCTCCACTACCGGCAGGACTTCCAGGGGTTCATGCGTAGAGGTTTCATGCACCTCTTCGAGGTCCCGGAGCAAGGCGGGGCGGCCCGCCAGCTCACGGACGGGGAGTGGAACGTGGGGTCCAGGTTCGATGGTCTGGTGGGAGCGGTGAACTTCTCCTTCACCCCGGACGGCGCCACCATCGTCTTCGACGGGTGGACGGGGGATTGGG
>SKJY01000209.1 GCA_007121775.1 Gemmatimonadota bacterium
CCGGGTGGTGGATGTGGAAACCAGTGAGATCGTTTTCTCGGACCAGGTCCGCAACAACCGGGAGAGTCTCTACGACATGTTGGTGGAGTTGGCCGGAAAGGTCACCTCAGGGGTGGACCTGCCGCCGCTGGAGCGGGAGGTGCGAGAAGCCCGGGAGGCCCGTGAGATTCCGTCCGAGGCGATCCTCCTCTTCTCCCGAGCCCAGACCTACGAGGACTTCGGCGACCAGGAGCGGGCGGTGGAGGCCTATCAGCGGATCGTGGACGAGTTTCCCCAGATGACCGAGGCCCGGGAGGCGCTGGAGCAGATCCGGGGGGATTGAGGGCGCTTCGAAGCCTCAGCGCCCGGCATCCGAGGCGGACTGAAGGAGGGCGGCGGCTGCGGGGGCGGGGACAGCCAGAACAATGCGACGGTCCCCGTCCCTGATGCCGCCGAAGAGGATGGCCACTACGAGGCCATCTGCGTCAAAAACCGGGCTTCCGCTGGCTCCCGGTTCCCCGTACCCCTGGAATCGCAGCTCCTGCCCGGAACGCTCCAGGAGGATCCCTGCGCTCAGGAGCGGACGGGCCGGTGCCGGAGTGTGATTGGTCAGGTCTCCCGCCTCTCCTCCCAGGGGGAAGCCCAAGGTTGCCAGGGGCGTTCCTGGAGAAAGGGTGTCGGGCCGAAGGTTCAGGCCAGCCACCACCGGAACCGAGCCGAGCACATTCTCCACATCCACCACCGCCAGATCCCAGTCCGGCGAGGCGGCTACCAGACGCCCCGGGAAGATCTGGGATGAGTCGCTGAACTGAATGGCGATGCGGCGGGGGGCAGTGGCCCCATCATCTCCCAGCACCACATGCCGACTGGTGACCAGCCGTCCGCCGGGCTCGAGGGCAAAGGCTGTTCCCGTCACCACCCGTCCATCCGGGTGCTCGGCGAACAGCAGGGCCACCGCCGACCGGTTGGCGTCCTCGATGGCTTCAAAGTCCAACGCCGCTGCCAACTGCTGGCGCGCCAGGGCGGTGGTGGCGTCCCGGAGGCGTCGTTCGATATCCGCCAACTCCGGGCGAGGAATGGCCGGTTCAGGAGAGGCTCCTGGGGCAGGCGCGGCGGGTCGATCCGCGGCTTGGGTCTGTGCCTGCGCCGTGGCGAGTTCCGCACGGATCCGTTCCAACTCATCCCGGCTCCTCCCGAGCGCCTCTTCCAACTCTTCCAACTCACCGCGCACACTCTGCGTTGCTTCGGCCTCAGCTTCAAGCAGGGAATCAGCGAGTCCGACCAGCTCGGCCCGTTCCTGTTCCCAGGAAGCCCGCTCCCGGGATGACGCCAGAGCCCAGATCCCGATTCCCCCGACGACCACCAGGACCAGCGCGACCATCACCGGAAGGAGCCTCCTCCAAGAGCTGTCCCCGGGAGGAGCAACGGATTCGCGGGGGGCGCTCCTGTCCGGAACGGCAGACGCGACTGTGGCCTCTGCTCTGCGAGATACCTGGAAAACCCGGAGTTCCACCACCGGTCCCCGCGGCCCCAGTCGCACCTCGTCACCCGGCCGAAGCGGTACCGGCACTCCACTCACCACCCGGCCGTTCAGGAACGTCCCATTTCGACTACCCAGGTCGCGTACGCTCCAGCCATGGGCTTCAGCCCGGATCTCCGCGTGGAGCCCTGAGACCTCCAGGTCCCTCTCCGGGTGAAGGCAGATCTCCAGGTCCGGACGCCTTCCCAGTCGGAAGACGGAGCCTTCCAGCGGGATGCGCCGTCCTGCATAGCCCCCGGACCGGATGAGAAGTTGGGGAAACACGGGAGCGCGCCTCCGAATCAGGGGTGGCGGGGATCGAAGGGGCGGAGCCGCACCTCCTCCGATGGACCCAGGGCCCCCCCGGAGATCACTTCCGCCATCACCGCAGTGATGTTGTCGGGACCACCGGCTTCGTTCGCCGCTGCGATAAGATTCCGGCACACCACGTCGAGCCCGTCGTTGCTTGAGGCCAGGGCTTCCAGTTCCCTGTCCCCCAGAGGACCGCAGAGGCCGTCGGAGCAGAGGAGGAGCCGGTCCCCATCCCTGAGGCTGTGAAAGGTGAGGGGGACCTCCACATGGGATCCGGTGCCCAACGCCTGGAGCAGGACGCTTCGGTGCGCGCTCCTCTCGGCCTCTTCCCTGGACATGACTCCCTGGTCAATCAACTCCTGCACCATGGACTGGTCGCGGGTGATCTGGGTCGCCTGCCCATTCCGGATGAGATAGGCTCGCGAGTCACCCACCTGGGCCACATAGACGAACCCATCCAGGATGCCGGCTACCGTGGCCGTTGTCCCCATTCCCGCAAGGTCGGGGCGGATCCGAGTCCGATCCAGCACACTGGCATTGGCCTGGTGGACGGCGGCCTGCAAGTGTTCAGCGAACCGTCCCGGTGAGACCATCCGCTCCCGACTCCAGTCCCGTACAAGCGTCTCGGCCACCACCGAGGCGGCGAGCCGCGACGCCACCCGCCCCCCGGCCGCTCCTCCCATCCCATCGGCCACCAAGAGTAAGACTCCCCGAGGACCCACCTGCACCGGATCGGTGTTCGGATGCTCCGGTTCGGACTCATCGATCGTGCCGTCCACGGCCTCGGCGCCGCTGGAGTCCGGCCCCAGGACGAAGCCGTTGTCGGTCCCATCATCCGTCAACTGCAGGACCAGGAAGGCGTCCTGGTTCTCACTCCGCATCCTACCGGTGTCGGTTGCACCCCAGAGCCGGAGTCGCATGGGCCGGTCCTCTCCCGGAAACCAACTCACCGGGGAGCGTCCCTGTGGAGGTTCAGCTCGGCCACCCACCCGGCAGGGGGTTGGGGGTGGGTGCTCACCGCCCGGCCCAGCCATTCCACACCCTGGACTGAATCTCCCAGGATGAGCATAGCCTGACCGTTCACCCAGGCGGCCAGGGCGCGATCCAGCTCCGC
This sequence comes from Gemmatimonadota bacterium, assembly GCA_007121775.1. Taxonomy (GTDB): domain Bacteria; phylum Gemmatimonadota; class Gemmatimonadetes; order Longimicrobiales; family Gaopeijiaceae; genus PWLA01. Next base: position 2,925 of record SKJY01000209.1, read on the forward strand.
CACCCCCGCCGTTCCCCAGGCCGCCGTGGCTGTATCCCGAGCCGCCTCTGCGGTGGATCGGGAAGGAGCATCGTTGAGGGCTGAGAAGTGGCCCAGGAGGATGTCCCTGATTCCCTCTGCGCTGAGGGTCGGCGTCGACTCGACGTCCCTGGTCTCTTCGGGAGGGCTGACGGGAGCCTGGGGGGGCTCCGCCGTCTGGCGAGCAGGAGGGGCGACGGACTGCTCCGTCGCCGTGGGCGCGGGGGAGGGAGGGGTAGCATCGGTGCCGGTCGTTGCGGGCTCCCCTTCGGCCGTATCCTCAACTGTCCGGGAGTCCTCCTCAGCCGGGTCTTCCACTGGGGGAGGAAGTGTCTCCCCAGCCACCGCCACTTCGGTGGGTGGGGCCTCCTCCGCGCCACTCAGCCAGAGGATGGCTCCGCCCCCCACCACCAACAGAAGTACCAGGCCAATGGCACCGAGCACCACAGGAGAGCCCGAGCGCTTGGTCGGCGGTGGGTTTGGGCGGTCCGGGGTAGCGGTCGCTCCCCCCACTCCCCCGGCTAAGGGAGATAGGACCGGCGTTCCCTCACTGTCCACCGGGTCCATGGAGGAGGGAATCCGAGTAGGTGGGATCTGGGCCGCTCCGCCTGAGCCACCGGAAGGGGCGGCGGCCGGGCTGCTCGGTACCCCTGAGGAGGCCGTAATGGGAGGTGCACCGGAAAGGGTGCTTCTGACCTCATTGGCGAATGTACGAGCATCGCCAGGCCTTTCATCGGCCTTCCGCCGGAGGCCCCGGGATACCGCCTCCTCCAGGGCCTGTGGGAAGGGCGATCCGGTGGCCTGCCCCAGTGTCATGGGCTCCCGGGTGAGGCGCTGGACCATGATCTCCTGCGCCGTGGAACCCTCGAAGGGAAGCCGGCCCGTGAGCATGCGGAAGAGGACCAGGGCCATGGAGTAGATGTCGCTGCGACCGTCCAGTGGATCCCCGGTGAGCTGCTCAGGACTCATGTACTCCGGTGTTCCCACCACGAAGCCGTGCCGTGTCACTGCCGGCCCCTCCTCCTCGGCGGGCCCTCGGGCGATATCAAAGTCCACGACCTTGACCTGCTCACTGCCGTCGGCGGCCCGAGCCACCATGATGTTGTCCGGCTTCAGGTCCCGGTGGACGATCCCCAGGGCATGGGCGGCCTGTAGAGCCTCCCCTACCTGGCCGATGAGGTTGACCGCCCGGTCCAGGGGGAGCGGCCCTTCTCGCTCCAGGAGCGTTCCCAATGTGGGCCCATCCACGAATTCCATGGCCAGGAAGTGGAAGCCCTCCTCCGTGTTCCCGAAGTCGTAGAGCGTGCAGACGTTGGGATGGCGGATCCGGGAGACGTTCCGGGCGCCGCGGGTGAAGCGGGCGATGGCCTCCGGATCCCGGGCCATGGCCGCCCGGAGCACCTTGATGGCGTCCTGGCGCCCGATACGGGTGTGCTCGGCGACATAGACTGCCCCCATGGCCCCCACCCCGAGCCGCCGGAGAACGCGATATCTACCGGCCAGGACGCGGCCAACAAGATCTCCGGCATCTACCTCCGGGGACGGAGGATCCGGGTGGGGTTCGTCGATCATCTACCTTCTCCCTCCACCCCTTGCGACCATGGGCTCTCCCCAGTCGGAACCATCCCGTCGTGGCCTGGAGATGGCGGCGGGAGTTCGGTGGGTTTCCCAAGGGACCCGAGCCTTGCCTGCGGGCAGTCCATCTGGCGCTCCCGTCGCTCTTCCCACCTGATGGCGCCATCAAAGCGCGGCACCCGGACGATCTCCAGGGGGAAGGCGTCCGAGTCCAGGAGGCGACAGCCTTCAAAGGTGCGAACCACCACCACGAAGTACTCCGCCTCCTCGCCGTCCACGGTGCGTTCGGTGTAGAATCCGGCACTGTCCACCTGGATCCGGTCCTGGGGGGTCATACGGCCGGCACCCACTGCCACCACCATCTGATCATCGAAGTCCATCGTCGGTCTTGGGGGAGGCGAAGCCTGCCGGGAGGTTGCCCTGGACCAGAGGTCATCCCACGCCTGGTCATCCCTGACCACGAGCCGAACCGAGTCAGCGATCCCCCCGCTGTTGTCATAGTACAGGCGGGCGGACTGGGAGAGGGGGGCGAGAGGGTCAGGCTCCGGTTCCGGAGGTGGGGGAGGAGCGGGAGCCGATCCGCGACATCCGGCCAGCACCAGCGCGACCAGGATGAGCAGGCTCCACCGCAGCGGGGAAGCGAGGGTGCCGGAGCCGCCGGTCGCGGCGTTGAGCGGGTTCATCATTGGGCGATCCTGGTAGCGCAGCGGAGATCCTGCATGAAGTCGGCCCGGAACACGGGAAGTCCCCGAGGCAGACTGAGTTCGGCGGTCACATCGATCTGACGTCCGGGCACGGCCCACCTGAGTCGGTATCGGCCATCTCCTGAACTTTCCCAGTTTGCCTGACCGAAGAGGCGGAAGAGAGCCCATGGCCCGGAGGGCGCCTCCAGAAGGATAACCTCTTCGCCGCCCAGGACCCCGGAGATCCTTACATTGTCGGCGCGCCCCCCTTGCCACACGAAGGTCTGGGCTGCCGCCATGGTGCGGGTGAAGCGTTGGGTCTGACCGTCGATGGAGACGACGACCTCGGGGAGTTCGTCGGATGTGTCGGGTCGCAGGGCGAATACCACCTCGGGACTGGAGCCTCGATCGCCGAAGAGGGCCCGGGAGATCTCGGCGGCCTGGTTGAAGAAGGCCAGGAATTCCTGGGTGGGCCTGGGCGACGCTTCCGGAGCGGCCACGAAGCGATTCCCCTGACGGGCCATTAGGCTCCGTCCCAGATCCTCGTAGAAGCTCCAGAGTGCCCCGTTCTCTGGAGCGAAGAGCGCTTCCAGGTCGTCCATTCCCGCCTCGGCGGAAGCGGTGCGATCGAAAGGAAAGCGCGCCAGCACCGGGGTGAAGACGCTACAGAAGGCCTGTCCCCGAGCATTGACCTGAGCGGCAGGGAGGCGAGTGATCAGCGCTTCACTGAGTTGGATGGGTGCCTCCATGAGGCGCTGTACCTCGGCCGCCGCAATGCGGGCCTCACCCTCCACGCTGAAGCCCTGGGCCAACTGTCGGACGGTGCGGCGAGCCTGATCGGCGTTGGCCGAAGCCGCACCCATGGCCTGATCCCGCTGGGCACCGGTAGCACCGGCGAGCTGGTCGAGGTTGCTGCCGAGGTCACCTATGCTCCCCACCCAGTCCTGGTTCGGATCGGAGACGAACCGGTCCCTGACATCTGGAGGGGTCGCCTGGTGGACCGGTTGGAAGGCGGGCATGATCCGCGTCGAGTCCACAGCGGTGTTCCGGGCTACCGTGGCCAGAACCTGGAGCACCGGGGATTGGTTCCCGGACAGGATATCCAGGCGCCGGGCCGCATCGGCTGTGCTCCCGAAGCCCGGCACGGCGGCGGCCTGCAGAAAGCGTTGCCACTGGTCGACGTACTCCGCCAGATAGCGCTCCCTCAACTCGGTGCCCAAGCGGTCCCGATCCGCGTCGGAGATGGCCTGATCCCCCACCACCCACGCCTCTGCGGCGAAGAGGCGGTCCACATCCGCCAGTGCGGCCTGGACCCGCTCCCATCCTCCCTCGGTGAATGCTCCTGGAACCGTGTGGCTTCCGCCAAGAGCGCCACCGGAGGTCGCGGTGATGCTCCCCAACTCCACTGCGTCGATCCCGGCCGAGCCGTCGGAAAGGAGAGCCTGGTACACCCGGTCGAACTCGGCGAAGCGGAACAGGAAGTCCCGGGTCGCCGCCACGCGGGCCAACTCAGCCTCCCGGGGGAGGGGATGATCAACGCGAAGCTCCCGGGCGAAGAAATCGAACTGGGCCCGGACCAGTCTCCGACGCTCTTCGTCCACCTCGTCGCCGAAGGCCCAGTGCCGGAGGAGGACGGGCGAAAGCACGGCGCTCTCGCTTCGCTCCGGGTGGCGGGTGGTCACCAGGTAGGCACGAAGGGCATCATATGTTATTCCATAATCATCCCCCTCCCCCGGTTCTCCCTCCAGCCCATCGAGAAATCCCACCAGGCGGGTGCGGGTAGCCGCCCAGAGGAGTTCATCAAAGCGCTGGAAGTAGATGGCCCGGGCCGGCGGGAGGAGCCCATCGCCCTGATACAGGCCCCACCGTAGGCGGAGGGGAGGCCGAGACCGCTCCCACTCCCTGAGCGTCTCAAGTTCCATTCGCAGGGCATCCAGCCGTTCAAGCTCGTCGAGGGTCGGTGGGATCCCTGGATCGGGTGCGATGGTCGCCACCGCACCCCCGGCCTCGGCCACGCGGGATTCCAGACCCCGGTTGGCCAGGAACGAGGTGGTCACACCCATCAGCATCACCACGGCAGCCGCTGTCCCCAGGCCCAGGGCCAGGCGGCGCAGCCCCTGGACCCGAGCCCCACCGGCGGTGAGGGCCTGGGCGGCCTCGTCACCGGGGAGAAGATCCCGGAAGAACCGCTGGATGAATACCCACTCCGGCACCTTCCTGGATCCACCGGGTCGGGGCGCGGGAGGGGCTCCGGCGCCGGTCTGGAGTTGGGCCACGTTGAAGACACCAGTCGCCCCGACATCGGTGGGGCGCGGTGTTGCAGGCACAGGCGTCGAAGCCTCGCTCTCCGTCACCAGGATCGGCCGCACCCCCGTGAAGTAGAAGCCACGGAGGACCGGTGTCACGCCAAGTTGGCTCGGGCGAGAAAGCTCCACAAGAAAGCCGGTGACCGCCTCGGAGATCTTCCGCAATTCCCGAGGGAACTCGTACGCGCCGGCCCGGATCTCGTCACGTCCCTCTCGAGGAAGCACCCGCAGGCGGTTCAGCCCCAGAGAGGCGTGCAACTCCTCGAAGGTGGCCCGGATCCGGGCTCCCTCCTCACGGGCATGGGCACCGGCGTCTACCGGTGGGCGCAGGGGTAGGGTCGCCCCCAGGGGATCGTGCACCTCATCCTTCTTGAGGGTGGCCACGTAGTCCAGGAAGAAGGGGAGCCGGTCTGCCCTGGTGAAGAGCACATAGATGGGGACGGGCGCTCCCACCTCCGCAGCCAGCTCGGCGAGCCGCGTCCTCAGGATCCGGGCCTGCTCCGGTACGCTCTCCCTGGCACCTGGCTTCAGGAACTCATCGATGCCGAAGCAGAGGACCACGGATCGGGCCGGCTGGCGCCCCTTCCCGGCGGCGGCGCCCAGGCTCGCCGGGCGGAGGCGTCGGGCCAGCCCCTCCCAACGCTCCGGGTCTTCCAGGACCTCGCCCCCGGCCTCCAGCACCACCGTCCCATCCTGGTACCAGACGTTGACCCCCTCGGTCGGCACCACTTCGTCACCCTGGAGGATCTCCCCGGCCAGGAGCTCCGGCTCGAGTCCCGTCCTGGCCATGAGTGTCGTCTTGGTGCTCCCCCGGGGCCCCATCACGAGGGTGATGGGGAGACGGTCCAGCCTGGACCGGGGGGCGCTGGACCGGGCCAGGCGATCCTGGGCGGCCTTGAGGGCGAGGGCGATGTCGTCGGGAGCCTCGGTCCGGGGCGCAGGTCCCGAACTCCAGAGTAGTCGGGTGACCAGGGCACCGGCGGCAAGCCCCAGCACCACCATGATTCCCCGGAAGAGGCGGAGTGCCGACTCGTCGAGTCCGAGCAGGCTTCCAACGACCCATCCCACCAGAAGGAAGAAGAGGAGAGCCACGCCGCCGGCCACGCCAGCCTTGAGACGACTGTTGATCCGCCGCATCACAGCTCACCCCTCCGGACGCTTGCCAGGGTTCCAAGTTGCTCGGGAGCCGCCAGGGCCAGAGCGGCCAGATCGTCAGCGACTCCACCCAGGAGAAGCCGGTAGAGGAGGAACGCTCCACCCACCAGGATCACCGCCACCACGAGTGCGATGACGAGTCGTGGAATCCAGGGGTCGCGCCCCGTGGGCACCTCCTCACCCGGTGGATGGGGCCACGAGGGAGCCAGCGGTGGAGATCCCCCCCGGATCCGCTGGATTCGCTCCTGGATGCTGGTGGTGAAGCGGTAGATCTCGCCGTCGCCTCCACTTCCGAATCGTCCCCGGAACCCCAGCACCAGACAGAGTTGATACACCTCCAGGAGGTCTGCCAACTCCCTGGAGTCCTGCCTCTTCAGCAACTCGTCCAGAGTCCGGAAGAAGTTCTCACCGGCCATATGGTCCCCGAACACCTCCTCCTGGAGGGGGCGTCTGGGCCAGTCCCGGAACATGGGCTGGCTGGAATTCAGAACCGCCTCGTCCAGGAAGGCCACCACGGCGTAGATGGCATCCTTCACCATCACCCGGTCGTAACCCGACGCCCGGGCCTCTTCGTCGGCCATGGCCAGAAGTCGCTTCACGTGGGCCCGGAAGCTCTCCGAATCCTGGGCCGACTGCCGGTCAGTACGGATCCTGACAATGACGGTGAAGATCTCCTGGAGGCTGCGGGCCAAACGACCGGTGACGAGCACGTCGGGCATGGATTGGTGCACAGGGTCCTGGATAGCATCGGCCATTGCTCACTACTCCTGGGAGATCTCGGGGTCCGGCAACTCCGGTGCGGGGCAAGATAGGGCTCGGCATCCCGGGATGCCACGACCATTCAGGGGAGTACCACGAGCTCCACCCGGGCATCGGGTATTGAATCTGGCAGGTAGACTCCGACGGAGCCCGACCGCTCCATGAGGGTCCAGCACGGTCCCTCCTTCTGTAGCTCGAAATACTGGGTGCCGGGGGTGGGACGGAGGGAGGACGGGGGCGCCGAGACATGCCTGAGTTCGAGCCCCGGAAAGGCCTCCCTCACGAGTCGCTCGATATGCTCCGCGGAGCAGACCTTCACCACCCGTTGGACACGACCCGTCAACTCGCCCACCGAAAGGTTGCCGTGGATGCCCAGGAAGAAGCGAGCGCCATGGAAGACCTCCTTGTCCTGCACGACTCCGGTGTAGAACGGACGCCCCGTCCCGTCCAACGCAATCCGGAACGATCCGGTGGGCAGCACCACCTCCAAGCTGCTGCGCAGGCGGCGCTCCAACTCGCCGAAGCACGAACCCAGGTCGTCGTGACGGTACAGTGGAAGTTCGTCGGCGCGAGCTTCCAGTGTGAAGGTGCACAGCGCTCCCGCCAGCCTGGCCAACTCCTGATAGAGAGCCTCAGGATGCACGCCTCGGGTTTCCCGGAAGTGGCGCAGGGTGGGGAGGCTCTGGTGGAGGGCGTGGGCCAACCACATCTGGGCCACCTCCGGGGGCGCTCCCCGGGGGCGGAGGCTGCGGGCCCGGGCATCCACCATCTCAAGGATCCGGTCAAGGAGATCACCCAGCGCCGGGACCGCTCCGATGCGCAGCACCGGCGGGATGAAATCGGGGTCGTAGATGAAGTTCCCTCGGCCGTCGCGAATGACACGAGCCACAGGAAGAGTCACCAGAGGCTCGCCCTCTTCCAGGGCATCGTCCAGAACCAGCCGGAAGTTCTTTCTCCCGAAGGTCACGGACCGGGTTTCTTCACCCCCGATCTCATCGAGTTGGTCACGGGACTCGACCAGGAATCGTCGCGAGTGCGCTTCGGCATCATCGCTCCTGGCCGCATTGGCGGCCCCCTGACGGTACGGAGGGATGGCCAGATGGACCACATGGGCGGGACGGGTGGGGGAGAAGCGGTCCCGGATACCCAGCGGATCGGGCGGCGGATCGTGGGGAAAGTGGAAGGTGAGCCCGTCCGGGAGGATCCCCCGGGCCTGGCGGAGGCTCACCGTTCCGTTGAGGAGGGATTCCCGGTCCAGTTCCAGGCCCGCGAACCCGTAGGCTCCGAAGTGGAGGCTCGCAAGGACGAAAGAGGTCGCGTGCTCGAAGAATCGACCCTGAGCCTGGAAGTGATGCTGGGCCAGGTGCATACCTTCCTCCCAGACAACCCGGGTCAGGGGTCTCGTTTCCATGGTCACCGGGGTGGCACCTCGTGGCCGGGGGGAGAGATTCGTTTGCTCGCGGGAGGGCGATCCCCCTAGTATTCTACCGGTCGCTCGGCGGGGCAACCAACCACGGCGGCGAAGCTTTGATCTCAAGGTTTCCGCTTGCTGGTCCCCTGAGGCCGTGGACCTCCTCAATCCGCTAGAACCCCCGATACATGACGCGAGAAGAACTGGAAGCCCGTTATCAGTTGGTACAGCAGGTTACTGACGGGGACGTGCGCACCCACCATGCCGTTGCTGCCGGGGGCACTGTGGTCATGGTGCACTTCGTTCGGCCCGGTACGGAGCGCGGCGATACGGTCCTTGCTACGGTGGCGGACCTGCCGGAGGAAGAGGCTGGCCGTATCCTCCGTCGCCACCAGGTGGATGGTGAAGAGGTTCTGGTCACGCGCTTCCTCATGGACGAGGAGTCGCTGGAAGGTTGGCTCGGTCTGGATGGGAAAGGGACTTCCGACCCGGCGTTGGCTCCGTCCACCGACGCTGATCTCCTCGGATCCCAGGCCCCGTCGCCCCGGGATCCCGGTAGCACTGAACCGGCTGAGTCGACGGATCCTGGTGACGTCCCTGGAGAGTTCACCAGGCTCTTCAGGGCGGTGGAGGTACCCGACCCTGCTCCTCCCCCTGCGGATCCGCCCCCGCCGCCACCACCACCTTCCATTCCGGTTCCCGGGGATCCGCCAGCCCCGCCACCTCCGCCCCGACCGCAGCCTGCGGATCCGC